>NZ_JAVFXA010000011.1:0-160612 GCF_040981195.1 Kocuria oxytropis | reverse complement strand
GAAGATCAGTGAGTGAGGCCCCGGCCCGCAACCCCCCAGCGCACCCGGGCGGTCACTACATACCGTCTAGTCTCTCGGCGGGCCGCTGCCAGCGTCGAATCTTGGCTCTGCAGAATGGTTCCCATGGGTGACAGCGATGACGTGACGACCGGCCGATCTAGGGTAGTTCTCCCTTCTGCGCAGCCGATGTACCGGGCGGCGGATCGGTGGCGGGACGAGGCTCTCATCGATGACCACAGTCT
This sequence comes from Kocuria oxytropis, assembly GCF_040981195.1. NCBI lineage: Bacteria > Bacillati > Actinomycetota > Actinomycetes > Micrococcales > Micrococcaceae > Kocuria > Kocuria oxytropis. Next base: position 160,370 of record NZ_JAVFXA010000011.1, on the reverse strand, counting down.
GTTCAGCGGCGAGCCGTTGGACGGGGCCGCGGCGGCGCAAGAACTTGTGGAGGCTTTCGTCCTGCAACCGGATGTCGGAGCGGGAACCTTCTACGAAAAGCTGGAACAACAGCTGGAAGGGGTCAGCCCGGCGGCGGTCCAACTGGCGGCGGAGCTGATGTTCGTCTACTACCTCATCGTCACCACGGGGGCCGTGAAGCCGGAGACCAAGCGTCAGCACGTCCGGTCGGTGCTGGGCTTCAGGGCGTCCGGCACCTCCGCATTTCCGGCCGACCTCTTCCCAGCTTTGGCAGGCGGCGTGGCCAACCCGGGCACCGCCTACAACACCTACCGCTGGAAGATGCTCGCGTACCTCATCCGGTTCGTTGAGGCCGTCAAGGCTCGGCCCCGCTCGGAGCGCGAGGCAACTCTCACGAACTGGGACACCTTCCAGCAGCTCCTGGAGGGCCTCGACGAGCAGTCCGTCTGGACCCAGCGTTATGCCCTGGAGCATTTGCTCTTCCCCGACCGGGCCCCGAAGATCGTGAGCCGGGACGACCGGCAGGCCGTCAGCAAGGCCTTCGCGGGTCGGCTGAGCGGAGAGCTGCCCGTGGACGAAGTTGCGCGGCGCCTGGAGCCGAACGCTTGGTACGGCGAGCGGGGTTGCGTCGACTTCTACCGCACCCCGTATCGGGAGCAGTGGCAGAAGCAGAGCCCCAAGCTGACCGCCTACGTCTCCTGGGCGCGGCGCTTCCTCGACGCCATGGAGGGACCGCGAGGACAGTGGCTCCAACGCGCGCAGCACGCGGGCGAGGCCGTGAGTGCGGCGAAGCAGCATGAAGACGTCATCGCGCCGTTGCGGGCGGCGCTCGCCGATGACGAAAGCGCCCAGTCGTTTCTCACGTGGGCCCGGGACAACGATGACGACGCCCGCCACGCCGTGACCGCTTTCACCGAGTACCGCGGGGCCGAGGCCGTCGATCAGTTCCTGGGGCGCATCCCTTCGGAAGCTCTGCCGATGGAGACGACCCCGCTCACGGTGGCCTCCACCCTGCTCATGGCGCAGGGCGCCGAGGACTTCCCACTGTGGCCGGGTGCGGCCACCTCGATCACGACGCGGCTCACGGACACCTACGCGCCCCACCAGACGGCTGCGGCGGGGGAGAAGTATGACATGTTCCTCGAGTGCCTGGACATCGTCCGTCGTGCCCTGGGGAACGTGGAGGAGCCGTGGGGAACTCGCCTCGACGCCGCGGTCCTCGCTGACCTCCTCGTGCGGACGTCCCGTCCGGACGGCTGGGACGACTCTGAATGGCGGGCCTTCGAGGGCTGGCGCGCCGGCAAGGCGGTCCCGCTGACGTCGAAAGCGATCGCCCCTACTGCGGCCTCGGCCATCACTGCGCCGACAGCGGCTCGGACCGCGGAGGTGTCGTCGTCGCTCGCCTCCCTCGAGGACCTGGCGACGTCCCTGTCCATGGACAACCAAGGGATGGCCTGGCTCGAGGAGACCGTGGATCTGTTGAAGCACAAGCGCCAGCTCATCATCCAGGGTCCACCGGGCACGGGGAAGACCTACATCGGCCGGAAGCTCGCGGAGTTCCTTGCCGGGGATCCCGCGCGGGTCACCGTCACGCAGTTCCACCCGGGGACCAGCTATGAGGACTTCGTGCAGGGTCTGCGCCCGGACCCGGAGAACCCGACGTCGTTCACGGTGGTGGACGGTCCGCTGCTGCGGGTGGCGCGGGAGGCGGGTGAGCATCCGGACAACACCTACGTGCTGCTCGTCGACGAGATCAACCGCGGCAACGTCCCGGCGGTGTTCGGGGAGCTGTACTACCTGCTGGAGTACCGTGAGCACGAGGTCACACTCACCTATGGCGACGTCTTCGGCCTGCCGGAGAACCTGTTCCTCATCGGCACCATGAACACCGCCGACCGCTCCATCACGGCCCTGGACTCCGCACTGCGCCGCCGTTTCTACGTCCGCGACCTGCGCCCGGGCGAGGTGCCGGTGGACGGGATGCTCCGGCAGCACCTCCAGACCAAGGACGCGGAGCTTGGCTGGCTCGCCGACCTCCTCGCCCGGGCGAACGACATCATCAAAGACCGGGACCAGTATGTGGGGCCCAGCCACTTCATGGGCGAGGGGATGGACGAGACCTGGGCGCGGCGGGCGTGGGAGAACACGGTCATGCCGACGCTGCGGGAGGTCTTCTACAGCCGCCCGGACATCCTCATCGACCTGGAGTTCGAGACGCTCAAGGCGGCCGTCACGCAGACGGCGGGCGATGCTGCAGCTGACTGAGTGGGAGCCCTCCGGGCCGCTGACGGTGACCTCCGCGCAGCGGCGGGTGCTGGAGGACTGCTTCCAGGCCGAGATTAGAGCCGCCGGCACCAGCGATGAGGTGAGTGTGCGGCCGGGCGGGGTGGTCGGCAGCGTGAGCGTCGGCGGTGCCCCGATCGTGGTGCGACCTAAGATCCCGATCGATCGGGTGCTCTTCATGACGGCATATGCGGCGGACCCGTTCCGGTGGGAGGAGGTGTGGTCGGCCATCGCCGGGGTCGACGACCTCGAGGACGGCATGGCGGCGCTTTTCGTCGAGGCCTGCCGGCGGACGCTGCAGCGCGGGCTACTGCGGTCCTACCGGACGGTCGAGGCCGACCTGCCGATGGTCAAGGGGCGCGTGCGCTGGAACGTCCAAGCGCGGCGGCCGGCGCCCCTCCCGATCGCCTCCCGCTTCCAGGTACACGACGACGACATCCCCGAGAACCGCATTCTTCGCGAGGCCCTGGCGGTCCTGCGGCGTGGCCGGCTGACGGACCCGGCGCTCGCGAGCGGAATCGACCGCCTGTGGCGGGTCCTCGAACACGTCCAGCCACTGCGGGACCCGCTGGCGGCGCTGGACATGATCACCTGGACCCGGCAGAACGAGCACTACCGTCAGGTGCTCGGGCTGGCGAGGGTGGTCCTCGAGAGCTTCATGGCCGACGTCACCGGCGGCTCCGTGAGCACGGTTGGCTTCACGCTGCAACTGCACGACGTCTTCGAGAAATTTGTGCGCACAGCCCTGCGCGAGGCCGCCGGACTGTCACTCGCCGAGTTCCCCGAGAACTGGAAGGGCAAGGGGCTGTCCCTGGCCGAGAGCGGGCTCGTTCCCCTCGCCCCGGACCTGGGCGTGCGGATCGACGGGCGGTGGCGCTTCGTGGGAGACGTGAAGTACAAGCGCGACGCCGGACTCGGCCATGAGGCTGACCTGTACCAGCTGCTGGCCTACGCCACCGCGACGGGACTGCCGGAGGCCACATTGATCTATGCGCAGGGGCCCCAGGTGCCTCTCATCCACGAGGTGCGGCACGCGGGCAAGCGACTGCATCTGCGGCACCTCGATCTGTCGGTGTCGCCGCAGAAGGTGTTGCGGCAACTGCGGGACGTAAGGATCGGGTGACGGTGGCAATGCCAGGGATGGCTTGCCCGGGCAGGTTGATGTCGGTCAGCCGTCGACGGGAAGTCAAAGCCCATCTTGGCTACGATCAAGACCGCCGTGTTCCCCATGGGTCTCCGTGCGGCTCTTCAGCTCAATCTTCCAGGCGGGTATTCATATGTCCTCACGTTCCCTGTTCTTGTGGCCCGCGGCTCTGCTACTGCTTGCCGGGTGCGGTGCTTCTTCAGATGGTGAGGGGTCATCCTCAGCTGACATGTCAGCGTCCACGGCATCATCCTCCACCAGCGCACCGCCTGCTGTGTCAGCATCCGTGGAGTCGCCCACCCCTACGGTCACCGGCGTCACAGAGGACATCGACCCCAACGGGGACCTTGCCATCCAGCTAAAACAGCGCTTCCCGGGATATCCGTTGCTGATTGATGCCTCCACCATTGACAGCGATTTCGAGTTCGTGAAGGAGAGCTACAACGTCGGCGAGCAGGTTGTGGCGCTGCTCCCTGGCGTATATGCCACGTACAACTAGTGACCCGTCGGCGAACTGCTTGAACGCTTGATGGGGTGGGATCATGGGTTATGGCAAATCATCCTGCGGCCCCGTTGTTGTTGCGGGAAGGCGATCGGGAGAAGCTGACACGGCTGGTGCACTCCACCTCGGTGCGGGCGGGGCTGGCGCAACGGGCGCGGATCGTGCTGTTGGCCGCCGAGGGGGTCTCCAACACCGAGATCGCGCAGAAGGTCGGGGCCACCCGCACCACGGTCATCGCCTGGCGGGCCCGTTACGCCGAAGCCGGCATCGCCGGGCTGGCCGACCACGACCGGTCGGGACGTCCGAGGCGGATCGACCACCGGGCGATCGTGGCCGCGACCCTGCGGCCGCCGCCGAAGAAGCTCGGGGTCACGCACTGGTCCTCCCGGCTGCTGGCGTCCCGGTTGGGGATCGACCACAGCACGGTCGCGAAGGCCTGGCACGAGTACGGGGTGGCCCCGTGGCGGGAGGGAACCTTCAAGTTCTCCACCGACCCCGAACTGGTGGCCAAGGTCGTCGACGTCGTCGGGCTCTACCTGGCCCCACCGGAGAACGCGGTGGTGCTGTGCGTGGACGAGAAGTCTCAGATCCAAGCGCTGGAACGCACCTCCCCGTCGCTGCCGATGCAGCCGGGGAAGCCGGCGGCCCGGACTCATGACTACGTCCGGCACGGGACCTCGACGCTGTTCGCGGCGCTGGAGATCGCCACCGGCCACGTGACGGCCGCGTGCAAGCCGCGGCACCGGCGCCAGGAGTTCCTGGCCTTCCTCAAACAGGTGGCTCGGGCCTACCCGGACCAGGAACTGCACCTGGTGATGGACAACTACGCCGTGCACAAGACCCCCGAGGTGAAGGCGTGGCTGGCCGAGAACCCCCGGTTCCAGGTGCACTTCACCCCCACCTCGGCCTCCTGGCTGAACCTCGTGGAGGTGTGGTTCGGCATCATCGAGCGCCAGGCCCTGCACCGAGCCGATGTCGCCTCCGTAGCCGAGCTGAACAAGCGGATCCGGGCCTTCGTCACCGGCTGGAACGACCGCTGCCACCCCTTCGTATGGACCAAGACCAGCACCGAGATCCTGAAGAAAGCCAACCGACCAACCACTTCAAAGACGGGCCACTAGAACATCCCCAACATGGACAGTTACTACGAAGCTGGGGTCGTCTTCGGTGACGCGATGATGCACGCGGAATACCTTCCCAATTCCGGCGGGTCGTTCTTCTCCGGGGTGGAGAAGTCCGAACAGGAGCCGACCAGTCCGATCCCTCCGGCAGCCGAGGACCCGGACTCCGCGCTTGCGACCGCGCTGAAGGAGCAATTCCCGGGGTACCCGGTCGTGGTGGATCTGTCCTCGATCGACGACTCCGTGGCCACCACGATGGAGTCCATGACCGACGACGGCAAGGCGGTCGCATTGGTCCCAGGGCTCTATGCCGCCTACAACTCCCACTTCACCGACCCGGACAAGTATTACGAGACTTCCAATGTCTTCGGCGACCAGATGATGAAAGAGGAATACCTGCCGGACACGGGCGGGTCGATCTTCCCAGGGGTGCAGGCCGGTTCCCAGGAGCCCTGAATCAGACACCGTCGATGGGCGGTGGTCCGACACCCCACCGTCTGGCGAGGCTGTGCTCCGCCGTTTCCACGGTCTCGCCGGCACCACCCGGTGCGGGCCCGTCCGGGGCGCTGGCCGCCACCGGCCTCGAGGTGCTGCTGACCACGCTGTTCAGCGACGAGCAGATGGCCTCCTTCGGCTGGCGGATCCCCTTCGTGGCCGGCGCCCTGCTGGGCCTCTACGGGCTGCTCATCCGGTTCCGGATGGCGGAGTCCCACGTGTTCGAGAGCAGCGTCGAGGCGGCAGCGGCCGACGACGTCGTCGTCGCCCGTCCGTCGGTGTGGCGCACCCTGTGGAGCGAGAAGCGGGCGGTGCTGCACATCTCGGCCCTGTCGATGAGCGGCGTGGTGGTGTTCTGCACCTGGTTCATCTTCGCCCCCTCCTATGCGGTGGCCGTGCACGGCATGGACGCCCAGCACTCCCTGGTGGCCGGTCTGCTGGCGCAGGGCGTGTTCCTGGCCATGATCCCGGTCATGGGCCGGCTGGCCGACCGGTGGGGCCGGAAGCCCCTGGTCTTCGTCTTCACCCTGGGCTTCGCCGTCCTGGCGTTCCCGCTGGAGTGGATGCTCGGTTCCGGACCGGTCAGCCTGTTCGCGAGCATGGGCATCGCTTCGGTGCTGCTGGCTGCGGCCTGCGCCCCGCTGGGGGCGATCTTCACCGAGCTCGTCCCCACCCGGGTGCGGGCCACGGTGGTGGGCTTCACCTACGGTGGCGCCTCGGCGGTCTTCGGCGGCAGCGCCCCCTACCTGAACACCTGGCTGTCCTCCCAGGGGATGCACGCGGTGTTCGTCGCCGCCCTGATCGCGGCCTGCCTGGTCACCGCGGCCGTCACCCTGCGGATGCCGGAGACCCGTACCGTAGAGCTGACCTGATCCCCCGGCGCGAGGCGGCACTGATGGCACGGTTCACCCTGCGGCAGCTCGAGTACTTCCGGGCGATCGCACGGACCGGCAGCATCAGTGCCGCCGCCGCGCAGGAGATGGTCTCCCGCTCGGCCATGGCCACCGCGCTCGGGGAGCTGAAGAAGGCCCTCGAAGCCGAGCTCGTCATCCGCCGCAAGGCCCAGGGGATCGTGCTCACCGAGGCCGGTCAGGAGGTCCTCGAGCAGGCCACAACCCTGCTGCACCAGGCCGAGGAGCTCGAAGGGGCCGTGCACCCGGAGCGGCTGTGCGGCACGCTTTCGGTCGGGTGCTCCAGCTCCGTCGCCCCGACCTTCCTGCCGGCCATGATGGACGCCTTCACCCGCACCCACCCCGACGTCCACTTCCGGGCCTTCGCCGAGCCCGAGGACCTGCTGCTCAAGCGGCTGCGGGCCGGGGAGATCGACGTGGCGGTCTCCTACAACCTGCATGAGGACCCCACCCTGGAGTCGGTGGAGCTCTACCGCACCCGTTGGCATCCTTGTGTAGCAAACGCCATCATCGCAAGGTCTCAAACCGCTACCCAGCCAAGGACGCGTCGCTCATCTACACCCATAGTCGCGACGATGCACCGTAATCTGCGGGCAGGAATCGCTGGCTCCGACCATTCATGACGTGCGGCACGGGTACGCGACTCTGTCAACCCCAGGCGCGAATCCATCGGCTCTGCAGCTGGAGATGCATCCGGGTCATCCGAAGGAACGCCAGCGACTCCAAGGCACCGTGTAGAAATGCAAAAGCCCTCGTCACGTAAGTGGCGAGGGCTCGTCGATCTTGGAGATTGACGGCATGTCCTAGTTAGTGTGACACGCCTCGGGCGAGGTTTTTCAGCCGCGACACGCGCACAACCCACAGTGTAGGCCACGTGCTCGTGTACCGTCAACCGGAAGGAGGGTGCGACATGAAATTTGAGCCATCCAAATGGGTAGAACTTATAGCCGGGATTTTTATGTTGGCTGTTGGTGGAATGTTGGCTGCGTTCCATAATAGTCAATTGATCCTCGCGATAGCAGGGGGTTTCAGTTCAGCGCTTGGCGGAGCGTTGATATCTTGGTCTATTGGTACGGCCATATCACAGCGGGATGCAATTAACCACGTGGCGGGCCAAATCTCGCACGTAAGTCGAAGCATTGGGCAAGCGGCTGGTTCGGTGCATAGAACCGCTGAGCTTTTCCATGACAAAGTAATGTCGCCGCATACCGGATTTGAACTGGTTTCTCAGCAAGCCACGACGATCTATAATCAAGTAACTACATTGCAAAACATTGTCGGCAATAAGATTGAAACGGCCGAGCTCTCGGAGACTGTAAGCGAGCTTGAAAATCTTAGTCGCCAACTTGAGCGCGGGAAAAGCGCACATGAGGTTAAGGACAAATTGGAGGCAGTGCGCAGCCGACTCGAAGGTAGATCCCCTGTCCGAGTTCCAGCATCGGCCCCATGCCCCCATTGCATGCACGAAGTGGATTTCAGTATGGGCATGAACGCCGGAGACACTGCTCGAGTGGAATGCAATAATTGTGGCGCCGGATATAATGCACACAGAGATTCGGACAATAAAATATTTACCCGTGTGCTAGGCGGGGAAGTGTCACGAGTGAATTCTCCCTCGAGACGGATATCCGACGGTCCAAACGAGCGGTTGTCCAAGGATGTTAGTGCCAGATGCCCCACCTGCGGCGTTGATATAAACGTCACGACGCGGAGTAGGGAAGACAATCCCGTCCTTACATGCACGGCGTGTGGTACCCAAAGTCGTCGAGATCTCGGATCCGGGAAGCAGGTGGTGACTGGACGGCTTTCCAAGGTGGTTGGTCAAGTTGTTGATCGGTATGGGTCGGGGGGTACTGGGGCAAGGCCAATCGTTTGTTGCACTGACTGTGGTGAGGAATTTCGGTGCATCATCCGCAAGCCTGATGCGTTTTATGGAATTCACGTCAGGTGTGGAAAGCTAATGGAGGTGTCAAAGCAAGACTTTTTGGAATGGCGGAGAGCCAAGGAAGGTGTTGACGTCCATGAAGGCTAACCTTGGGTACTTAAGGTCTCAGGGTAGTATGGTATTTCTCCATTACGTCTGAGTTTGTACGGAATCAAGTTGATAACTGCAGTGACACGTCGGCGAGTGCGTCTAGTCGAAAGCGATCAAGGGATGATAAATGTGTGGCACATTTTGATATCCAAGTATTTTCCGCGTTCCGTATGAATGCACTCACGTCCATGCTCGGGCAGTGGCGAAAAGCTGCTTGGATCTTCCCAGGTGAGAGTTAATTTAATTTCAGCATTCAAGTAACCAAGCGACACCTGGTTTGGGCGGCAGGGTTCGGCGTGCGCGTAAATCCGTTGGGCCTCCTTCGTGTGCGTGGGTATTCCTGTTAAGATTACTGGGTTACATTGTGTTATTGTTAATGTTGCACCATAAGGTTGATCGAAGAATTGGGAGGAACGGCGTTGGCTGACGAGAGGTGGACCGAAGTCAGCCCGTCGGAGTTCGAGCACGAGGCCCAGGGTCTGGCCTACCTCCGGGAGCGGCTCCCGGACGAGATGCCCTACCGTGCATGGACCAACTTCGAGTTCCGCGACTCCCTGGGTCGCTGGCACGAGGTCGACGCCATGATCCTCACGCGCAACACCCTGCACATCGTCGAGCTGAAGTACTACAGCGGGACCATCACCGGCACGGACACCCGGTGGCGCCGCGACAACGGCGACCGGAGTCGCTCCGAAGATTCTCCGCTCATGCTGGCGCAGAAGAAGGCCCGGGTCTTCGCCTCCCGGCTCAAGGACGAGTTCGCTGACTGGGCAGCCAAGAAGGGCGTCGATCACCGTGCATTCATGCGCCAGATCGTGCCCTACGTGAAGGCGGAAGTGTTCCTCCACCACCCGCACGTCCGTGTCGACCTGAGCGAGGAATCGAAGCAGAATCTGTGGGGCCTCGACGCCACCGAGAACGTCTCCGGGCTTCGCGGAATCTCCAGTCTCATCCTGGAAGAGCCGCACAACGGCACGCCGATCGGCAGGAACCAGGAGGAGATCCTCGCCGAGCTGATCGAGCGCGTCGGCGTGCAGCGCCGCGAGCGGCAGTACGGCTCGTGGACCCTGCACGCCAGCGAGGTCCTCGGCCAAGGACCCGACTGGCTCGATCTCGCCGCGAGCCACTCCGCCGTCCAGGACCGCCAGGCACGGATCCGCATCCACCTCACGCCCGAGGGCGCGTCGAAGGAGGACGTTCGCCGCCGGCGCCAGCTGGCCGAACACGAGTTCCGCCTCATGAGCAGGCTCTCCCACGACGGCCTCATGCGCCCGGTGGACCTGCTCGAGACCGACATGGGCGTGGGCCTCGTCTACGACTACGACAAGGACTACCAGCGGCTGGACCTCTGGATGGCCGACCAGGTCAATGGCGCAACGCTCGAGGACCAGCTCGAGATCATCCGGCAGGCCGCCGAGACGCTCGACTACGCCCACCGCAATGCCGTGGTCCACCGCGGTCTCTGGCCGCAGGCGGTGTGGGTCAAGCGCGAGCGGAACAGGCTCTCGGTGAAGCTCAGCGACTGGCAGACCGCCGGCTCGGCCTCCGCCGACGCCGCGGAGACCGGCGTGACCAGCCTCGTCCGTTCCGAGGCCACCGTGTTCGGAGGAACGGACGACGACGGTTCACGGGCCGATGTGTACCGCGCACCGGAAGGCCGCTGGATCGGACCGTCCACCGATCGCATGGGACTTGACGTGTTCTCCCTCGGAGCGCTCGCCTTCTACATCCTTACCGGCCGGTCCCCGGCCGAGAGCCCTCTCGACCTCGCCGAGAAACTCCGCGAGCAAGGCGGTCTGGACGCCGCGGCCCTGGTCCCGCAGCTGGGATCCAACATCCGTGATGCGGTGCGCAGCGCCACCCGGCCTCGGCCCAGCGACCGGACGCCGGCCGTCCGGGACTTCCTGGACCAGCTGGAACGACCCGACGTCGACGAGACCGTCGTGGACGATCCGCTGGAGGCCACCGCGGGCACCGTCCTGGCCGGCGGCCGGTTCGTCGTGCAGCGGCGCCTGGGCAAGGGCTCGACCGCCGTCGGCATGCAGGTCGAGGAGAGGTCCGGCGAGGAGCCGGTGGTCCGCGTGCTCAAGCTGGCGCTCGACGACAAGGCGGCCGCCCGCCTGGAGGATGAGGCCCAAGTCATGGCCGATCTGCCGCGCTCCCCGCGCCTGGTCGCCCGTGTGGAAGGACCGATCGACGTCGACGGCCGCCAGGCCCTCCTTCTGGAGTCCGCTGGCCCGCAGACCCTCACGGAGCTGCTCCGCGAGCGCCGGGGCCGTCTCTCCCTGGACCTCACCGAACGCTTCGGCAACGACCTGCTCCAGGCCGTCGAACTCCTGGACAAGGCGGGGATCGTCCACCGCGACATCAAGCCGTCCAACCTCGGGGTGCGCGCCGACAGCAACAAGTCCAAGCACCTCGTGCTCTTCGACTTCTCCGCCTCCCGGGCCGACCCCGGCAATCTGGAGATCGGCACCGCGCCGTACCTGGACCCGTTCCTGGGGAAGGACCGTCCGCAGTTCGACTCCGCGGCGGAGCGCTACGCCGTCGCCGTCGTCCTCTTCGAGATGGCGACCGGGCGGACGCCGTACTACGGCGACGATCCGTACGCGGCACCCACCGTGGTCGACGACGACGTCACCATCCGGCCCGGGGAGCTCGACCCGTCGGTGGAGGAGCCGCTCGGGGAGTTCTTCCGCCGCGCACTGGCTCGCAGCATCGAGGACCGGTTCGACACCGTCCAGGACATGCGTGCGGCGTGGCAACGGGTGTTCACCGGCCAGCCCACCACGGCCCCCGAGGACGCCGACGAGCTCGCCGAGCAGGCGGAGCTGGACACGCCGCTCACGGAGGCGGGCCTGTCCGCCCGGGGCCTTTCGGCCCTCGAACCCTTCCGCGTGACGACCGTCGGGGACTTGCTGGCGGTCGACGCCGTCCGGCTGAACCACCTGTCGGGCGTGGCGGAGCCGACCCGCCGGGAGGTCAAGGGCCGTGCGAACGCCTGGCGGCGCCGCTTCGGCGAGCAGGTCGTCCTGGACACGGACCGGTCCGGACTCCCGACCCTTACGCACACTGCGGACCTGCTCCGGGGGGTGCTCACCAGCACCCGCACCACGAGCGGTGTCGAGGCCGTCGACCTGGTCCTCGGCCGGACGGGCTCTCTCGACGCCTTCGCGACGCAGGCTGAGCTCGGCGGGTCCATGGCCAAGCCCATCACCTCGGCTGGGACCAGCCTGCTCCTCGACCGTCTCCAGGACACCTGGGCGAAGCACGACGACAGCCTGCGGCTGCTGCGGGCGCTGGAGCGCGTGGTCGACGCCCGCCTCGACGAACTCGGCCAGGTCGCCACGCCGGAGGAGCTGGCCGACGCCATCCGGGCCGCCTCCTCGGTGGGGTCCGAGAAGCCTGCGGAAGCACGCCGGCTCGCCCACGGCCTGCTGCGGATCGTCGTCGACCGGCGCCGCGCCCAGCTGCGCGGCGAGCAGGACGCCCAGCCCCTGGAGATCAGGCGCCGTGAGAAGCGCGTCCTGGCGATTGCCCGCGACACCCGGCTGCTGGACCGGGCGGACTCCCTCGGCGCCGAAGCCGACGCCCTCGTCCGCCGCCTGGCCGCCGAGGACGATCTCGTCCCGGCGGAGCGCGTCCTGGAAGGGCTCCAGAAGCACTGGCAGGACGACGACCCTCCGGCGCTGTGGGACGGACTCCGCCCCGTGCGCCTGGCCGCGCAGCTGTCGGCAGCAGCGGCGGCCACCAGCATCGGCGAGCTGTACGCCCGCGACCTGCCCGCCCACCGCGCCGTCGCACTCGTGCTCGGCGGGATGGGGGTCCGGGAACTGCACACGCCGAAGGAGATCCACGACCGGGTGCGGACCCGCTTCCCGTCGTTCGGATCCCTGCCGAACCGCCCGGGCCTGGACTCCGTGCTCCGGGACGCCGGCGTGGAGCTGATCTTCGACGAGACGCGCAAGGCCTATGTCAGCCCGACGGTGCGCGGTGACACGACAGGCCTCTACACCCAGGTGCCCACCTATGTGGCGGACACCGCGGAGGACCTCAGCGCCGGTGCGCTGACGCAGCGGCTCAAGGACAGCATCGACCGCCGCTCCTACCTCGTGCTCGGCACCCGCCCGGACCGCATGGACAAGCTCCAGCGGATCCTGCAGGACCAGTTCGGGGGCCAGGTCCTGGACGTCACCAGCCTGCTCCTGGACGAACTGCACCGGATGGCAGACGAGGGCGAAGTCCCACCCTGGACCTCGCTCGTGGCGGCCGACGCCCAGCCGCAGACCGCCCGGCCACGCAAGGGCCTGCAGGTCGTGGTGGACCGGGCCATTCCCGCGGTCATCGACCGGTTGCACGAGGCCATGAACGACGCCGACCGCCCGGGGCCGGTCGTCCTCACCGAGACCTCGCCGCTGGTCCGCTACGGCCACGGCGCGGTCCTGCGCCGGCTCAGTGACCTGACCGAGCGCAGGGAACGCGCAGTGTGGGTGCTCGTGCCGCAGTTCGCGTCCCATGTCGGTGCCATGGTCGACGGTGAGTCCGTGCAGACCTCCCCCCAGCAGTTCATCCCCGTCGATTCCGTGTGGATCGACCCCCGGGCGGCCCAACTGCTCGAACCCGGTGATCCCCGAGGAGCCCACGCATGACCGCCACCCCCCAGCTGACCGCCGACCTGCAAAAGCTGGTCCTGGAGGTCGAGGACGACCTCCGTGCCCGGCTGGAGGCGGACCCCGAACGAAGCCGGGACTGGCACGAGGAGCACCGCCAGGCGATGCGCGCCCGGCGCACCGCCATGGCGTGGACCACGTGGCGGGACGACCGCATCGTGCAGGCAGCGGTCTCCTGGGTCCTCACCACGGTCTTCGTCCGCTTCGCCGAGGACAATGAACTGGTGGCCCCGACCTGGTTCACCGGACCGGGGGAGCGGCGGCACCACGCCGTCGAGGCCCAGCAGGCGTTCTTCCGCGAGCACCCCGAGCTGACCGACCGAGAGTGGCTCGAGGAGTCCTTCGAGCACCTGCGCAGCCACCCCTCGACCGCCGGGCTCGTCGACGACCACGCCGGCCTGCGTCTGATCAGTCCCTCGGGGCAGATGGCGACCCGCATCATCGCGTTCTGGCGGCGGCCCGACGACGACGGCGCAGTCGTCCACGACCTGGCCGATCCGGAGCTGTCCACCCGGTTCCTGGGCGACCTGTACCAGGACCTCTCCGAGCACGCCCGGGAGACGTTCGCCCTCCTTCAGACGCCGGAGTTCGTCGAGGAATTCGTCCTCGACCAGACGCTCACGCCGGCACTCGAGGAGCGCCCGCTCGAGGGGTTCAAGCTCATCGACCCCACGTGCGGATCGGGTCACTTCCTGCTGGGCGCCTTCGCCCGATTCAACGACCTATGGGCGCAGAAGGCGCCGAGCATGGGCGCGCGGGAGCGCGTGCAGAAGGCCCTGGAGTCGGTCTACGGCGTGGACATCAACGCCTTCGCCGTGGCCGTCGCACGCTTCCGCCTCACCATTGCGGCGCTGCAAGCCTGCGGCGAACGGTCATTGGACACCGCAGATTCGTTCGACATCCACGTGGAGACCGGTGACTCCCTCATCCACGGCAAGGCCCCGGACATGCTCGAAGGCTTCTCCGACGGCACGGGAGCTGACCTCTTCGCCTACGCCACGGAGGACCAGCAGGCGCTCAAGAAGATCCTGGCGCCAGGACAGTACGACGCGGTCGTAGGAAATCCGCCGTACATCACGGTCAAGGACAAGACGCTCAACGAGCGCTACCGGGAGCTGTACCGCACCTGCAAGGGCAAGTACGCCATGACGGTGCCCTTCATGGAACGGTTCTTCGAGCTCGCCAAACGCGGTTCCTCGGTCCAGCCTGCGGGCTGGACCGGCCAGATCACGTCGAACTCCTTCATGAAGCGGGAGTTCGGGACGAAGGTCATCGAGGATTTCCTCTCCCAGCTCGACCTCCGATCGGTCATCGACACGTCGGGCGCCTACATCCCCGGACATGGCACACCGACCGTCATCCTGGTGGGGCGCAATGACCGGCCCCGATCTGGAACCGTCCGTGCGGTGCTCGGCATTCGAGGCGAGCCCGGCCGTCCCGCCAATGCTTCCCGCGGGCTGGTGTGGTCCTCCCTCTCCGCTCATGTCGATGAGCCAGGGCATGAGGACGAGTGGATTTCGGTCGTGGATCTCCAGCGTGACGGGCTGGCAATTCATCCGTGGAACCTGCAGGGCGGCGCCGTGCCAGCGGTAATGAGCAAGATCGAGGTGTCGGCCGTTGACCGCTTGCAGTCTCGAATTGCAGGAGACATTGGATTTGCCAGCTTTCCTGGTGCGGATGAAGCTTTTTTTGGTGCGGAAATCGAACTGAAGCGTTCCGTCGAGGAGCCAGGATTTGTTCGTCCAGTAGTAACGGGGGACATTGTTCGGGACTGGGGTGAGCGAGAGGGCTTGTGGTCATTCGTCCCATACGATCACCGCCATGAACTTGTAGATCTGGATCCGAACGCTAAATGGTATAAGCGGCAATGGCCTATGCGCGCCGTCCTCGGAGGCGTTACTGACTTCGGTGGAGTGACGCAGGCTTCGGCGGGAAAGCCATGGTGGGGGTGGTATCGATGGATCAAGAGGCGTTATGACGTACCGCTATCTCTCACGTTCGCATTTGTAGCGACGCACAACCACTTCGTGCTCGATCGCGGCGGAAAGGTGTTCAAGCAGTCTGCGCCGGTGATCAAGCTGCCCCAGGGGGCGACGGAGGAGGAACACCTGGCGCTGCTCGGCGTCCTCAACTCGTCGGTGGCCTGCTTCTGGCTCAAGCAGAACAGCCACAACAAGGGCGGGCCGGGAGGTGGCAGTTCGAAAGATGAAAAGTGGCGAGATTTTTATGAGTTTACGGGGACCGTACTTAAGGGCTTTCCTCTTCCTGACCGGCTCGACATTGAAATACCAAGGGGGCTCGACGCTTGCGCGGCCGAGTTGGCAAAACATTCTCCGGAAGCTGTGGCTCGTACAGGCGTTCCTTCCCGTGCTCTCCTGGACGGGGCGCGAGAGCACGAAAGGGAAATTCGTGCGCGGATGGTCTTCCTTCAGGAAGAGTTGGACTGGTTCTATTACAGGGCCTTTGGCCTGGTTGGCGAGGATCTGAACTATTATGGTCGCCCCCAATGCGTCCGTGTGGGCGGTAGGCCCTTCGAAGAAGTGCTGCGTCATCGAGTTAGGGATCATGGGTACGTTACTCGATGGTTCACAGATTTCGCCGAAGTTGATCAGCTCGACCGTGGCGACTCGAACGAATATGAGAATGTAGTCACTCGTCGGCTCGAAATGATCAATTCGAATCCAATGATTCGCTGGCTGGAGCGTCCTGACTTCAAACGGCCATGGTCAGTGGAAGCTTGGGAAAAGCGGGAAAAACTAGCTCTGCGCGGCTGGCTCCTCGATCGTATCGAGTCGCGGAACCACTGGTTCGACCGGCAGGGGCGTCCATCGGTGCGCAGCGTCGGTCAGCTGGCCGATGCGCTGGGCCGTGACCAGGACTTCGTGTCCGTCCTTGAGCTGTGGGCGGGACAGCGGGACGTGGACCTCGTGGCCACGCTGACCAAGCTGCTGACCGACGAGGCGGTGCCCTACCTCGCGGCGTGGCGATTGAAAGAACCGGCCCTGCGCAAGTGGGAGGCATGGAAGACCACGTGGGACCTCCAGCGGCGTGAGGACGCGGGCGAGGACGTGGGGCAGATTCCCGTGCCCCCCAAGTACACGACCGCGGACTTCCGCAAGCAGTCCTACTGGTCGCACCGTGGCAAGCTGGACGTGCCCAAGGAGCGCTTCATCGTCTACCCCGGGGCGGAGCTGTCCACTGACCGGTCGATGCTGCTGGGCTGGGCTGGCTGGAACCACGCCGAGCAGTTCCTCGCCCTGGCCTCGCACATGGACCGGATGATTGCCGACGGCGCCGAGGACGACCGGCTCGTCCCCGTGCTGGCCGGTCTGCACGAGCTCCTGCCGTGGGTGCAGCAGTGGCACGCGGAGCTCGACCCCGCCTACGGAGTGAGCCTCGGCGACTTCGCGGCGCAGGAGGTCGAGCAGCGGCGGGCGCGGCTCGCCGTCGCACTGGACGACCTCGTCGCCTGGCGTCCGCCGAAGGCGACCCGTGGCCGGAAGAAGGCCTCATGACCGCCGTACTGTGCACTCTGTTCCCGACGGATCCGGATGGAAGGATCAGCGCGTGACCTCCCCCCTCCTCAAGGACGTCTTCGACATCCCCCGCCGCGCCGGGGCGGAGGACTACGTCCTGCGCCTCACCAGCACGGTCGACGACGACGGCGCCGCCCAGGCGATCCACGACTACGTGGTCACACCCGCGCTGGCGGACGCCTTCGACCAGGCGCTGGATCTGGTGTCCAGCGGGATCCGGGAGCGGAAGAACCGCGGCGCCTTCCTGGCCGGGTCCTTCGGCTCCGGTAAGTCCCACTTCATGGCCGTGCTCCACGCCCTGCTGCGGCACCGCCCGGAGGCGCGGGCCATCGAGGAGCTGCAGGGCGTCGTCGTCCGCCACGACGACGCCCTGCGGGAGAAGAACATCCTCCCGCTGGCCTTCCACTTCCTCGACGCCTCGTCCATGGAGGAGGCACTGTTCGACGGGTACGTCGAGCAGGTCCGCACGCTGCACCCGAAAGCTCCGCTGCCGGCGTTCTACCGGACCGACGACCTCCTGCGCGACGCGGAAGGGCTGCGCGCGTCCATGGGGGACGCGGCGTTCTTCGCCGGGCTCGGCGGCGACGCTCCGGCGGACGACGAGTGGGGCATGGTGCTCGGCGGGGACGGCTGGGACCGCGCCCGGTACGACGCCGCACGGGCGGCCGGACCGCACAGTACGGAACGCCAGGAGCTGGTGACCGCACTCACCGACGCCTACTTCCGGTCCTACACGCGGCAGGGCACCTACGTGGACCTGGACGAGGGGCTGCGGGCGATGTCCGAGCACGCCAAGGGCCTCGGCTACGACGCGGTCGTGCTGTTCCTGGACGAGCTCGTCCTGTGGCTGGCTTTCGCCATGCACAGCCCCGACTTCTTCCGGCGGGAGTCGCAGAAGATCACCAAGCTCGTGGAGGGCGCCTACGGCCGGCTCCCAGTCCCGCTGATCTCCTTCATCGCCCGCCAGATGGATCTCAGCCAGTGGTTCGCCGACTCCGGGGCCAGCGGCAGCCAGCAGACGGCCCTGGACCAGGCCTTCCGGCACCAGGAAGGCCGGTTCGCGACCATCACTCTGGGCGACGACAACCTGCCCTACGTCGCCAGCAAGCGACTGCTCCAGCCCAAGGACGACGCCGCCCGCGCCGCCGTGGAGGCCGCTTTCGACCGCCTCGACCGCACGCCCGACGTCTGGACGGTGCTGCTCGACGGCGTGAACACCGACGAGCAGCACCGCGGGGCCGACGAGAAGTCTTTCCGGATGACCTACCCGTTCTCCCCGGCCCTGGTCTCCACGCTGCGGTCCCTGTCGGGGGTCATGCAGCGCGACCGCACGGCGCTGAAGGTCATGCAGCAGATGCTCGTAGAGCGTCAGGACACCATGACCATCGACGAGGTGATCCCCGTCGGCGACGCGTTCGACCACATCGTCACCGGCAAGAGCAACGCCGTGCTGGACCCCCAGGCCGCGGCCCTCTTCCGGTCCGCCGCCCAGCTCTACGAGGAGAAACTGCGGCCGGTCCTGCTGGAGGCCAACAACCTCTCCCCGCAGGACCTCGAGGACCGCAGCAGCCTGCCCCCGGCCTACCTGGCGGACGAGCGGCTGGCCAAGACGCTGCTGCTGTCCGCCGTCGCCACGAAGGTGCCCGCGCTCAGCCGGCTCACCACCACCCGCCTGGCCTCGCTCAACCACGGCTCGATCGTCTCGCCCCTGCCCGGTGGCGAGGCCCGGGTCGTCGGTGCCAAGGTGCGCACCTGGGCCAGCCGCGTGCCCGAGATCCACGTGGACGACGACCACCAGGACCCCGTGGTCCGCGTCCAGCTCTCCGACGTCGACTACGAGTCGATCGTGGAGAAGGCCCGGGTCGAGGACAACGCCGGCCGCCAGCGCAACATGCTCCGTCGGCTCCTCCAGGACAACCTCGAACTGGACCTCGGCGAGGACACGGACATGACCGGCGCCCACCGGCACACGGTTGTGTGGCGGGGGTCCCGCCGCGAGATCGAGATCGTCTTCGGCAACGTCCGCGACGCCGGCGACCTGCCCGAGGACCGGCTGCGCGCTACCGCCGGCACCTGGCGCTTCGTCATCGACCACCCGTTTGACGAGGAAGGCCACTCCTACCGGGAGGACGTCGAACGGATCGACAGCCTCCTGGCCCGCAATGTCGCCAGCCAGACCGTGCTGTGGCTGCCGCGGTTCCTCTCCCAGGAGAAGCTCAAGGAGCTGCGCCGCCTCGTGGTCCTCGACTGGCTGCTCACCGGCAGCGGGGATCGGTGGAACCAGTACTCCCAGCACCTCAGCGAGACCGACCGCAGCGTGGCCAAGGAGATCCTCCACGGCCAGCGCCGGACCCTGCACGACACTCTGCACAAGGCCGTCGCCCAGGCCTACGGGGTGATCACCGCCCAGGGTGGGACCCTCCAGGAAGGGGCGGCGAACCAGGTGCTCTGGTCCCTCGATCGCGGGTTCACCCCAGAACTGGCCACCGACCGGCCGATGAAGGTCGCCTTCGAGCGGCTGGTCTCCGACGCCTTCGACGCCAGCTATCCGGGGCACCCGGAGTTCGAGCCGGCGGATCAGGAGGTCCGGGTGCCGCAGCTGCAGCACGTCCTGCGCCACGTCGAGCGGGCCGTGGCGCACCCTGACCACCGAGTGCCGCTGGAGGGCGATCACGTCGCGGTCCGCCGGGTCGCTAATGCGCTGAACGTGGGCCAGGCGACGGAGACCCACTTCCTCTTCGGCGAGGACCGCTTCGGCGACTGGCCGCGCCTCATCGCCCGCGGCATGGTGGAGCAGGGCCTGCAGGGGAACGAGCCCGTGACCGTCCAGCAGTTGCGCGGCATCCTCGAGCGCGCCGAGCCGGCACGCGGACTGCGCGACGAGGTTGCCGACACGGTGATCATCGCGTGGGCGGCGCTGCGGCAACGTGCCTGGTTCGCCTACAACGTGCCGATGAGGGAGCAAGTGGTCCCCGGGAAGATCCAGGGGACCTGGGAGTTGCGCCCGCAGGAGATGCCCGAGCCGGAGGAGTGGGACCTCGCCCGGAACCGGGCCTCGAAGCTCTTCGGCGTGGGAGACCAGCCGTACCTCACCGCCTCGGCCGTCAACCGTCTGAGCCAGCACGTCACGGACAAGGCCGCCGCGCTCGCCGCCCCGGCGCAGGACCTCGTCACCGCGCTGGAGCAGGCCTACGGGAAGCTCGGCCTGCGCCAGGGAGCCCGGCTCGACATGGCCCGGGCCGCCGCCACGCTGGTGCGGACCCTTCGGGAGCTGTCCGGGGTGCCCCTGGTCCGGCACCTCGCCGCCGCCGACCTGCCCGGAACCGACGCGATGGCCTCGGTCTCCCTCGACAAGGCCGCAGGAGTGACCCAGGCTCTCCGCGCCGTCGAGTGGGAGCCGCTCGAGGCCCTTCTGCAGGCCCGCAACGACTACACCGAGCGTGGCGAGGCCGCCGCGAAGGTCCTCGACGCTCTCGGCACGGCGTTGACGGCCCACGAGTACGAGCAGTCGCTGGTCGGAGCGCTCGCGGTCGCGAAGAAGGCCGCTTGGGACTGGGCCATGCGCCCGTGGGGCGTTCGTCCCGAAGGACCGGACACGGACTCGCCCCACCCCAATCCTCCTGACATCGCGTGGCACGCCCGCACGGTGACCTGGGGCAGCAACTCCCTGCAGCAGTTGCAGGAGGAGCTCGACCAGCGCAACGCGGAGGGTCGCAGGATCGAGTTGCGCTGGAGGTTCGTCGATGGTGGCTGACGTGCTCGCGGCTCCGGCCGTGACGGGCGCGGCCGTGGCCGCCGTCGTCGCCCGGGTCGAGGGCACCGGCCGTCACCATAACGGCGGCGTCCTCGGTATCCGCGCGGTCCCCGACCCGGATGTCACGGTGGCCCGGCCCTCACCGGCCGGGCACCGGATCCAGGTGGAAGCCTGCCCATCCACCCTGGCGATCTGGGACGCCTTGCACCGCTGGGACGGAACCGGGTGGCTGGTTGTCCTCACCGACCGACCCGAGGACGACCTCGGTCCCGGCACTCTCGCCCGCTTGGTCGACCACCGGCTCCTGACCCCGGATCCGTGGGAAGCGGCGATGCAGGTGTTCGGGGCCCGCACCCTCCAGCGGGCGCTGCTCGCCGAGGGCAGGCAGTCCGACCTGCCGTCCCAGCTCGTCGCCATCACGCCCGACGACGGCTGGCCCACGGCGCCGGGCGGCGTGCTCACGAGGGAGCACGTGTTCGCCTCGGTGGCCGTGAAGTACCTCGGTCTGCCGCTGGGCGCCGACGCGCCGGGAATCCTCCAGTGGACCACGCGGCCCGAGGCGGTGTCGGCCGTCTCCACGCTGCGTGCGCGGACGGGTGATGCTCTGACCGATGCGGTTCTCGGCTGGCTGGCGGACCAGGCCGGTCCGGCCCGTCGTCCGGTCCTGCACCTGCTCGAACGCGGACGGCTCGGCGAGATCCTCCCCGCCGGTCTCGCGCTCCATGTGCTCCGCTACGCGTCGCGCGACCTGCGGGAGGAGGCGCAGACGGCCGCCGTTCGACTCACCGAGCGGCTCTGGAGCGGACTGGATCTCCGCTCCGAGGAGGCCGAGGGGCTCGGCACCCTGTGCGAGGTCACGGTCCAGGAACTCCTGGAACGCACCACCACCCGGGAGGCCGGTGAGGGCATTCTCGGGCGCACCGACCGCGTGCTCATCGAGGTCTCCGCACCGGCGGTCGCCCGGCGCTCCGGGCTCCTGCCCTCGTCGCTCGACGCCGCCTACGACGTGCTCGGCCGGGCGCTCGCGAACGGGGCCCAGGGCGTGGAGTCCGCTTGGCAGGTCATCGACCAGCACCCCCTGGCGCGCGGCACCGGAGGCCGTCCGGATCCACGGCGGGCTCCTGCCGAGGCGGGAGTGCGGATCACACGCTGGATCGCCCATCTGACCGAGGCGGGTGAGTCCGCAGATCTGGTGTCGCTGACGCGCCGCCAGAGCGCCGACGACGCCTGGGTGGATGCCGCCGTCAACACCGCCGCCCGCGGCGTGGACGCTCCGGACCTGGCGGTGGGGCTCGAAGCAGTCGTCGGCCGGGCGCTGGAGCTGCGTCGCGGCCACGACCGGGAGTTCGCCCGCGCCCTGGCGGACGAGGGCACCGCCACGGGCCGGCCCCTGCGCGGAGCTGCACAGGGCGACGGCACGGTCTGGCGGATCGAGGAGCTGGCGCATGAGGTCATTGCCCCGATCGCGCGCGAAGAACCCACGCTCGTGCTGCTGCTCGACGGCATGAGCACGGGTGCGGCGACCCAGGTGCTGGACAGCGTCCTGCAGGGCGGAGCGCAGTGGACGGAGCTCGTCCCGGCCGGCACCACTCGCCGCGCCTCCGCGCTTGCCGTGCTGCCCAGCCTGACCGAGCACAGCAGGACGTCCTTCTTCAGCGGCCGCCCGGTCACCGGCGGCCAGTCCGAGGAACGAGCTGGTTTCAGCGAGACTGCCCGCGCGGCGGGCCACCACTCCGGGAAGCTGTTCCACAAGGCTCCTTTGGACACCCGCCGCGCCGGCTTCCAGCTCGCCCCCGACGTCGCGGACGCCATGGCCGACGTGTCTCGGCACCGCCTGGTCGGATGCGTGCTCAACACCATCGACGACGCCCTCGACCGCAGCGATCCGGCCGGGACGGTGTGGAACGAGGAGCTCGTCAAGCACCTCCGCCCGCTGCTCGCCGCGGCTCATGCCGCCGGGCGGACGGTGATCCTCACCGCCGACCACGGGCACGTCGTCGAACGGCGAGCGGGGACCAAGCTCCCGGCCACCGCGGTCTCGAGCGCCCGCTCCCGGGCGGCCGAGGAGCCGGCCCGGGAGGGCGAGATCCTCGTCAGCGGGCCGCGCGTTCTCTCGCACGACGGCACCGCGGTGCTGGTCGTCGACGAGCACCTGCGGTACTCGACGCTCAAGGCCGGATACCACGGCGGCGGTTCCCCGGCCGAGGTCGTCGTTCCGGTCGTCGTGCTGACCCCGACCGCCACCGTCGTCGGTGATGAGATCCGCGTCGCCGACTGGGCGAGTGCTCCGTCCCAGCAACCGGTCTGGTGGAACCTTGCCCCGGCGGGGACTCCGCCGGCAGCTCCCGAGCCGGCGCCCGAGACGTCGGGGCAAGGGGAGTTCGACCTGTTCGAGCCGTCTTCTCCGCAACGTGTGGGCGAGGCGGTGGTGGGGACCGAGCGTTACGCCGACCAGCGGAAGATCTCGGGACGGGTGAGCCTGTCCGACACCGTGGTCGCGGGGCTGCTGGATGCCCTGCTGGGCGCCGACGGCCACCGGATCGCGGCCCCGGCGGTGGCCTCCCTCCTGCGGATTCCCCAGCAGCGAGTCCAGTTCGCGGTGGGACAGGTGCAGAAGCTGCTCAACGTCGAGGGCTACCGCGTGGTGCGCATGGACGGTGGCATGCTCGTGCTGGACGCCCCACTTCTCGCCCAGCAGTTCGGAGTCGCCGTATGAGCACCGTCTCGCCCCGTCGGCGCCAGGAGATCGTCGACGCCCTGCGCCGTGGCACCGTGCCCGCCAACGGGCTCGATCAGCTCGCCGTGGGCCTGGATCGGTTCCAGAGCGCGCTGGGCGAGGAGCTCGACGTCGTCGCCGGCGGAGGGCCCGTGGTGAAGGCCGTGCGCGGCGAGTACGGGACGGGCAAGACCTTCTTCGCCCGGCATCTCTCCGAGTCGGCCCTGCGACGTGGCTTTGCCGCCGCCGAGGTGCAGATCTCGGAGACCGAGACGCCGCTGCACAAGCTCGAGACCGTCTACCGGCGGATCACCGAGTCCTTGCGCACCGCTTCCGTCCCGCCGTCGGCCTTCCGCTCCGTGCTGGACTCCTGGCTGTTCACCCTGGAGGACGACGCTCTGGCCGCGGATGCAGCGTTGGATCCGTCCGATGCCGCCGCACTGGAAACGGCCGTGATCAAGCTGCTCGACGAGCGACTGGCCTCCGTG
Source organism: Kocuria oxytropis (assembly GCF_040981195.1). Lineage (NCBI taxonomy): Bacteria > Bacillati > Actinomycetota > Actinomycetes > Micrococcales > Micrococcaceae > Kocuria > Kocuria oxytropis. Next base: position 136,696 of record NZ_JAVFXA010000011.1, on the reverse strand, counting down.
AGCGCCAAGACCCCGGCCTTCGCCCAGGCCCTGCGCGGATACCGGTCGGCCGTCGCCTCCGGAGAGGCGGCCGTGGCCGACGGGCTGGCCGCCTGGCTCGGCGGGCAACCGCACGTTGCCGCGGCCGCCAAGCGCGCCGCGGGCGTGAAGGGAGACCTCGACCATTTCGGGGCCATGGCCTTTCTCCAGGGCTTGCTCCTCGTCCTGCGGGATGCCGGTCACCCGGGACTGCTCGTGGTGCTCGACGAGGTCGAGACCCTGCAGCGCATGCGAGCCGACGTCCGCGATAAGGCGCTCAACGCCCTGCGTCAGCTCATGGACGAGATCGACGCCGGACGCTTCCCCGGTCTGTACCTCGTCCTCACCGGCACGCCCGCGTTCTTCGAGGGTCCGTCGGGGGTGCCCCGTCTCCCCCCGCTCGCGCAGCGGCTGGCCACGGACTTCACGACCGACGCACGCTTCGACAACCCGCGCGCGGTGCAGATCCGCCTGCCCGGCTTCAGCCAGGACTCGCTGGTGGAGGTCGGCGGCCGGGTGCGTGACCTCTACGCTGCGGGATCGTCCGGTGCCGAGCGGATCTGCTCCGTCGTCGACGACGCCTATCTGGCGGAGCTCTCCGCCGCAGTCGCCGGCGGCCTCGGCGGACGGGTCGGCATCGCCCCGAGACTGTTCCTCAAGAAGCTCGTGGGGGACGTACTGGACCGGGTCGATCAGTTCCCGGACTTCGATCCCCGGCAGCACTACTCCCTGACGCTCTCCCGCGACGACATGACGGACGTGGAGCGGAACGCCAGTGCACGGACCGCTGACGACATCAGCCTCGACCTCTGATGGGCCCCAGCGGATTCGACCTGCTCAGCCCGGCGGTCCAGCACCACATTGTCAACACCCTGGGTTGGCCGGCACTACGACCGCTCCAGGACCAGGCCGTCGAGCCGCTGCTGCGCGGCGACGACGCCCTGCTACTCGCCCCGACCGCTGGCGGGAAGACCGAGGCCGCCGTCTTCCCGCTGCTTTCCCGGATGTCCGAGGAGCAGTGGCAGGGCACCTCGGTGCTCTACGTCTGCCCCCTGCGGGCGCTGCTCAACAACCTGGAGCCGCGGATCGCCACCTACACGGCCTGGCTCGGCCGCACGGCTGCCGTTCGCCACGGCGACGTCGGCGCGTCCGCCAGGCGCCGTCAGGCACTGCACCGTCCGGACATCCTGCTGACCACGCCGGAGTCGCTGGAGTCCATGCTGGTATCTGCGAGCAGCGATCCGCGGCGGCTGTTCGCCGATGTGCGGGCCGTCGTCGTCGACGAGGTCCACGCCTTCGCGGGGGATGACCGGGGCTGGCACCTGCTGGGGGTGCTGGAGCGCATCGGCCACCTGGCGGGGCATCCTCTGCAGCGGGTTGGCCTGTCCGCAACCGTGGGCAATGCCCCGGACCTGCTCCACTGGCTCCAGGGCGGGGCCGCCGACCGGGCGGCCACGGTCGTGGCACCGGAGGTCGCCTCGACCGTGGTCCCGGACATGGAACTCGACTTCGTTGGAAGCACCGACAACGCCGCGACGGTCATCTCCCTCCTACACCGTGGGGAGAAGCGACTCGTGTTCGCCGACTCCCGGCGGGTCGTGGAGGACCTGGCGCTGGGCCTGCACCACCGGGAGGTCGAAACCCATGTCTCCCACTCGTCGCTGTCGGCCGACGCCCGCCGCCGGGCCGAGGCAACCTTCGCCGAAGGGCGGGACTGCGTCATCGTCGCCACTTCGACGCTCGAGTTGGGCATCGACGTGGGCGACCTCGACCGGGTTATCCAGGTCGGCGCCCCTGGCACGGTTGCTTCGGTGCTGCAGCGACTCGGCCGCACGGGGCGACGCGCCGAGACGTCACGCAACATGCTGTTCCTGGGCACCAACGACGCCGAGTTCCTGCGCGCCTGCGGACTGTTGCTGCTCTGGTCCGAGGGCTACGTCGAGCCGATCGTTCCTCCGCCCTCGCCGCGGCACGTCGCCGCCCAGCAGCTGCTCGGTCTCGTTCTTCAGGAGCGCCACGTCGGGCGGAACGTCTGGCCCGAGTGGTTCGGCGCTCTCGATCTAGCCTCACCGGACGAGTGGGCCGAGATCCAGGACTGGCTCCTTCAGCAGGGACACCTCGACGAGGACGGCGGGATGCTGTCCGTCGGGCCCGAGGCCGAACGTCGCTACGGCAAGATCCATTACCGCGACCTCATGGCGGTGTTCACCGCCGATCCGCAGGTCACCGTGTTGCACGGCCGGCAGGAGGTCGGCGCCGTCGATCCGATGCTGCTGCAGCGCAAGGTCGAAGGGCCCCGGCTGATCACTCTGGGTGGTCGGCCCTGGCGGGTGACGTACATCGACTGGAAGCGGCGCAAGGCCTTTGTGGAGCCATCCGACAGTGGCGGCGCCGTCCGCTGGATGAGCATGCCGCAGCCCATCTCCTACGCACTCTCGGATGCTGTGCGCCGGGTGCTGCTGGGGACCGATCCGGCCGGAGTGCGGCTGACCCGGCGGGCGCAGGACAGGATCGCTGATCTCCGCGAGGAGTACGCCCATCGGGTGGACCGTTCAGGCTCGGTGGTCACCGGCCAGGACGACAGCCGGGTGCGCTGGTGGACCTGGGCGGGCGCGAGGGCCAACGCCGTGCTGGTCGCGGCGCTCTCCGATGTGGCTCCGGACCTGTTCGAGACCACCACCGCGTTCGACAACTTCCAGATCGCCATGCGCAGCGACGCAGCCGGCGGCTCGGTGTTCTCGGCGCTACGAACGGCCCAGGCGAAGTTCGGTCCGGAACTTGCCGGGGCTGTTCCCGAGACCGACGAGAAGGCGGTCCGGCAGCTGAAGTTCTTCGAGATGTTGCCGCCAGAACTGTCGCTGCGGACGGTGGCCGAGCGGATGACCGACCGGCCCGGAACAACCAGGGCATTGGCACGGGGCCGCATCGTCGACGACTGATCAGCTGAGCAGACAGCAAGTGGGTGGCCGTTGAGCGCCCTAAGAGCACTGGCTCCCAACCCGACTGACGGTCCTGGCATTCTTCAGTTCCCGTCCGTGGGGGATGGACTGTCGGTGGCCTCCACCGCTATCCAGACGTCCACCGTGTCGCCCGGATCGACAATTGAACCACCGACGGGATCGGTGCGCAGGACCGTACCGGGGTCAGCATCTGCTGTGGACTCCTCGTACCGATTGACGTTCAGGCCGCTTTGAATCAAATCCGCGATGGCACCGTCTGCTGGTCTGCCAATCAAGTCACTGGGTATCTCAATACCAGACGGACCCGTGGAGTAAACCACGGTGACAGTGCTCCCGCGCGGCACTGAGCCTACCGGGGTGACTGACAGGACCACACCTGGAGGTTCGTCTGATGGCTGACCTTCTTGTTGGACGGCGTATCCCATGGCGGCAATTTCCTGAACTACTTCATCAATCGACAAGCCCAGGTATGCATACGGAGGAATGGTCGGAGATGATTCTTTAGCTCCAGCAAATTCGACAAAGATCGTGATGCCAGGTTCTAACTGCCCTACTGGATTCTAAGATAGCACCGTACCGGGTGGCTCATCAGAAGGCTGACTCTGCCGTTGAATGACAAATCCCAGGTCTGTGAGTTCCTGCTCGACCTCTTCCACGGGTCGCCCTTCGTACTGGCTGGCGAAGACGGGCACGGTGGTGTCCATGGGACCGGCCGAGGTGATCTCCGGCGACGGAGCCGGCACGACAGCAGGCGCCTCGTCCGGCGTAGGCTCAGGGCGCCAGAGCAGGAAAAGCCACAGCAGCCCCGCGATGAGCAGCAGAACCAGCAGCGCCACGAGCCAGAACCAAGGGCGGCGGAAACGGTTCCGTCCCGTGGCAGGGGAGGACTTCGAGGTGGAGGATACGGGGGCTTGCGCGGCGGTGAACTGGGTGGGTTCGTTGTCGAGGAAGCCGTCGGGCTCGATGGAGTACTTCTCATAGGGCAGTTGGTGTTGCCCGCCGTCGTCGCTGAGGTCGAGTTCGTCGAGGGTGTAGTGCGTGACAGCCGGAACTGTGGGGATGGCGGATTCCGGGAACTCCTCGTACCAGGGTTCGAGATCGTCCTCGCCCTCGGAAGCGATGCCCGTTTCGGGCGTGGATGAGGACGGCGACGTGCTGCTCAGGGAAATGGGGACGGACAGCACTCCAGGAGGAGACACCGTTGCCGACGGATTCTCCGCGCCGTCCTTGTGGTCCGTGGGGAGCGCGCCTGCTGCGACCGCCGGCTTTCTCGGCTTCCGGAGGGAGAACAGACGAGTCTCCTGTCCTCGGATGTAGAGGACCGGCGTGATCCACTCCAGCGTGTGGCCGTTCATTCCGAGGATCGCGACCCGTCCGCTCCGGACGGCCTGGTCCACAGGCCGACCTGCTGCGACAGCGGCGTAGAAGCCCCGCGCGAAGGCGGCCGCCGCCGGATCGGTGATCTCGAACTGCATGGCGACGACGGCGCTGACGCCCCCTCTCACGAGAGCCGATGCAGTGCCGGAGAACAGGTCCGCCGACCCGGAGAGGGCGGACAGGCACGAGTTGAGGACCACCAGCCGCGGCATGGGGCGCGCCTCGTGCAGGAGGTCGGCGAAGCGGCTTGCCTCGACCAGGCTGACCCGCCCGTCTTCTCCTTCCAGCGCCAAGACGCCTTCGTCGGCTCGAGCGTCGAAGTCACCGTGGCCGATGAAGTGCACGATGTGCCACTGGTCGCTCAACAGCGTGTCCTGGATGCGCTGCCAGGTAGCGTGACGGATCCACTCCAGCTCGATGCGCCCCTGGCGAATGGGCACGCTGAGCGCACTGGTGAGGTACTGCTCCTCGGCCTCCACGTCGAGAACCGGCATGCCCTTCGGAGAAGCGATGATGCCCAGAACCCGGACGGGATGTTCGACCCGCAGCGGCCGCGGAGCCGAGGCCACCGGCACGTGTCGCACGAGCGGTTCGCTCCGAGAGACATAGGTGCCCGTGACGGGGTCGTACATGGCCTCCCACGGCAGGGGTGTCAGCTCGGGCGCCGACAGCCGAAGGACCAGGCGCAGTGACTCGCCGTGCTCGGCCGCGACGTCGAGACTGGAACGGTAGCGCGAGGCCAGCTCGGGGTGACCCAGAAGCGCCTCGTACAGTGCCTGACCCACCCCTTGAATGGCCGTCTCGGGTCCGGCGATGATGCGCCGGGTGCTGGCGGTGGAGGCGAGCAGTGCCTGTTGCCACTGGTCTCGGGACTGCATCAGGTGCTCGCAGTCGATGGACACGGTGGCCGAGACCTCACCTACGGGCGACTGAATGATGTCGACGTCGTAGAGGCCGGGTTGCCCCGCGCGGTCGACGGAGATCTCGAGGACGGTCATCGGTCGGTCATCTCCCGGATCAGGAAGCGTGGGGATTCTTCCGGTGGTTGCCGGTTGAGGGCGGAACCGGACGATTAGGTGTCAGGGCCGCCGTCCCAGGTCAATGTCACCGTGAAGTTGGCCGTGGCCCCTGACTTGGCGACGACGGCTCCGCACTCGGCGTGCAGATCGATCCCGAACTCGACCGATACCGCCGACGGTTGGCGGGCGAGGGAGGCGAGCTGGTCGACCATCACCTCCACGGCCGGATGTACACGACTTATCGCATCCTCCAGCGTGCGCTGAGCACGCTCCAGAACTTCCCCGCCAGTTCCGCCTCTCGTGAGAGGCCCGCTCCGGTTGTCGGTGGTTTCCACGAGGACAGTGCGTCCGTCGGCGGTGGTGAACTCGACGAGCTTCTCCAAGGCGATGCCTCCCTGTGCGCCCACGTCGCGAAGGGAATCGGTTCGAGTCCGTTCGCCCCCGCCGGATCGTGGACTCACTGTGCGGGGTGCAACTTGCCTCTGGCAAGGACGGACGGTCATTGCGTCCGTAAGAGAACAGGCGGAGCGGACCGTGTGCCTCGGTGGTGGGCCAGTGGCGCAAGGCGTCCGTGTCGCATCGACTGCCCTTCCGGAGACCGGCCCGGGACCGTGAGACGCTCTGTTCCAGAGGACGAAGAATGTCCGTGTGGTGGAAAGGGAGGTCATGAGCATCGAGGACGAATCCGCGCCGACCGAGGTGCCCACCTGGCCCGAATTCCTGAAGCCGGTGCTGGAGGTTCTCAGCAGCGGGCAGGTCTACCACCGCCGCGAAGTCATCGACCGTGCTGCCGAGGTGGCGCAACTGAGCCAGGAGGCGCGTGCGGAGCGACTCAACAGCGGCGGGCTGCGCTACACCCAGCGGATGGGGTGGACCCTGAGCCACCTCTCCCGTGCAGGACTCATCGACCGGCCGAAGCGGGCGCACTACGCGATCAATGACGCAGGACGTGCGTGGTTGGTGGAGTATCCCGACGGGATGAACTACAGCACTGCCCATGCATTCTTCTCGCCGTTCTGGCGGACCGAGTCCACACCGGACAGCGACATTGCCGTGAGGCAGGAGGTCGAGGCCCTCGACCCGTTGGAGAAGATCGACCAGGGCGTCGACCAGCTCAACACGGAGGTCGGCAACGACCTGCTCGGGCGGCTCAGGGAGAGCCACCCCGACTTCTTCGAGGAAGCGGTCGTCCGTGTGCTCCTCAAGATGGGCTACGGCGGTGCGGAGGCCCGCGGACAGCGGATCGGCGGCAGCGGCGATGGCGGAGTCGACGGCGTGATCGACCAGGACCCGCTGGGCCTCGACCAGATCTACGTCCAGGCCAAGCGCTACGCCGAGGGCAACACCGTCGGTCGGGAGGCCATCCAGGCCTTCGTCGGCGCTCTGCACGGTCGCGGTGCGTCGAAGGGCATCTTCATCACCACGAGCACCTTCACCCAGGGGGCCAAGGAGTACGCCGGGATGGTCCCGTCCCGGCCCATCCTCATCGACGGCGCCCGGCTGGTGAAGCTGATGCTGAAGTACAAGGTCGGCGTCCAGGTGAAGCAGACGTACGAGATCGTCGACGTCGACGAGGACTTCTTCGAGGGCTTGTGAGCAGGGCCTCCCGAAAGGCCGGCGCGTGATGTCGCCTGCAACAGACCGACTGCAGATGACCCGCGTGGACGTCCGCGACGTCGACTCCCTGTCCGCGGTGAGCAGCGTGTTTCCCGCCGGGGCAACGCGGTGCGGGATCTATGTCCTGCACTTCGCCGATGGCTACGAGTACGTCGGCCAGGCCCGCAACGTCCTGACACGCTTCCGCACGCACGTGCGGACGTGGGCCCATCCGATCGTGGCTCTCGACTTCGCCCCCGTCCCGGCGCAGGAGCTCGACGTCACGGAGCGTCGCGTCATCCAGGGGAAGGAACGGGAAGGCGCCCGACTGCGGAACTCCGCCCTTGTCGGCCTGCCGAGGGGAGAGGCGGCCGCGGACGTCGTCGTGGCGAGAGCAGCGCAGGAGGAGTGGCTGAACGGCGTCGATGTCCGGGCGGACGTCAGCGCACGATGCAGGGAGGTCGCCGGCCGTGACCGCTCGGCTCGGAACTTCAGGACCCTCGCTGAGCGTCCGTACTACGACCTCCTGCTCGACGTCCTCGCCGCCTACGTCCGCCAGGTGATCCCTGCGCCGGACCACACCGAGCAGAGATTCTGGTGCGTCACCGCCATGCCCAGCACTGGACGCACCGCTGCCTGGCAGCGCGTCGCGGCGATCACCGTCAACAACGTTGAGACCCTCGTCATCGGTGAGACGACTGAGAACGGTCGAGTCCATCTCGATGGCTTCCTCAACGTGGCTCCTGGACTTCGCCTGCCGTCGAGCCTGGACGTCGAGACCGACGAGTACCGGACCGTGGGCGAGGTCCAGCGCATCCAGTCGGAGGCAGCCTTCCTGGAGTTCGCCGTCCACCATCCGCTGGTCCGGGATGCCGCGCGCATCACCGCCATGGGACTGCTCCGCAAGGGCACCTCGATGATGGGCCGGTACCACTGCACCCCGCTGGCCGACGACCTCTTCGCCCGTATCCAGTGGGAGGACCGTTCGCGATGACGTCCTTCCTCTCCTGGCTCGACACCGACTCCAGCCAGCGCGACCAGGCCATGGCCGTCCTCGACGCGTTCCGGGACAGGACCACCGTGGACGAGCTCGGCGTCGGCAGCATCCGCGACGCGATCACCCAGCAGCTGTTTCCCGGTTCCTCGGTCCTGCACACACGGGCCCGGTACCTGCTGTTCATTCCGTGGCTCGTTGCCGACGCCATGACGGCCAGGGACGCCGACGCGGCCGTCGCCGAGCTGCGCCGGGGCGAGGTCCGGCTCATCGATGTGCTGGCCGACAGCGACGACCGGCAGGGGCTGATCGGCGGCCAGGCCCGGGCCGACCTGCGGCGCATGCCGTCGGCCATGTACTGGGCGGCGCTGCGCAGCTACGGCATCACCACGAGCCGCTCCTCTATCGCAGGCCTACTTCGGGACGGTGTCGCCTTTACCGCTGAGACCCGTCGGGCGCCGAACGAGGCCGACGACGCGCACGGGCCGGCGCTGCTCCGCCCCGGCATCGATCCCCACGCGCTCCTCCTCCGCCCACAGGAGTGGCCACAGGAAACGAGCTTCGCCCTCACTCCCGCCGAGGCGGACTACCTGCGCGGGCGGATCATGACCTCACACCCGGAGAGCCTCTACGCCTGGTTCCTGCGCGAGGAGGTCGATACCGCCGAGGGTTTCGTCTGGGAGCACCCTCGGGCCGGCGGGTTCCCGGCCGCGATGGCCGAGTGGGTCGAGCACGGCCGGGCGTTCTCCGTGCTCAACCGCGGGGCCACGCTGCTCTACAACCTCCAGCTTGCCGAGGCCTCCGAGGACGCGGAGCGCACCGAGCGGTACCGCGCGGACCTCGTCGAGTGGCGCGCCGTCGTCGATGGCCCCGACGGTCTGCGGGGCTGGAGCCTCAACGCGTTCTGGCGGCTGCTCGCAGGGTCGGGTGCCCGGATCGGCCGCCCCACGCGCACGTTCGTGGACCGCTGGCACGATCTCGTCGTCTCCGGGTCGGGGGTCGTCGACGACGACGGTGCCCGCGAGCTCATCGCCCACCGCGAGCGCTCACTCAAGGGCCCACGCGCCCGGCTCGTGAATCCCAGTGCCCTGAACGCCTGGAGTGGCTCCTCCGGCCTGGTGCCGATGCAGTACAACTGGCCGATCGCTCGGCGGATCCTCGACGACATCCAGGCCGGCGCCCACGTGGAGGTCCCCGCATGAGCCTGGGACCGGAGGACCGGAGACTGCTCACCGACGCGCTCGAACCACCGCCGGGGATGGAGCTGGACCGCGCCGTCACCACGACCTACTCCCTGGACCTCGTGGCCCTGTTGCTGGTGCCGCTGACCTTCGCCGCGATCGACCAGCGGGGGAGCGAGGAAAGCGCTGGGGAGCCGGATCAGGGAGTCGATCCTGTGGCGCTGCTGGAGTCGGTGCGCCGCTACGCGGACCGGTTGACCGTGCTCGTGCAGGCGGGCGGCATCGCGGTGCCGGCCAGGTACCGGCCGATGCTGACCTATCTGGAGGGCACCCTCGTCCAGGTCGCCGTGCCCGGGACCGGGGGCGTGTTCCATCCCAAGGTGTGGGTGCTGCGCTTCCGCGACGCCGAGGGTGGACTGGTGCACCGGGTGCTCGTGCTCAGCCGCAATCTGACCTTCGACAACTCCTGGGACACCATTCTGGTCCTCGACGAGTCCGACGACCCACGGGAGAACCTGCTGCCTGGTGGAGAGCTGGCGGACTACCTGGCCACGGTCGTCTCCTGGGCCGTGGCCCCCGGACCGAGCACCGAGCGGATGGAGAAGCTCACCGAGCTGGCCACCTCGCTGAACCGGGTGTCCTTCGCGGCGCCCGCCGGGTTCAAGGACGCCGCATGGGTCGCCCGCACGGGTGAACACACTGTCCACTCCCGGTCCCTGTGGGACGACGTGACGGGCGGCGTCCACGCCCAGGAGCGCGCCACTCGTGCCCTGGTGATCTCCCCCTTCCTCGACACCTCGCTCGCCGACCTCGCCGACCGGTGCGGGAAGGTCCAGCTGCTCTCCCGCGCCGAGAGCCTCGACGCTTTCGGCGACCTGCAGGGCCAGGCCGAGGCCTTCGTCCTGGACCCCTCGGCGGACCTGGACGGCGTCGAGGACAATGCCGACGAGGGCAGCGCGGGGCCGACGGCGGCCGGCCGGCTGGCCGGACTGCACGCCAAGATCTACCTCGTGGAACGCGGCCACAGCACCACCCTGTACGTTGGCTCGGCCAATGCCACCCGCGGCGGCTTCGGCCGCAACGCCGAGTTCGGCGTCCGGTTGACCGGCCGCAAGGGGCTCATCGACGAGATCTGGTCCGGCGCCCACGGCAATCTCGGCCTGTCCGCGGTCTGCCAGCCCTACGACCCGAAGCCGCCGGACGAGACCGCGATCGTCCGGCAGCGAGCCGAGCGGGAGCTCGAACGCTTCCACGCCGCACTCGCCGGTGCCGGTCTGCGCCTCGACGCCCTCGAGGACGCCGACGGCACGTACACGCTGCAAGCTGGCCTCGCCCGCCCAGTCGGGGAATCGGCAGGCGTCACGACGACCGTCCGGCTGCTCTCCATCCCCGCCCAGGAACGGTCGCTGGGCGAGGTGCTGAGGTGGACCCGCGTCGATGCCTCGCGGATCACGCCGCTGCTGTGCGTGCGCAGTCGCGTCGCGGTGGGCGGCGTCGTCGTCGAACGTTCCGCCGTGCTGGTCGCGGATCTGCACGGCGCCCCGGAAGACCGCTCCGCGCGCGTGCTCGCCGAGCTGCTGAAGACCCCGGAGGACGTGCTGCGCTACCTGGCGTTCCTGCTCGGCGACGTCACGCTCTCCCAGGCGCTGCGCTTCGGCGGCAGCACGGGCGCGGCCGCATTCTTCGGAGCAGGCGGTTCGGCACCCGACACTGACGTGGTGCTGTTCGAGCCCCTCATGCGGGCCGCCGTGCACGGCGACGCCGACGCCCTCGGCCGCATCGACCGGCTCGTCGCCGAGCTCAGGACCGTGGAGGCCCTCCACCTGCTTCCCGACGGACTGGAGGAACTCGTCACCGTGGTCCGCGAGGCGGTGACCACCTCATGAGCGCAGCACCGCGCCGTCCCGACCTGGAACGGGAGCTGAACGGGCTCAAGGACTTCCAGCGCCGCACCGTGGAGTACGCCCATCGCCGGCTGTGGGAGGACGAGGACTCCAGCCGCCGCTTCCTGGTGGCCGACGAGGTCGGCCTCGGCAAGACGCTCGTCGCTCGCGGGCTCATCGCCAAGACCATCGATCACCTCTGGGAGTCGCCGGACGTCGACCGGATCGACATCGTCTACATCTGCTCCAGCCAGCAGATCGCCGCCCAGAACATCCGGACGCTGGACGTCGCCGACTACGGCATCTCCAAAGTGGACCGGTTGACCATGCTCCCCACGCAGGTGCGCAACCTCGCCGCGAACAAGGTCAACCTGCTCAGCCTCACCCCGGGCACGTCCTTCAACATCAGCCAGTCCCAGGGATGGAGTGAGGAACGGGTGCTGGTGCAGCACATGCTCGCGCACGTCCTCGGCGAGCACGTGGTGCAACGGCCCGAGTGGCTCGCCTTCTTCCGCGGCACGCAACAACTGCACAACTACGAACGCACTCTGTGCGGCTTCGATCCCGGCACCATCGACGCCGAGATCCTTGAGCGCTTCCGGCTCGCCACCCTCCGAGATCCCGGCTTGGGGAGCCGGCTCGAGGAGGCCGCAGAGGACTTTGCCCGGGTGACTGGCAATCCCGACTGGCCGCTGTCGCGCCGCCGCTACCGCCTGATCGGGGAGCTGCGCCGGCTGGTCGCGCAAGCGTCGGTCGACGCCCTGCAACCTGACCTGGTGATCCTCGACGAGTTCCAGCGCTTCAAGAGTCTCCTGCACGAGGACACGGAGATGTCCGAACTCGCCGACGCGGTGTTCAACCACGAGGCAGCCCGGGTGGTGTTGCTCTCCGCCACGCCCTACAGCATGTACTCCGTCCCGGAGGAGGGCGTGGGCGACGACCACTACGGCGACTTCCTCAAGACCTACCGCTTCCTCACCGGGGCATCGCGCGACGCGCTCGCGGGAGAACGGGCCGACGACGGGTCCGCCGTCGTCGGCTCGGTCGCCGAGCTGCAGACCGGGCTCCGCAGGATGCGCGACGCGGCCCTGGCCGACGACGTCGAGGACGGCACCGAAGCCGCCGCACGCGTCACCGACCTGCTGCGCGCGGTCATGTGCCGCACCGAGCGCCTGGCCGCGACCCCGGACCGCGACGGCATGCTCGTCGAGAAGTGCCTCTCGCCGGCCCGGCCCACGGTCGACGACGTCCGGGCCCTGCGCTGGCTGCACGAGGTCGCCCAGGAGGTGGGTAGCCACCGCGACGTCCTGGAGTACTGGCGGGTGGCGCCCTACGTCCTGCAGTTCATGGACGGCTACGACCTCAAGCAGAAGGCACTTCTGCACGTCGAGACGGACACGACTGGCTTCGCGGAACGGGCGATCACTGGCGCGCAACGGCTACGTGGCGAGGAGATCGAGCGCTACGCCCCGGTCGATCCCGCCAACGGCCGGCTGCGGTGGCTGCTCTCAGACCTGGACGACTACGGCTTCGCAGACGTCCCCTGGATCCCCGCCTCCCTGCCGTACTACACCGTGCCGGAGACCAGCCCTTTCCATCAGGCGACGACTACGGGCCTGACCAAGCGGCTCATCTTCTCCGCCTGGAACGTCGCGCCGAAGTCCATCGCGGCGATGACCAGCTATCACGTCGAGCGCAAGCATCACCGGCCGGAGGACACCCACACCTACTCCGACCGGCACAGTTATTTGTTGCGCTGGCGGAAGTCCCCGGACGGCCGGCTCGCCAGCATGCCGCTGCTGCCGCTCGTGCTGCCCCTCACCGTGCTCGGCGCCGCGGGCGACCCCGTGGCCGCCGCCCGGAAGCTGGGCACGACCCAGGCGCCACTGAACGACGTGCGTGCGGTGGTCCGGGCCAAGGTCGAGGACATGCTGGCCGACCTGCCCTCCGGGCATGCCGAGGGCCGGGGGAGCGAGCAGTGGTACTGGGCGGCGCCGCTGTTCCTGGAGAAGTCCCACTCGCCGGAACTCTTCAAGGTCGCGCTGGACTCGCTCAAGTGGGCCAACCACGCCGACGACGAGCGCGACGGCGGCAAGACCTCCGCGCTCACCCTGCACCTCGCCCGGGCTCGTGAAATCGATGAGCATTTCCTCGCCGACCTCGGCCCGCGGCCGGACGACCTGGCCGAGGTGCTGACCGATCTCGCGCTCGCCGCGCCGGCCACAGTTGCCGAACGGGCGCTGTGCGCGGCGGTGCCCGAGTGCGTCCGGGCGGATGCGGTCTGGCGGTCGGTGCGCATCGCACTGGGCCTGCGCACCCTGCTGGACTCCCGCACCGTGGCGCCGATGCTGCGCGGCTGGGCCGGCGAGTCGGCGCCGCAGTGGCGCAACGTGCTGGCGGCCTGCCTCGAGGGCAATCTCCAGGCGGTGCTCGACGAGTACTTCCACGTCCTCGACGAGGCCTCCCGGATCGGCAGCGCCGCCCCGATCGACCGGCTCCAGGCAATGACGGAAGCTCTGGTGGACGCCGCGCAGAGCGGCGGCTCCATCTCCTTCGACGAGATTGTTTCCGACGGTGACTCCCACCGGGTGGAGCGCCGCCGCCTGCGGGCCGACGCCGCCGCCCGCTTCGGCCGCGTGGAGAGCGACCAGGGCGTCCGCGCGGACACCAGCCTCCGCAACGGCTTCAACTCCCCGTTCTGGCCCTTCGTGCTCGCCTCCACGAGCATCGGCCAGGAAGGGCTGGACTTCCACCGCTACTGCCACGCCGTCGTCCACTGGAACCTGCCCAACAACCCCGTCGACATGGAGCAGCGCGAGGGCCGCGTGCACCGGTACAAGGGACATGCCGTGCGCAAGAACGTGGCGCAGGAGTTCTCCGCCGCGGTGCTCGACGACGATGCCGCGGCCAGTCCGTGGGACGCCCTCTTCGCCGCGGGAGAGCGGGCACGCCCGGACGGCGAGAGCGAGATCTACCCGTACTGGGTCTGCCAAACCGAGGGCGGGGCGAAGATCGAGCGCTACGTCCCGCAGGCGCCGCTGAGCGCCGAGCGGATCAAGCGCAAGAACCTGCTCCGCGCCCTGGGTCTCTACCGCATGGCTCTCGGCCAGCCGCGCCAGGAGGAGTTCCTCCAGGTCATCGGCAAGGACGCCGAGTCACGGGACCTGGACTGGATGCGGCTCGATCTCAGCCCGTCGGACGGCTGACCGGGCGACGCCTCCGCTGCGGTCAATGACTCCTGGACGCCGGCGCGTTCAAACGGTCCAGGTTCCAGGGCAGGTGGGCCCAGCGCAGCGTGGGCTGCTGCTGGGGATGGACCTCGGTGACGGTCACCGGGAGCTGCCCACCCGCGAACCACGCATGCTTGGGCTCGTAGGAGGGCATGGGCAGGTTCCCGGGCTCCTTGACCGTCAGCGGCGGGGCGAAGAAGCGGCGGGTCAGGGCGCGGACGAACCCTGCCCGGTGGTACGCGGCCAGCCGGTCGAAGCGGGCGATCCAGGAGAAGAGGACGCCGGCGGCGGTGGAGTGCAGGTGCTCGCGCTGCTGGCTGAGCTCGGCGACCTCCCGCTGGAGCTGGTTCAGCTCCTCGAGGGCGGCGGCGCGGCGTTCCTTCTGCCGGCGGAGCATGTTCTCCTGCTCGCGCACGTTCTCCTGCTCGGCGGCGGTCATCGGAGCGCGGGCCACGGGGGGCTCGGCGGGAGGCTCGGGCGGGAGGTCGTCCGTGAGCAGGCGGATCTGCGCTTCGGCGGGGGCGATCCGTCGGTCGAGTCCTTCCACCGCCTTGATGAGCGAGGTGTGGATCCACGCCTCGATCTCGGCGATCTCCGCCGCCATCGCGCGGGTGGCCGGGTGGTGGCCCTCGACGTCGGGCACGGTCGTCGCCGCGCTGCGCCTGCCCGCGCGCACAGCGGATCGGCGTTGCCAGAAACCCACACGGGAGGCCATGGGCGGAGCACCCGCCAGCAGATGACCGGACGGCACCAGGAAGCGACCCATCACGCTGTCCTTTCGTTCTGGAGGTAGTAGGCCCACGACAGGTTGCAGTGGGTGCAGGTCTGACCCAGCCGGCACTCGGCGCACTGCCGTTCCCGCCACTGGCCCCCGCAGTGCGAGCAGTCGACGAGGTGGCCGGGGCAGGCAGGGCAGGGAGAGGTCTCGGCGTCGGAATCCTCCCCGTTGCGGGCGGTCAGCCAGCGTACGAGGAGGACGATCAACGCCAGGAGGAGAAGTGCTGTGAGCACCAGGATCGCGGTGCTCACGCCGGAGGAGAGGATCTCGTTCATGGCGGCGCTCAGCGGTTCCCGGCCATGGCCGGCGGCGCCAGCGGGTTCTCGTCCAGGTAGGTCAGGTACTCGGCCACCTTGGCCGCGGCGGTCTTCTCATAGCGGGACATGTACGTCTCCGCCGCCTCGTGGAGGTGGGCGGTCACGGTGGGATCGGCCATGGCCTGCTCCAGGCCCTGGAGGTAGCGCAGGAACCCCTCCCGGATCATCTCCGGCAGCGACTGCAGGTGGGCCCGGGTGCGCTGGTCGATGGCCAGTTCGTTCAGCAGGACGTTCTCCCGGGTGGCCCTGGCCTGCGCCTCCTCGGCGCGGAGCGCGACGACCGTCTCCTGGAGGACCTGGCGGCGCAGCCGCAGCCCCCTGAGGTGGCTGATGAGCTGGCCACGCTGGTGCTGCAGCTGGTGCTCGGCCTCCGAGGCCTTCTTCTCGGCCTCGGCCCGCTCCGTGCTCTCGGCCTGAAGGCGGTGCAGGTCGGCTTCGCTGAGCTGCTTCCTCGAGGACGCTTTCGCGGGCCAGCGTGTCTCGAGGAGCGCGATGGCGAGGGTCAGCGCCAGGGGCAGAGCGGTCCACATCGAGTACAGCAGTGCATCGCCGAACCAGGGCAGGACGACGTCCACGACGGACTGATCGGCTGCGTCCTCCGCCAGGTCCAGGACATCGGGCAGGGACGTGAGATAGCGCAACCACCCCAGTGCCACGATCGTGACCACGTAGAGGGTCACCGCGATCCAGCCGAGCGTCTTCCGGGAGGGCGCCGCGTTGCGGTCCAGCAGCGGGGGAATGGCGAACGAGGCGATCGCCACCGAGAGCCCGGCGACGGACAGCGCCAGCAGCTGCCCGGTCAGCTGGTCGTCGCCGAGACGCTGGGTGATCCCGTAGATGAGCCCCACCTCGCCGCCCACCAGGGCGAGCCACAGGAGCGTGTACAGGTACGGGCGGCTCCAGAACCACAGCGCGACGCGGCGCACCGTGTGGAACGCCGGCCGCAGGCTCTTCCGCGACTTCTTGGCGGCCTTCTGGTCCACCGGTTCGGTGGAGGACAGCATCTCGGCGAGCGGCTCGTACAGGGGGTGACCGGGGTCGTCGAGGATCGCCCGGGTCTCGTCCATCCTGCCCTCGATCTCGGCGAGCTCCTCCTCGGCGTGGCGGAGCCGTCCCTGCGCCCGGACGAGATCGGCCTCGGTCCGGGCGGTGATGTCCCGAGCCGTGTACAGGTCCTCGTGCCGCTGGTCGATCGCCTTGCCCAGGGCGAAGCCCAGCCAGCTGGAGCAGCGGTGCTCGAAGGTGGTGGGAGCCTGCGACGTGAAGGAGTGCTTGTCGAAGATGCCGCGGGCGGCGTCCGTGAGACCGTCCTGGAAACAGGCGTCGGCGAACTGGGCGTGGTTGGGCCGTTCCGGGATGTCCGGCCCCGGGACGGTGTGGGACCCGGCTGAGTCGGTGCGCAACTCGTCAGGCGGAGCAATGCTCATCGTGGGGTTCCTTTCCCGCTCAGGGGTCGCCGGGTCGTTGCCGAAGGCTGTCGTGGGTGTGGCTGACCGGCGCAGCCTGATCGGGCCCGAGGCCGCTCACGGCTCCGCCGCAGGGTGATCCCTGTCCGGTGTGTGGTGGAAGGAGGTGTTCCGTCAGCCCTGGAGGGCTGCCGGGGAGAGTTCGGTGGAGGTGATGAGCACCCGGCGGTTCTTGGCCTGCGCCGCCTCCAGCCCCGCGCTTCCGGCGACCTCCGGGGTGCGCCCGGGGCAGTCGGGACCCAGGCCCTGCACGTGCAGTTCTGTGCCCAGCCCGGCGCTCTTCAGCGACTCGGTGATCGTGCGCGCCCGCTGCTCGGACAGCCGCTGCATCTGCTCGGCGGAGACACCCTCGGGCTTCGCCGTGCATCCCGTCACCCACAGGGACGTGGCCGAGGACGACTCCAGGGAGGAGACCAGCCCGGTGAGCGTCTGCTCCGCGGCCGCGGGGTCGGCGAAGTCCGCGGTGTCGGACTGGAAGGAGACCTGGGACTCCGGGAGAGTCACGGACACCGGCTTCGCCACCACGTCGCTGAACGTCACCGGGGTGACCTCCGGCAGATCGCCGGACGGGGCGGTGGCCTGCACGGTGTCGTCGTGGAAGACGACCGACCCTCCACCGGCCTCGACGACTGCCGTCCACAGCTCCTGCAGCTTGGTCCGGGCCCACACCGGCACGGTGGCCTGCGGGTCGAGGACCTGGCCCATGCCCCACCAGTGCACCTCCACGCCGTTCAGGTGCGGGATGTTTCCGGCGTCCTGGAGCTGCCCCACGATCTCGGCGACGTCGGTCTGCGGTCCGAGCAGGCCGTTCTGCATGGCCAGGGGCCCGGCGGTGGACACCCCGCTGTCGTAGACGTAGAGGAGCTTGCGCTCGGAGTCCGCAGTGGGCCGGCCGCCGAGGTCAAGAGCGCTCAGGACGTCGGACTCACCGGAAGAGGCCTGAAGATCCGCCAGGTTCTCGCTGAGGTCCTCCAGCCGCTTCTCCGGGGACTCCGCTCGCTGGGTCGGATTGTCGGTGTCGAGCTCGTAGATCTCGGTCTGTGCCGTCCGTGGATCGCCGTCGGCCGGGATGACGGACACCGTCATGTCGCGGTCGAAACGATCCATCACCTGATCACGCAGCGAGGCGATGACGATCTCCGGGTCACGGCCCGACTCGTCCACGATGGATGCCATTCCCTGCCGGTCTCCGGCAATCAGCACCATCTGCCCCGCCGAAGGCACTGCCTCGGCCTCGCTGCATCCTGTGACCAGCGCTGCCGTCATCAGCAGTGCCGAAGCGGCCATCAGCCGCCTGTTCCCCATGTCCATTGCCCCTCGCTCTCGTACTACTGAATAGTAGATTGCAGTTGCAACTACATGCATCTGATGGACAGGGAAGAGTTCGATGCCTTGTCACAAACCGGCACACTCGTGCTCCCCAACGTCCCCGTCTGCGGCGATGCCCATCCGTCGCGCCGTCCTTCGTCGACTCGTGAGACCCCGGAGGCCTGGTCCGGCTGCTCGATGCGCACAGCTGGTGCTGTGGTGGTGTCCTCCGTCCCCGGGACGCCGACGCCGGGGATGTCAGCCCTGGGGATGTCCGCCCCGGGCCGGACGCGCTCGGATCACCGCATCAGCACACGTCAGCGGGAGCCGGGCTCCTCGCTCGAGGACGGCGGCCTCTCGCCGCTCCCCTCGAGCGGCTCCGCGGCGTGCCGCCGCCCCAGCGCCCGCCAAAGCAGGACTCCGCCGCCGGCGATGAGGGCCAGCGGCCACAGGTAGTCGAGCACGCTCAGCAGCGCCGTGGCCTCCAGGGCGATCAGCACGGCGAGCGCCGCCAGCGCCGCGGCGGGGATCCACGCCCACCGTCGTCCCGGTCCGCCGGGCAGGACGGCCACGAGGGCGAAGGTGGCCGCCAGGCCCGCGAAGAAGAAGGCCCCGGACGCCCGCTCCCCGGCCACCGAGGCGTCCCACACGGACGTCAGCGCGAGGGTGATCAGCACCCCGGCGGGGATGATCGCCCACCAGCGCTCGTGCTCGCGCAGGTACACCGCCGCGAAACCGGCGCCCATCGACCCCAGGAACAGCGATCCGCCCCATATCTCGGCGCCGGGCAGCCCGGCCTCGCCCGTGAGCACGGTCAGACCCAGGCCCAGCAGCGCGCCGCCGGGGATCGCCGCCCACCAGTGCTCCTGGTCCGTGGTGAACAGGTACCAGAAGACGGCGGCGCCCGCGAGGAAGAGCACTCCCCAGAACAGCCCGGTGGCCACCGAGGCCCCCAGGGCCTGGAGCAGCAGCAGGGTTCCTGCGACGAGCAGGAGCGCTCCGAGCAGGGCGACGACGGTACGCTGCGTTCTCATTCCCTCACCTCTCCCGGTTCCAGGGTAGGGCTCCGCCGGGCGGAAGGCGCCGTATTGCGGGGCCGGTCCCCCAGGGGAACGCGCCGGCCCGCCCGCCGCGGTGGACGAACCGGTCAGGAGGGCGTGGTCGCGATCTCCCGCGCCACCCGCTTGGCGATCGTCCCGACGTACCCGGTCAGGCCCGGGCGGAACACGTAGCCGACGAACCGCAGGCCCGGCGCCACCTCGCGGCCGGTGCCGTCCCGCGGCAGGCCGCGCTCGTCCAGCACCCCGAGGCCGCCGACGAGATCCTCCAGGCCGGTCCGGTACCCCGTGGCGGCGATGACCGCGTCGGCGGGCTCGCGCCGGCCGCCGGCCAGGAGCACGCTGTCGCCGTCGAGCCCGGCCACCGCGGGAACGCACTCGATCGCCCCGGCGCGGATGTCGTCGAGGACCTCCGCGTCGACGATCGCGGGCGTGACGCCGCGGCTCCTGATCGAGGCCATCGCACCCTCGACGGGGCGGGGCAGGCCGTAGGCGCTGAGGTCCCCCACCGTCCTGCGCTGCAGGGCGAAGAGCAGCCGGTCCACGAGCGCGTCCGGCAGGCGCAGCAGCAGCGGGACCGGCAGATCGCCCGGGACGCCGTTGACCTCCCGCAGGAGGATGTTGGGCGGGGTGCGCACGGCCAGCAGCACCCGCCGGGCACCGCCGGCCGCGAGCTGGTGGGCGATCTCCATTCCGCTGGTGCCGGCGCCGGCGACCACCACCGTGCGCCCCGCGAACGGCGCGGGATTGCGATAGGCCGAGGAGTGCAGGACCTCGCCGTCGAAGGCGTCCCCGGTGGCCCAGGCCGGCAGCTTCGGCCGGTTGAGGGCGCCGGTGGCGACCACCACGTGCTCGGCGTGCCGCTCGCCGGCCGAGGTGCGGACGCACCAGCCGCCGCTGTCGGGGCGGATCCCGAAGACCTCCACGCCGGTCTCCACCGCCAGGCCGCGGTCGGCGGCGTAGCGGCGCAGATAGGCGATGTACTGGTCGCGGGCGGGGAACTGGCCGTACTCGCGCGGGAACGGCGCCCCGGGCAGGGCGGAGCGGCGCCGGGAGGTGTTGAACCGCAGGGCGTCGTAGCGGCCCGTCCAGGCGGCGCCGGGCTGGGGTCCGCGCTCGAGCACGGTGGCCGGCACGCCGCGGGCGCGCAGCTCGGCGGCGGTGGCGAGGCCGGCCGGCCCGGCGCCGAGGACCAGGACGCGGGGACGGGTGTCCACGGGGACTCCTTCGGATCGGCCGCTCCCGTGCGGAGCGGACGGCCGCCGGGCGGACGCCGCCCGTCCGGGCGGCTCAGCGGATGTTCTGGTTGACGTGGAAGAGGTTGTCGGGGTCGTAGCGGTGCTTCACCTCCAGGAGCCGGTCGTAGTTCTCCCGGTAGCCGGCCCGCACCCGGTCCTGACCCTCCTCCATGATCATGTTCACGTAGGCGCCGCCGAGCGAGGACGGGTGGATGGCGTCCCAGTACCTCGCGCTCCACTCGCGCAGCTCCGCGGCCCGGGCGGGGTCGTGGTCCACGCCGGCGATCACCATGGCCCACGTGGCGTCGCGGTAGCTGAACGCGGTGTCCGTGGGGCCGGCGCGGTGGGCGGCACCGTCGATCGGGTACAGGTGCATGGTCGACTGCACGGTGGGCAGCGTGGCTCCGTGCCGGGCGTGCAGCTCCACCGCCTCGTCGGGGATCTCCCCGATGAAGTCGGCCCGCCAGTACCACTGGTCGCCCGGCGGCAGCAGGGCGTCGAAGGCCGTCTGCAGCACGGGGAAGGGCATCGGCTGCACGCCGTCCAGCGCAGGGGACAGTGCCCGCGCTGGGGCGAGAGCCGCCTCGGCGCCCTCGGCCGGGCCCGTCCAGCACCAGACCACCCCGCACATCCGCTGCAGGTGCAGCTCCTCGGGGAACGGCGGGGCGGGCGGGACGATGTGGAAGGCGAAGAACCCGTTGAGGTCCTCCGGGGCGGAGGGCAGGAAGTCGCGGTACCAGCGCAGCAGCTCCGCGGCCCGTTCGACCGGCCACAGCATGGGCCCGCCCACGATCGTGTCGACGGGGTGGAGCCGGAAGGTGAACGCGGTGACCACCCCGAAGTTGCCCCCGCCGCCGCGCAGCGCCCAGAACAGGTCGGGGTGATGCTCGGCGTCGGCCGTCACGAGGGTCCCGTCGGCGAGCACCACGTCGGCGGCCAGCAGGTTGTCGATCGTCAGCCCGTGCTTGCGGGTCAGGTAGCCCATCCCGCCGCCCAGGGTCAGCCCGCCGACCCCCGTGGTGGAGATGATCCCGGACGGGCAGGCGAGGCCGAAGGCGTGCGTGGCGTGGTCCACGTCGCCCCACCGTGCCCCGCCTTCGACGACGACGCGGGCGCCGGCGGGATCCACCCGGACCCCGTCCATGGGGGCGAGGTCCAGCACGATCCCGCCCTCGCAGGTGCCCAGGCCGGGGCCGTTGTGCCCGCCGCCGCGCACGGCCAGGTCCAGGCCGGTGTCCCGGGCGGCGTCGACCCCGGCGATGACGTCGGCGACGTCCTGGCACTGCAGGACCAGCGCCGGTCTCCTGTCGATCATGGCGTTGTACACGGCGCGTGCTGCGTCGTAGCCGGGGTCATCCGGCAGGTACATCCGTCCGCGCGTCCGGCTCCGCAGGCGCTCCAGCGCCTCGGGCGTGAGCGCGCCGGCAGTGGTGGCTGGGGCAGCCATGACGGCACCTCCTTCGTGGTCGTGGGCCTGGTGCCCACGATGCTCCCCGGCCCTGTCACAGGCCTTTCATCGCGCGGTCAGTGGCGGAGAATGGGAGACATGGCACAGGACCCGGTGGAGATCGGCGTCCTGGGGGCGCTCGAGGTCCGGCGCGCCGGGACGCCCGCCGCGCTGCCCGGTGCGCGGCCGCGGGCGGCCCTCGCCGCGCTCGCCGTGCACGCCCCGCACCCGGTCTCCGTGGACGCGCTCGTCGCGGCGGTGTGGGGCGATGACGCCGTGCCGGCCCGGCCGCGCGGCGCCGTGCACACCGTGGTGTCCCGGCTGCGCGCGGTCTTGGGCGGGCAAGCCGTGCGGGCGGGACCGGCGGGCTACTGCCTGGCGCTGCCGGACGGGGCGGTCGACGTCGACCGCTTCGAGGCGCTCCGCCGCCGGGCCGCCGGACTGCCGCCGGACCGGGCGGCCGGGGCGCTCGACGAGGCGCTGGCGCTGTGGCGAGGCCCCGCCTACGCCGAGTTCGCCGACCGAGGCTTCGCGGTGGCCGAGGCCGCGCGGCTGGAGGAGCTGCGGTTGCGCACCGTGGAGGATCGGGCCGTGCTGGCCCTGCGGACGGGGGCCGTCGACGACGCCGTGTCCGCGCTCGAGGAGCTCGTCGCCGAGCAGCCGCTGCGGGAGCGGGCCCACGGGCTGCTCATGACCGCCCTCTACCGCGCCGGCCGGGCGGCGGAGGCCCTCGACCGGTTTGCCACGCTGCGCCGCACCCTCGCCGGCGAGCTGGGCCTGGACCCCGCACCGGCCCTGCGGGAGCTGCAGCTGCGGATCCTCGGCCACGACCTGCCGGAGGGGGCGTCGCCCGCGCGCCCGGCGCCGCCGGTCCGGCCGGTGCCGCCGGCCTGGCGGCCGGCCGCGGACGCCTTCGTCGGGCGGGAGGACGACGTCGAGGAGCTGCTGCGGGCCGTGGCCGCGCACCGCCTGGTGTGCGTGACCGGTCCTGGCGGGATCGGCAAGTCCCGGCTCGTCGCCGAGGCCCTGCCCGAGCTGTCCCGGCGGCTCGCCCGCCCGGCCGTGGTGGTCGAGCTCGACGACGCCGCCCCCGCGCAGGCGGACGCCCGCGTCGCGGCGGCCCTGGGCCTGGGCACGACTGACGGGCTGCGGGCGGCGGTGCTCGAGTACCTCGCGGCCTCCTCGCTCGTCCTCGTCCTCGACGGCTGCGAGGGGGTCCTCGGGGCGGTCCGCGACCTGACCGAGGCCGTGGGCCGGGCGGCGCCGCGGGTCCGCGTCCTGGCGACGAGCCGGCACCGGCTGGCGCTGCCCGCCGAGCAGGTGCTCCCGCTGGCGCCGCTGCCGCTGCCGGACCCGGCGGACGCCCCGGACCGGGCCGCGCTCACCGCCTCCGTGCGGCTGTTCCTCGACCGGCTGCGCCGCGTCCGGCCGGCCGCCCCGCTTCCCGCGCCGGTCCTGCACGACATCGGCGAGCTGTGCCGCCGTCTCGACGGCCTCCCGCTGGCCCTGGAACTGGCCGCCGTGCAGGCGGCCGTGCTCGGCGTCCGGCCCGTCCTCGAGGGGATCGGATCGGGTCTGCAGCTCGACGACGGAGCGCACGGGCCGCTGCGGGCCGTCGTCGCCCGGTCCTACGCCCTGCTCGCGCCGCCCGACCGGGCGCTGCTCGGCCGGCTGTCCGCGTTCACCGGCACCTTCGACCTCGAGGCCGCCGAGCAGGTCGCCCCGGAGCCGGGCGAGGCCCGGGCCGGTCTCACCCGGCTCGTCCAGGCCTCGCTCGTGCTGCCCGTGGAGGACGGCGCGGTCACGCGGTACCGGCTGCTCGGGATCATCCGGGCCTTCGCCGCCGAGCGCGCCGACGACGGCACGGCCGCGGCCTTCGAGGGCTGGGCGGCCGGGCACGCCGAGCGGTGCGCCCGCGCAGCGGCCGGTCCCGCCTGCGGCGCGGCGCTGCGCCGGCTCGAGCTGGCCCGCGGGGACCTGGCCTCCGCCGTCGCCGGCGCCCTCGCGGCCGGGCGCCTCGAACCGGCCGCCCGCACCGTGGGGGCCCTCGGCCTGTGCGTGCACTGGATCCCCGGCCCGGTGCTGTCCGAGGTGATCCTGCGGGTGGGGGAGCACCCGGGCCTCGAGGGCGTCCCGGGCGCCGCGCTGGCGCTCGGTGCCGCCGCGCTCGCGGCCGACGAGCGCGGTGAACCGGCCCGGGCGCGCCGGCTCGGGGCCCGGGCCCTCCGGGCGGCCTCGACGCCGGCCGAGCGGTACCTGGCGCTGGCGGCCCGGGGCATCGCGGCCATGTACGCCGGGGACCGGGGAGAAGCCGCGCGCTACTGGCGGGACGTCCTGGCGGTTCCCGGCCTGCCGGACGCGTACGCGGTCGACGCCCACGCGGTGCTGGCGCTGGCGCATGCGGCGGACGGGGCGCAGCAGGCGGCCGAGGAGCACGCGGCCGCGGCCCGCCGGGCGGCCGAGCGCAGCGGCGCGGCGTCCCGGGTCGCGTTCGCCCTCTACGCGAGCGGGGAGGTGCTGCTGCCCGCCGACCCGGGAGCGGCCACCGACGTCCTGCGGGAGGCCGCGCGGTTGGCCGACGGCGTGCGCGCCGAACAGGTCTCGGCGGTCGCCCGGGTGGCGCTGCTCTCCGCGCTCACCCGGACCGGGCAGGCGGCGGAGGCCCTCGAGCTGGCGCGCACGCTGCTCGAGCTGCAGCGGCGCGCCGGCCACTGGCCCCAGCTGTGGACCACGCTGCGGATCCTCGCCGAGCTGTTCGCCGGGGCCGGGCGGTTCGAGGCGGCCGAACTGGTCCTCGCCGCCGCCGAGACGGCCGAGTCGGCCCCCGGGCTGGCCGGCCCCGACGTCGAGCGCTACCGGGCCCTGCGGGCCACCGTCCGGGAGGAGCTCGGCCCGGACCGCGCGCACCGGATCGCCACGCTCGCGCGGCTGCTCCCGCGCACCGAGGTCCTCGACCGCGCCCGGGACACCGCCGAGGAGCTCTATGCGCGCTCGTCCCCCGGCCCGGAATCGGCCGAGAGGTAGGAGACGTGGTCATGTCCTGGGGGTCGGCCTTCCGGGTCGCAGCGACGGCGGTGAGGTCGTGGCTCGCGCAGAACGTCCGGTCGGAGCCGTTGACGGAGTGCCGGCCGGTGGAGGTGCCGCTCTCGCCTCGTGTGGTGCCGTGGAAGAGGGACGCGAGCCGGATCAGCAAGATATGGCCGATTTTCGCTCGTGTGAATCACCATGGGAGAGCGCCGGAGCACATCGGCAGGATGCTGCCGCCAGAGGAGGGTCGTGGGGGACGTCGAGGAGGTGGGCAGAGTGATCCGTGCCGCCCGCAAGGAGGACCGGCTGACCCAGAAGGACCTGGCCGACCCGGCCGGCACTTCCGAGCGGACGGTCCGGGCGATCGAGACCGGCACCGGCAATCCCGCGCTGACAACCGTGGCCGCCGCGGCCGGCGTGTTCGGACTGCGCCTGGCGGTCGAGCAGTGACCGACCTGCACCGGTTGTGGTCCGTGGCCGCCGACGCCCTGGCCCTGAAGACGGTCTCAGCCATGGACCTCACGGGGCGATAGCCTGGTCCGGTGGCTCCCACCCGCTCCGCCATCGACGAGCCCCGGCGCTGGTCCGACCTCCCGCATGCGGAGGCCGTCCGCGCCGCCGTCGGCACCGAGACCTTCGCCCGCGGCGCTGCCTACGCCCGGTCCGGGCGCGTCCACTTCCTGACCAGCGACCCCGGGCGCCGGATCCTCTTCGCCGCCGTGGACGGTACCGCGCGCCAGCCGTACCAGACGCTGGTGCAGGTCGGCGACGCCCGCGGCGCCCGGCCCAGCTCGGGGCGGTGCACCTGCCCGATGGCGGTGAACTGCAAGCACGTCGCCGCGGTGCTGGTCGCCGCGCTCGAGGACCTCGGGACCGCGGCACCCGCCACGCCCGCCTGGGAGCAGCGGCTCGCCGACGTCGTCGAGGAGGCTGATCCGGAGAAGGCGACGGGCACGCCCATCGGGCTGCAGTTCGAGGTCGAGGCCGAGCCCGGCGGGCGCGGCCGCCCGGAGACGCTGCGGGTGCGGCTGCGCCCGGTGGTGCCGGGGAAGAAGTCCGCCTGGATCCGGACCGGGATCAGCTGGCGTGACCTGGCCTACCCCTACGGGGCGCGGGGGCAGAGCGCCGGCCACCGCGAGGCCCTGCGCGCGCTGTACCAGGCCCACCAGTCGACGGCGTACTACTACGGCGAGCCGGCCGTCCTCCTCGACGAGTTCGGCCCGGCACTGTGGCCGCTGCTGCGCGGCGCCGTCGAGGCGGGGGTGCCGCTCGTGCCGGCCAAGCGGGCGATCGGCCCCGTCGTCCTCGCCGACGCACCGGCGTCCCTGTCCCTGGACCTGACCGCGGACGGCCAGGCCATGACGGCCGCCCCCGCCGTCCACGTCCCGGGCGTGGACGAGGACGGCGCCTCCGCCTCCCTCGTCGGCGACCCGGCCCACGGGGTCGTCCTCGCCCGCGCCGGGACCGGGCTCGTCCTCGCCCCGCTGCAACGGCCGCTGACCCGGCAGGCCTCCGCGCTGCTCGCCGCCGGGCCGCTGCAGGTGCCCGGGGAGGACGTCGCCCGCTTCCTCGCCGAGTACTACCCCGCGCTGGTGCGGATCGTGCCCGTCCGCTCACCCGACGGCTCGGTGGAGCTGCCCGAGATCGCCCCGCCCCGGCTGGGCCTCACCCTGTCCTACGACGGCCCCCAGGAGCTCGCCCTGTCATGGTCCTTCCGGTACGACGTCGACGGCGCCGTCCGCTCCGTGCCGCTCGACGCCGCCGGCGGGCCGGGGCGGGACCGTGCCGCGGAGCAGGCCCTGCTGCGCGGCCTCACCCTGCCCGGCGGCCTCGGGGCCGCGCTCGGGGCCGAGCCCGGCTCGCCCGTGCCGGCGCCCACCGCCCGGCTGCGCGGGGTCGACGCCGCGGTGTTCACCGAGGAGGGCGTCCCCGCGCTGCGCGAGCAGGGCGTCGTCGTCGACGTCGTCGGAGATCCGGTCGAGTACCGGCGCTCCGAGGCCGCACCCGTCATCCGGGTCTCGGCCTCGGACTCCGAGGAGGCCGACTGGTTCGACCTCGGCGTCACGGTCGAGATCGACGGCGAGCACATTCCGTTCGAGCCGCTCTTCGTCGCGCTCGCCCGCCAGGACAGCCACCTCGTGCTCGACAGCGGCACGTGGTTCTCGATCGACCGGCCCGAGCTGGACCGGCTCCGGCGGCTCATCGAGGAGGCCCGGCTGCTGACGGACCGCGAGCCGGGCCGGCTGCGGGTCACCACGTACCAGGCCGGGCTGTGGGAGGAGCTCGCCTCGCTCGGCGTCGTCGAGGAGCAGAGCGAGCGGTGGTCCGCTGCCGTCGGCCGCCTGCTCGCCGGGGAGGACGCCGACCCGCCCGCACCGCCCGCCGGGCTGGCCGCCACCCTGCGGCCCTACCAGCTCGAGGGCTACCGGTGGCTCGCCTACCTCTGGGACGCCGGGCTCGGCGGGATCCTCGCCGACGACATGGGCCTGGGCAAGACCGTCCAGACGCTCGCCGCCGTCCTGCGCGCCCGGGAGAACGGCACGCTTCCCGCACCGGTGCTCGTGGTCGCCCCGACGTCGGTGGTGGGCAACTGGGCCGAGGAGGCCGCCCGGTTCGCACCCGGCCTCGCCGTGTCCGCGGTCGAGCGGACGGAGCGCAAGGCCGGGCGTGCGCTCGCGGAGACCGTGGCGGGAGCCGACGTCGTCGTCACGTCCTACGCCTTGTTCCGCATCGACGAGCAGGCCTACCAGGGGCTGACCTGGAGCGGGCTCGTGCTCGACGAGGCCCAGTTCGTAAAGAACCACCAGGCCAAGACCTACCAGTGCGCACGGCGGCTCCCGGCGCCCTTCAAGCTCGCGATCACCGGCACGCCGCTCGAGAACAGCCTCATGGACCTGTGGTCGCTCCTGTCGATCGCCGCACCCGGGGTGTACCCGGACCCGAAGGACTTCACCGAGACCTACCGCAAGCCGATCGAACACGGCGAGGCCCCGGAGCTGCTCGGCACGCTGCGCCGCCGGATCCGCCCCTTCATCCGCCGGCGCACCAAGGAGCAGGTCACCGCCGACCTGCCGCCCAAGCAGGAGCAGGTGCTCGGCGTCGCGCTCAACCCGCGGCACGCCAAGGTCTACCAGACCCACCTGCAGCGCGAGCGCCGGAAGGTCCTGAGCCTGCTCGACGACGTCGACAGGAACCGGTTCACGATCCTGAAGTCCCTGACCCTGCTGCGCCAGCTCGCCCTCGACCCCGCCCTGGTGGACGAACAGTACGCCGCGGTGCGCTCGAGCAAGACCGACGTCCTCCTCGAGCAGCTGCAGGACGTCGTCGGCGGCGGGCACCGCGCCCTGGTCTTCAGCCAGTTCACCGGCTTCCTCAAGGCCGTCCGCGACCGGCTCGACGCCGAGGGCATCACCCACGTCTACCTCGACGGGCGCACCCGCAACCGGTCCCGGCGCATCGAGGAGTTCAAGGCCGGCACGGCGCCGGTGTTCCTCATCAGCCTCAAGGCGGGCGGGTTCGGGCTGAACCTCACCGAGGCGGACTACTGCTTCATCCTCGACCCCTGGTGGAACCCCGCCGCGGAGGCGCAGGCCGTCGACCGGACCCACCGGATCGGGCAGGACAAGACCGTCATGGTCTACCGGCTCGTGGCCGATGAGACCATCGAAGAGAAGGTCGTCGAGCTGCAGGACCGCAAGCGCGACCTGTTCGACAAGGTCGTCGACGAGGGCGGGGAGCTGTCCGCGCCGCTGAGCGCGGCGGACATCAAGGAGCTGCTGGCGCCGTAGCGCAAACGGCCGGGGAGACACGACGGCCCCGACCGTGGCGGCAGACCGGGCCGTTCGGGGTGAGCGGCCTGCGGGACGGGCGACGTCGTCGGACGATGCCACCGAACGGGACGGTGTGCGCGGCTGCGCCTGACACCGTCCGGCCGGTGCGGCCCTCCTTCCTGACGGAGCCGCTCCGGAAGGTCCCGCCCTGCCGAGGGTGAGCAGTCCTGCCGCTGCCCGGATCCACGGTTCTCCGACGCCACCGCGTTCCCTCACGCGCCGTCGCCGGCGGCCGGCGGGCCGGGTCCGCCCGGGTCCGTCCGAGCGGCGGCCGCCCGCCGCTCGGCGTCCCGGCCCAGGGGCCGGGTGCCGCGGCCCCGGAGGCGCCGCTCCAGCGCGACCAGGAGCGTGAGCAGGAGCACCGCCACGATGACCTGCCACTCGCCCTCCACCGCCCCGAGACTGCCCGCGGCGTTCCAGGCGGCGTGCTGGATCCCGATGGCCAGCACGCTGCCGCCGGTGTCGAGCAGGTGCATGCCCAGCAGGTACCGGTAGACGGGCGCGAGCAGGACGAGCAGCGCGAGGTTCCGGGCGGTCTCTCCGCTCCACCCCTCGGCCAGGTACAGGGGCAGGTGGACCGCCGCGAAGGGCAGCGCGGTGAGGGCCGCCGCGACCACCAGGCCGTGCCGGGCGGTGAGCCGGGACTGGAGGAACCCGCCCCAGGCTGTCTCCTCCCACAGGTTCAGCACCAGCGCCCCGAAGACGAGGGTGTTGAACAGGTACCACCCCGCCTCGGCCGCCCAGCCGGCCGGCGGGGTGCGCAGGGACCCGGTGGCCGCCGCCAGGGCCAGGGTGAGCACAGGCATGCCCAACAGGACCACGGCCCAGCGCCCGGCGCCGAAGCGCCACGCGAAGGCCCGTCCCAGCAGCCGCCGGACGCCGCCTGGCCCGTCCGCCAGGCGGGTGGCCAGCAGGGCCGAGCCCAGCAGGGCGACGTACGTCATGACCAGCAGGAACGGCTCCATCGGCAGGCCGGCGAGCAGGGGGACCGTCAGCGCCGCCCAGCCCAGGCCCAGGGCCAGGAGCAGGAACACCGTCGCGGGGTGGCGCGCGGCCGGGGAACCGCTCCGAACCGGGGAACCTTCCCGGGACGCGCGGGACGGATCGGGTCGATGGGCCATGGAGTGTCCTCCTCCGGCCTGCTGCCGGACGCCGACCTGCCGCCGCGCGCCCTCGGACGTCCCTCTCACAGTGCGCGCCCGGTGGGGCGGTGGCAAGGGCGGACCCGGAGAGACGCGTGTGTGTCGACGGTCGCGCTACAGCGCGCCCTTCTCCCAGGGGCCGGTGACGGCGTAGGTGATGCCGGGGCTCTGCACGTTGAAGAACAGGAACCGGCCGTCCGGGCTGAACGTGGCGCCGGCCAGCTCACTGGTGTTGGGCGAGTTCAGCTCCGCCACGTCGAAGATCCGCCCCTCGGTGGTGACCCCGCGCAGCAGGTCCTTGCCGCCGCCGTCCTCGCACAGCACCAGACCACCGGTGTTCGGGGACACGCACAGGTTGTCCGGGGCCTGCAGCACCTCCGGGTCGGTCGACTCGTAGACCAGCACCAACTGGCCGCCGGAGTTCCCGCGGGGCCGGTACTCCCACACCTGGCCGAGACCGGCGTCGCCGCCGCTGGTGGAGTTGATGTAGATCGACCCGTCGCCGTACCAGGCGCCCTCGAGCCGGGCGAAGACCGCGCCGCCCTGCCGGTGGCCCTGCTTGAACACGGCGAGGGTGTCGGTGCTGTCCGGGTCCGGATCGGCGATGTCGACCCATTCGACCGGCAGCGGCTTGCCGACGCGCTGGCTGTAGCGGGTGTCGTACTGCGGCTGGTCCTTCACGGCCAGCATCTGCAGGGTCCCGCCGGCGGCCAGCCGGTCCCGGTCGTTCGGGAGGAACCGGTAGAACCCCGAGGTTCCGCGGTCCTCCGTCTCGTAGACGATGCCGGTCCTCGGGTCGATCGCGACGGCCTCGTGGGTGAACCGGCCCATGGCCTTGAGCGGCACCGGGTCCACCGGCGTGGTGGCGTCGGCGGGGACCTCGAACACGTAGCCGTGCGGGTGCGCCACGTCCAGGCCGGTGAACGTCTCCTCGCAGGTCAGCCACGTGCCCGCCGGTGTGGGGCCGCCGGCGCAGTTGCGGATGGTGCCGGTCAGGGACGGCCAGGTGCTGACCAGCGCCATGGCGGCGGGGTCGAAGACCAGGTTGGTGGTGCCGCCGGCGGCGTTCGGGTCGTAGCTGCGCGCGCCGAAGGCCGGTCCCTCGGCCTGCTCGTGGTTGCGCACCAGGTGGATCATGCCGTTCCCGCCGTCGAACGCGGCCATGCCGTCGTGCTTGCCCGGCGTCGGCGTGCCGTCGCTCATGGGGGTGCCGGTGTGGCCGAAGGCCACGTAGGAGAAGCCGGCCGGCAGCAGCAGCTCGCCGCCCGGAGCGGGCTGGAACGGGCCGTAGCCGCCGTTGTCCGGCGCCTGCATGGTGTCGTCGCCGCGCGCCCGCCCCTGGGCGGCGTGGGCGGTGTTGCCCATCAGCGCGGCCAGGGCGGCGGCGGCGCCCATCGCCCCGCCGGCCTTCAGGAGTCCTCGGCGTCCTACCGGTGCCGTCGTCGGGGTCTGTGCTGTCGTCATCTCGGTGCTGTCCTCACGGGGGTCGGGGGTGCTTCCGTCGACCGAGCCCACCAGGGGAATCCGAACAGCGGGCCAGCACGCCGTGAATGCCGTGCGTCGGGGACGTGGCGGCTTCCTTCGCGTTCGTGAACGCGGACTGTTGTGGTGCGGCGCGGTGGCCTCGTGGCCCGCGGACCGCGTGCCACGCCCGGGACGGCCGACGACGCCGGGAGCGCTCGCCGGCGTCGCGTCCCTCGTAGGCTGGGACGCACCCGAGACGGACAGGAGGCCGAGGTGGCCGGGACGACGGTGGAGGACGTGCTGGCCGAGCTGGCCGCCCTCGAGGACCCGAGGGTGCGCGCGGTGAACGAGCGGCACGGCGACGACCACGGGGTGAACCTCACGAAGCTGCGGGCGGTCGCCAAGCGGCTGGGAACGCAGCAGGACCTTGCCCGCCGGCTCTGGGAGACCGGGGACACCGCGGCGCGGCTGCTGGCGCTGCTGATCTGCCGCCCGAAGGCGTTCGAGCGGGACGAGCTGGACGCCATGATCCGCGAGGCGCGCACCCCCAAGGTGCAGGACTGGCACGTGAACTACGTGGTGCGGAAGGGCCCGCACGCCGAGGAGCTGCGCCTGGCGTGGTTCGCCGATCCCGACCCTGTGGTGGCGAGCGCCGGCTGGGCACTGACCACCGAGCGCGTGGCGAAGCGGCCCGAGGGCCTCGACCTCGCGGGCCTGCTCGACGTCATCGAGGCGGAGATGCGGGACGCCCCGGACCGCCTGCAGTGGGCGATGAACTCGTGCCTGGCGCAGATCGGGATCGAGCACCCCGAGCACCGGGCCCGGGCCCTCGAGATCGGGGAGCGCCTGGAGGTGCTCAAGGACTATCCGACGCCGCCGAACTGCACGTCTCCGTTCGCGCCCGTCTGGATCACCGAGATCGTCCGCCGCCGCGGCGAAGCCTAGATCGGGGCCGTGCCCGTGCCGCACGTGCGGCGGAGGGCGCGGTCCTGCGGGGCGGCGCCGGCGGCGCAGCCGCTCACGACCGATGGGACGGGAGTCCCCGAGATGCGGCTACCGTGAGGTGGACGCGACCACGTCGCGTCGTTCCCGGTCCGTCCCGAAAGGTCCGCATGCCCTCCGTCCCCGGTGCCGCACCGCGCCGCCGTCCCGCACTCTCCGCCCGTGCGGCCTTCTGGGTGCAGGCGTCCGTGCTCGTGGTGCTGCTGGCCGCGTCCAGCGCGCCGAGTCCGCTGTACCCGCTGTACCAGGAGCTGTGGGACTTCCCGCCGGTCGTGCTGACCGTCATCTTCGC
The DNA here is from genome assembly GCF_040981195.1 of Kocuria oxytropis. Classification (NCBI taxonomy): domain Bacteria; kingdom Bacillati; phylum Actinomycetota; class Actinomycetes; order Micrococcales; family Micrococcaceae; genus Kocuria; species Kocuria oxytropis. The sequence continues at coordinate 104,069 of NZ_JAVFXA010000011.1, read as the reverse complement.
CGCGTACGTGGTGGCCCTGCTGACCGCGTTGCTCACGGTGGGGTCGCTGTCCGACCACCTGGGGCGCCGTCCGGTGCTGCTGGCCGCCCTCGTCCTGGAGATCGCCGCGATGGTCGTGTTCGTGGCCGCCGACAGCGAGGCCACCCTGGTGGCCGCCCGCCTGGTCCAGGGCGTGGCGACCGGCACCGCCACCGGCGCCCTCGGCGCCTACGTGATCGAGCTCGAGCCGGAGGGTCGCCGGGGGCTGGGCACCGTGCTCACCGGGGCGGGGCCGATCCTGGGCCTGGCCGGGGGAGCGGTGGCCTCGAGCCTCATCGTCGCGGCCGCCCCGGGGATGATCGACGCCGTCTACCTGGTGCTGCTGGGACTGCTGCTGCTGCAGGTCGTCGGCACAGCGCTCGGCCCCGAGACCGTGGAGCGGGTCCCCGGGGCGCTGGCCTCGTTGCGCCCGCGCGTCTCCTTCCCGCCGGACGTGCGGTCCTCGGCAGTGTGGGTGCTGCCCGCCGCGGCCGCGTGCTGGTCCCTGGGCGGGCTGATCATCTCCCTGGGCCCCAGCCTGGTGCGCTCGCTGACCGGGGCGGACTCCGTGGTGCTCACCGGCGTGGTGGTCGCGGCCCTGACGGGCACCGGCGGGATCGCGATCCTCTGCTTCGGCTCGACCGCACCCCGGCGGGTTCTCGCCGTGGGCATGAGCGTCCTGGTGGCAGGCATGGCCGCCACCATCGCGGCGCTCGCCGTCGGGTCCGTGGGCCTGTATCTCGCGGCGACGGTGCTGGCCGGCGTCGGCTTCGGGACCGGCTTCCTCGGGGTGCTGCGCCTGCTCCTGCCGCAGGCGGCACCGCACGAGCGGGCGGGGCTGCTCTCGGCGATCTACGTGGTCAGCTATCTCTCGCACAGCATCCCGGCCGTGGCGGCCGGGGCCGTCGCGGGTGCCGCGGGCCTGGTGCCCACGGCCGTGGGCTACGCGGCCATGGTGCTGCTGCTGGCCGTGGTCGTGCTCCTGGGCCTGCTCCGGAACCGCTCGCGCCGCTCATGACCTCCGGCGGTGGTGGTAGATGAGCAGGCGCGCGTAGCCGTCCATGAGGCGGTCGATGAGGTCGACCTTCAGGCACTCGTGCTCGGAGATCCTCCGCAGGGTGTGCAGGGAGGTCCCGTCGAACTGCACGGGCGGAGGCAGCTCGAGTCCGTCACCGGGCGGCTCGACGTCCAGCCGCCACGCGCCCAGGTCCTGCTGCGGGGTGGCGCCGTGTTCCCGTCGGCGCGCCCACAGCCGGCCGTCCGTGCCGACGACCAGCCCGCGGACGACGTGCCACCCGTAGCCGCACGCCACCCGGGAGAGCGCGTGGCCGATCAGGGGGTAGGAGCGGGCGTCGCGGGGGACGTGCACGAGCCTGGCCGGCTTCAGGCCTTCTCGGCGCAGCAGCTCGCTCGCCTCGACCCCGACCTTCCGGACCTCGTCCAGGGCCAGTTGCAGCGCTGCCTCGTGGGCTCCGGACACCGGTGGGGTCCCGCGGCCGGGCTCCTGCCGTCTCGTGCTCTGTGCGGCGTCCCGGGGGCGGTGCTCGTCCTCGATGCTCATGTCACCCCTCACGTCGTCGGTGTCGATTCTATGTGCGTCACCTCACATCGACGACGACCAGGGGCGGGCGGGCCGGATGTGTCTCCGCCCGGGCCGGTGGGAGGGCCGGGTGGCCGAGGAGCACTTGTGCGGCACCGGCGACCGACGATGATGGAGGGTGAGCAGCCGCTCGGGCACCGGCCACGGCAGGGATCCCCGTGCCGCGGGGCCGTCGGCGCCGGCTCGGCCGGTCGTCCGTCCCATGGCCGGGTGCTCCGCACATCCGTGCCGGCCGAGGCAGCGCCGGATCCGGCGGTCCGTCCGAGCGGTGGCCGCGACGCACAGGAGGCCTCCGATGACCCGCACCGTCTTCTACACCGCCACCACCCTGGACGGTTACCTCGCCGACGAACGGGACTCCCTGGAGTGGCTGTTCCGGCAGGACTCCGATCCTGAGGGCCCGCACCGCTACGACGAGTTCATCGCCGGGGTCGGGGCGGTCGTGATGGGCCGCACCACCTACGAGTGGGTCCGCGCGCACCTGCAGGCCTCCGGCGAGGACTGGCCCTACGACATGCCCACCTGGGTGGTCACCCACGCGGAGCTGCCGGGCATCCCCGGAGCGGACCTCCGCTTCGCCCAGGGGGAGGTGGCACCGATCCACGCCGCCCTCGCGGAGGCCGCCGGCGGGAAGGACATCTGGGTTGTCGGCGGCGGCGACCTGGCCGCCCAGTTCGCCGAGGCCGGACTCCTGGACCAGCTGATGGTCTCCATCGCGCCGGTCACCCTTGGCGCCGGCCGCCCCCTGTTCCCCCGCCGCTTCGACCTGGAGCTGACGGACGTGGCCCGCAACCGCGCGTTCGTCTGCGCGACCTACAGCGTGGTGGGGCCGATGGCGTCCCCGAGCGGAGGACCGGCCTCCTGACCCCGGGGCGGCTCACATCTCGATCCGGTGGGCCTCCCGCAGGTTCACGAAGCGCTCGGGGTTCGAGGTCAGCACGATCACCTGGGTCCGCTCCCCGGCGGTGGTGATGGCTGAGGCGAGCCGGCGGAGCCGCTGCGGATCGGAGGGGTGCTGGTCAGGCGACGCGGACGCTCCGGAGGAACATTCGTCGCGGATCCCCCCAACACCGAGGCGCTGCGCCGGCTGGTGATCCCGGCGGCGGAGACCGTGGAGGTGCACGGCCTCATCGATCGCCGCATGCTCATGGAGTGCGCCCTGGCGCACTTCGCCGCCCTGCGGGCCACGCACGAGCAGGTCCAGCATCTCGACGAGCTGACCCGCCGCATGGCAGAGGCGCAGAGCTGGTCCGCCTACCACCAGGCCGACGACGAGTTCCACCGCTCCGTTGCTGAGGTCGCCGCCATAGGGACGGCCACGGCGGAGTACCTGAAGGTGCTCGAGCAGCTGTACGGCTACTTCATTCCTTATCCGATCGAGCAGCTGCACGTGTCGAACCACGACCACATCGGGCTGGTCCGGGCGCTGGCCGCCCGCGACTGCGCAGCGGCCGTGCGGATCTCCCAAGAGCACGTGGACCGGTTGCACCGGACCATGTTCGTGGGGCTCCTGGAGGCTCATCCGGTGGGGGACTCCTCCGGATCCGCGTGACGCGCCGCCGCCCGGCGGGCGGTGCGCCGCACTCTTCCGATCAGCCGTTGATCCGGCTCACCCGGGCCGGGACGGGGGAGTCCGCCGTGGTGCCGGTGCCCAGCTGCCCCACCTGGTTCCGGCCCCAGGCCCAGACCGTGCCGTCCTGCGTGAGCGCGTGCGCGGCCAGGTGCATCGGCTCGAGCTCCCGGACCGGGGGGAGGCCGGCGACCTGCACCGGGACGGACGAGTTCGTCGTGGTGCCGTTCCCGAGCTGCCCGAAGCCGTTCAGACCCCAGGCCCAGGCCGTGCCGTCCGCCGTGACCGCGTACGCGGACGAGCCGTTCACCGCGAAGTTCTCGACCTGGGAGAGCCCGGTGACCCGGACCGGGACGGAGGAGTTCGTCGTGGTGCCGTCCCCCAGCTGCCCGGCGTAGTTGCCGCCCCAGGCCCGGACCGTGCCGTCCTCCGTCAGTGCCTGCGCGAAGGCGAGGCCTGCCGCGAGGCTCTCGACCCCGGAGAGCCCGGTCACCTGGACGGGGACGGAGGAGCCCGTCGTGGTGCCGTTCCCCAGCTGCCCGGCGTGGTTGCCGCCCCAGGCCCGGACCGTGCCGTCCGAGCGGAGCGCATAGACCGAAGAACCGCCCGTCGCGAGGCTCTCGACCCCGGAAAGTCCGGCGATCCGGACCGGGACGGAGGAGTTCGTCGTGGTGCCGTTCCCCAGTTCACCGCTCCTGTTATAGCCCCAGGCCCAGACCGTTCCGTCCGTGGTCAGGGCGTACGCGGAGGCACCGCTCGTCGCCAGGCTCTCGACCGGGGGAAGCCCGGCGATCCGGACCGGGACGGAGGAGTTCGTCGTGGTGCCGTCGCCCAGCTCGCCGAAGGCATTCGAGCCCCAGGCCCAGACCGCTCCGTCCGTGGTCACCGCATACGAGGAGCGTCCGTCCGTCGCGAGGCTCTCGACGTCGGGAAGCCCTGTGACCCGGACGGGGACGCTGACCCGGGCGGGGGAGCCCGCCATGGTACCGATCCCGAGCTGCCCGGCGTGGTTGCCGCCCCACGCCCAGACCGCGCCGTCGGCCGTGAGGGCGAACACGGAGGCACCGCCCGTGGCCAGGCTCTCGACGTCGGAGAGTCCGGCGACCTGGACGGGGAAAGAGGAGTTCGTCGTGGTGTCGTTGCCCAGCTGACCGGCGTAGTTGCCGCCCCAGGCCCAGACGGTGCCGTCGGTCCGGACGGCGTAGGCCGCCTCGTAGCCAGCGCCGAGTTCAGCGGTCGGGACGTCCCGGCCCGGCAGGAGCGGGTCGAGGCGGTGGAGGAAGGCGGCCATCTGGTCGCGCAGCACGGGCTGGTAGGGGCGGAAGAGCCGGGTGCCGTCGGGTCCGGACCAGCCGGTGGAGATCCCGGTCTGGGCCAGCCAGGAGATCTCCTCGTAGAAGCCGTGGCTGGTGGGCACGTCCGCGAACGGTGAGGTCGCCGGTGCGTCGATGGCCGGGGAGCCGGCCGTGCGGTGGAGGAAGGCGGCCATCTGGTCGCGCAGCACGGGCTGGTAGGGGCGGAAGAGCCGGGTGCCGTCGGGTCCGGACCAGCCGGTGGAGATCCCGGTCTGGGCCAGCCAGGAGATCTCCTCGTAGAAGCCGTGGCCGGTGGGCACGTTCGCGAAGGGGACCGTCCCGCCGTGCTCGGCCTGCGGCACCGTCAGCGGGACGGCCTGCGGAGCCCCCGGCGGCGCCTGGGCGCGCACCGGAGCCGTGCCGGCCTGGGCGAGACCGGCGGTGCCCAGCAGCAGCAGGGCCACCAGCACACCGAGGATCGAGCGGAAGAGGCGAAATCCGGGACGGAGCATGTCCGCGACTCCTTGCCGGCAGGGGCACCGACCGCGGACGTGCTGCGAGGCCGGCGAGTACTGATGCAAATCATAGCGAGCCGTGCCTCCGGCCGTCCCTGTGTGACGGAGGCGCCCGGGAACGCACCGGTGGGGCCGGGACCCCGAGCGCCCGACTCGTGGCGGTTCCGGCCGGACTCACATCTCGATGCGGTGGGCCTCCCGCAGGTTCACGAAGCGCTCGGGGTTCGAGGTCAGCACGATCACCTGGGTCCGCTCCCCGGCGGTGGTGATGGCCGAGGCCAGCCGGCGGAGCCGCTGCGGATCGGAGTGGCCCAGGGCGTCGTCGAGCAGCACCGGCACGCCGTCCTCCGGGTCCACGAGCAGGGCGGTGGCGAGCCGGATGAGGATCACCAGCTGCTCCTTGGCGCCCGTGGACAGGGCGGCGAACGGGAGCCAGTCGCCGTGGAGCTTGCGCTGCTCGACCTCCAGGGACCCGCTCACCAGGACCTCGAAGTCCGGTCCGTAGACCGCCCTGCCCAGCTGCTCCACCTCGGTGCGGAACGGCTGGACGTACTGGGCGTGGGCGCGCTCGCGGTGCTCCAGCAGGGTCCGTTCCAGGAGCAGGGCGGCCTCCGCCCGTCGTTCGACCCCGGCGAGGTGGCGCCGGGCCGCCTCGAGCCGCGTCCCGGCCTGGTCGTGGGCCAGCTGCACCCGGTCCCGGCCCATGCCCTCGAGCCGGCCCTGCAGGGAGTTGTGGCGGCTGCGCCGCTCGGCCAGCAGCGTCTCGAGCCCCTCGATCTCGTCCGCGACGTGCTGCCGGTCCCCGAGCACCCGGTCGGCGTCGAGTCCGGCGAGGGCGGCCTCGTGGGCCTCGATCTCCTCCTGGACCGTGGCGAGCGCCTCGGCCGCCGCGGCGGCGGCACGGTCCAGGTCCTCGTCCGGCACCTCCCGGCGGGCGTCCTCGAGCCGGGCCCTGCCGGCGGTGAGGGCTCGCTCCTGCTCGAGCGCGGCGCCCTGGAGGGAGTGCAGCGTGGCCTGGGCGGACTGCAGGGCGGACCGGGCCGCCTCGGCGGCCGCCTCGGCGCGGTGCACGGCGTCCTCGGCCTCGGTGAGGGCGGCCTCGGCGGCCTCCACCGCCTCCTGGGCGGCGGCCGCGCTCGCCGGCAGCGGCACCTCGTCGTCGCGCCGGCCGCCGTACTGCTCGATCGCGGCGGCGAGGCGGTCCCGGTCGTCCCGCAGGCGGCTCTCGTCCTCGCCCCCGAGCAGGAGGTCGCGCTGGGCCGCGGCCTCGCGCACCTGCTGCGCCAGCTCCTGGGCCGCGCGCCACTGCGCGCGGGCCTCGGCGACCGACCCGACGCCGTGCCGCGCCAGCAGCGCGGTGCACCGCTCGCGGGCGGTGCGGGCGGCGTCCCGGCGGGTCTCGATGCCCTGCTCCGGGAGGACCCGCACCCGCCACTCGCCGGGGATCTCGACCTCGACCTCGTCCGTCACCGGCACGGACCACGGCTCCTCCGGGCCGACCTCCTCGGTCCCGCCGCCGCGCACGATCGGGCGCGCGCGGCCCAGCGCGGTGAGCTCCACCCGGGCGCTGCCGGCCGCCAGCTCCGCCTCGGCCGTCTCCGCCGCGCGCTCGGCCCGCTCGAGCTCGTCGACGATCTCCTCGTCGATCTCGGTGCCGGGACGGGAACCCAGCTCGGCCAGCTGCGCCCGGACCGCCTCGAGCGAGTCCAGGATCTCGGCGGTGCGGCGGTGGCGCTCGACGTCGTCGAGGTGCTCCCGGTCCTCCCGCGCGGACCGGTGGGCGGCGCGGGCCTCCTGCACCGCGGCCTGGGCCGCGGCCCGGCGCTCCTCGGCCGCCTCGGCGTGCTCGTGCACCGGGGCGAGCTCCTGCTCGCAGGCCAGCAGTTCCCCGGCGAGCGCCGTGCTGCGCTCCTCGTCGGCGGCGAGCGCGGCCACGAGCTCCGCGCGGCGGGCGGAGCGCTCGCGAGCCCGGTCCAGCTCGGCCCGGGCGGCGTCGCGGCGGCGCTGCGCCTCCTGCCGCTGCCGCTGGACGGCCTCGATCTCCCCGGCGGCCCGGTCCAGCTCCGTCTTCTCCGCGCGGGCGGTGCCGAGCTTCCGGCCGGTGGCGGCGATCTCCTCGGTGAGCTCCGCCAGCTCCTCCTCGACCACCGTGATGCCCCGGAGCTCCTCGGCGGTCTCCGCGGCGGCGGCCTCGGCCGCACGGCAGTCCGTCTCGGCCTGGACGAACCGGGCGTTCTTCTTCCGCGTCGAGGTCCAGTACTTGTCGCACTCGGCGCGCACGCGCTCCAGGAGGGAGGCGACCTCGCGGTCGTCGCCCTGGGCCTGGCCGGCGTGGCACTCCAGGGCCCGGCGCAGCGCCGCGCTGTCGGTGAGGGCGTTCTGGGTCAGCCCGCCGGCCTGCATGAAGCGCAGGGCCTTCCACAGCGCGGTGTCGGCCCCGGCCCACAGCTGCTCGGCGGCGTCGTGGGCCTCGCGGCCGGTGAGCGTGCGGCCCTCCCCGCCGACGTGCCGGAGGGTCGTGGACGGCCGCTTCAGCCACTGCTTGGTGTAGACGACCCGGGTGGGCCCGATCGAGAACTCCGCCTCCACGAGGACGGGCACGTCCCGTCCGGCGGGCTTCGCCTCGGCGATCTTCTTGTGCCGGCTGCTGTCCGGCAGCTCGATCAGCGCGTCCAGGGCGTCGATCATCGAGGTCTTGCCGATCTCGTTGCGGCCGGTCAGCACCACGACCCCGCTGTCGGGGAACTCGACCTCGCGGGCGGTCACGCCGCGGAAGTTCTCCAGCCTGAGACGGTGCAGCTTCATCGGACAGCTCCTCCCACGAGGCGGTACAGGAGTCTGAGGGCGTCCCCGGCGGCGGGCGCGTCCTCGGAGTCGGAGGCGGCCAGCTCGCGCAGCTCGGTCACGGCGTCGGCGGCGTACCCGCCGACGTCGAGGTCCTCGAACTCGTGCTGGTCCGGGACGACCGCGAGGTCGGTGTGCCGCTCCCAGGCGTTGAGACTCGCGAAGACCTCGGCCTGCTGCTCGAGCAGCCGGTCCAGCTCCGCGGACTCGGACAGGTTCAGGATGCCGGTGAACACGGTCTTGAGGATGATCCGCTCCTTCGGGCTGAGCGCGGCGAGCTCGGTCCGCAGCGCCTCGACGTCGCCGGCGCCGTCGAGATGGCGTTCGAGCACCCGGTGCTCCCACCGCCCCACCTCGTGGGAGGTGACCCGGGCGTCGGAGCCGTCCAGCGCCACCTCGAGGACGTGTCCGCGGCCGGGCTCGCGGAAGCCCGTGGACTCGTGGGTGCCGGAGTAGTGGATCGCCCCGCGGTCGTCCTCGGGCCAGCGGATGTGCCGGTCGCCCAGCGCCACGTAGTGGATCAGCCCACTGGCCAGCGCCTCGTCCAGGGGCGCGCGGCGCACGGTGACCTGGGAGGTGCGGTCGGGGTCGAGCTCGTCGAGCATTCCGTGGCCCACCACGATGCGCAGGGTGCCGTCCGCGGTCAGGCCCTCAAGGGCCGGGGCCACGGGGTCGGAGTCGGGCCGCTTGCTGCGCCAGGGCGCGGCCACCAGCTCCACGCCCTCGGCGACGGACCAGGGGCCCACCTCGTCCAGGAGGATCACGTTGTCCGGCTGCAGGCCGCGGAAGGCCTCCTGGGCGTAGAGGGATCCCGGTCCGAGGGGGTCGTGGTTGCCGGGCAGCAGGTACACCGGCAGCTGCACCGAGCCCATGGCGTCCAGGGCGCGCCCCACGTCCCGCCGGCTCAGGTTGGCGTGCTCGAAGACGTCGCCGGCCACCAGCACGAACGCGCAGTCCCGGGCGCGGGCCAGCTCCCCGATGCGGCGGATCGTCTCGACCCGGTCGCCCGTGTACCGGGACTGGGCCTCGCCCTCGAGGTAGTGCCGGGTCATGCCCAGCTGCCAGTCGCTCGTGTGGAGGAAACGGATGCTCGTCATCGAGGCTCCTCGTGCGGTCGGGGGTGCTGTCCTGGGGGTGCGGCTCCTCTGCCACGCTATCGGCACCGGCGGACACCGCAGGCCCCGGCACCCCGGTCCGCCCTGCTGCCGAACTCACCGGGAGTCCCCGGAATGCGGGCTGTTGTGCGCACGTCTCGGGCGGAAGCGGTGAGTTCGCGGACGGAAGCGCCGTCGTCCGCCGGTCCGAGCGGGCGCGAGTCGCCCCCGGACGCCGGGGAGGCGACGGGCGGGCCGTCGCCTCCCCGGCGTGCGATCAGCGCTGCACCGGGTCACCGGCGCCGAGCAGGCGCGCGATCGCGCCGCGGTCCGGCGCGGCCTCCCAGTCGCCCGGCGCGGTGCAGGCGACGGCCCCGCACGCGGCGGCCGTGCGGAGCCGCTCCGGCAGCGGCTCGCCGGCGATCAGCTCGGCGAGGTAGCCGGCGACGAAGGCGTCGCCGGCGCCGACGGTGTCGACGGCCTGCACCGCGAACGCCGGCACCTCGGCCCGCTCGCCGTCCTCGAAGCCCACGGCGCCGTCCGCACCGCGCTTCACGACGACCTGCGCCGGCCCCATCGCGGCGACGGCCTCCGCCTGCGCGGTCAGGCCGCGCTCGCCGGTCAGGAGCTCCGCCTCGTCCTCGCCCGCGAAGACGAGGTCGGCGCGGGCGGCGAGCGAGCGGTAGACGGGCACCGCCTGCTCGGCGCCCCACAACCGTGAGCGGTGGTTGACGTCGAAGGAGATGAGCACGCCCGCCCGGTGCGCCGCGTCGATCGCCGCGTCGAGGGCGCGGCGGGCGGACTCGCTGACGGCGGCGGTGATGCCGGTCAGGTGGAGCACGCGTGCGGCTCGGAAGCGGTCGAGGTCGAGGTCCGCGGGTTCGATGCGGGAGCCCGCGCTTCCGGCACGGTAGTAGCTGATGGCGCTGGCACCGGCCGTCGGACGCTCCTTGAGCATGAGTCCGGTAAGGGCGTCCGGATCTCGGGTGACGACCGGCTCGACCCCTTCGGCGCGCAGCTGGCGCTCGACGAGCCGGCCCAGAGCGTCGTCACCGAGCCGGCCCACCCAGGTCACGGGCACGCCGAGGCGGGCGAGACCGATGGCGACGTTGCTCTCCGCGCCGCCGAATCCCAGGTCCATCGACGGCACGAGCTCGAGGCGGCCGATCCGGGAGGCGACGAGCAGCCCGAGGGACTCTCCGAGGGTGATGACGCTCATGCCACCGACTCCTGGACCTCGACCGCCTCGCGCACGGCCGCCTCGATCGCACCGGTCCCGGCCGCGACCCGCTCGTCCGAGGCGATCCACGAACCGCTGGCGGCGAAGACGGCCGGGTGGGCGAGGTACTCGGCGAGGTTCGCCGGGTTCACCCCGCCGCTGGGCATAAAGCCGATGCCGGGGAAGACGGGTGCCAGCGCACCGATGAGCGCCAGCCCGCCGGCGACCCCCGCCGGGAAGAGCTTCAGCCGGTCGAGCCCGAGGCGGATCCCGCGCTGGACGTCGCTCGGTGTCATGATGCCGGGCAGCACGGGCACTCCGGCGGAGAGGGCGGCCTCGACCACCACCTCGTCGAGCCCCGGTGCGACGACGAACGACGCGCCCCTGTCGATGCTGCGCCGCAGCTGCTCAACGCTCAGCACGGTGCCGGCGCCGACCACCACGTCCCCCCTGGCGGCGATCCGCTCGATCGCCGCCAGGCCGTAGTCGTTGCGCAGCGCGACCTCGAGGACCGGCAGGCCGCCGCCCACCAGCCCGTCGGCGATCGTGTCGGCGGCGGCGGCGTCGCGGACAGTCGCCAGCGGCACGACGCCGCCGAGGATCGGGGGGTGGGTTCCGGTGAGGTCGCTCATCGTGCCATCCAACCGCCGTCGACGGGCAGTGTCACGCCCGTGACGTAGGCGGCGGCCGGACTCGCGAGGAACGCGGTGGCCCCCTGCAGGTCCGCCGGCCGTCCCCACCGGCCGGCGGGGATGCGCTCGAGGATCGCCTGCGAGCGGTCCTCGTCCGCGCGCAGCGCCGCGGTGTTGTCGGTGGCGATGTAGCCGGGCGCGATGGCGTTGACGGTCACCCCGTGCGCCGACCACTCGTTGCTGAGCGCCTTCACCAGGCCGGTGATGCCGGACTTCGCGGCGGTGTAGCCGGGCACGTTGATGCCGCCCTGGAAGCTCAGGAGGCTGGCCGTGAAGATGATGCGGCCTGCCCCGCGCTCGACCATCGAGGCGCCGATGACCTGGGTGAGGACGAACTGGTTGCGCAGGTTCACGTCCAGCACCTCGTCCCACCACTCCAGGGGGTGCTCGGCGGCGGGCGCGCGGCGGATGGTGCCCGCATTGTTCACCAGGATGTCGGCACGGTCCCGCACGGCCTCGCCGAAGGCCCGGACGGCCTCCCGGTCGCTGAGATCCACGGCGTGCCCCTCGAAGGCCCGGCCGAGCTCGCGCACGCGGGCGCCGATGGCGCCGCCGTCGGGCTCCTGGCGGGCGGAGGCGGCGATGATGTCGGCGCCGGCCAGGGCGAGCGCCTCGGCCATGGCGAAGCCGATGCCGCGGCGGGCGCCGGTGACGACGGCCGTCGTGCCGGTCAGGTCGAGGGAGATGCTCATCGGGTGCCTCCCTGCACGTCGACCAGGATCTTCATGGCCGCCGCCGACAGCAGGGCGTCGAAGGCGGTCATCGTCTCCTCGAGCGGCACGACGCGGGTGATCAGCGCGTCGGCGGGCACGGCGCCCTCGGCGAGCAGGCCGACGGCGCGCTCGAAGTCCTCGCGCTCGTAGACACGGGCGCCGAGGACCTCGAGCTCCCGCCAGAAGACCCGGTGCAGGTCGACCGGCACCGGTTCCGGGTGGATCGCGACGAACACGACGCGGCCGCGGGTGCGGGCGTGGCGCGTGGCCTCGAGCGCGGTGCCGCGGGTGCCGGCTACCTCGAAGACCACGTCGGCGCCGGCGCCGGCGGTGCGCTCCGCGACGACCGCGGAGAGGTCCTCGCCGAGGGGGTCGACGACGACGGCGCCCTGCTGGGCGGCGAACGCCCGGCGGGCGGCGTCCGGCTCGGCGAGGACCACCTCGGCGCCGGCCGCGCGGGCGACCACGGCGATGAGCTGGCCGATGGGTCCGCCGCCGATGACCACGGCCGTCTCGCCCGCCGTCAGCCGCGAACGACGCACGTCGTGCACCGCGACGGCGAGCGGCTCGACGAGCGCGGCGTGCTGGAGGGAGACGCCCTCGGGCAGCGGCACCACGAGCGACGCGGGCACGGTCCACTGCTCCTGGAGCGCGCCGGGGGAGTCGATGCCGACGAAGTCCAGCCGCTGGCAGATGTGCTGGTGCCCGGCGCGGCAGGAGGCGCACTCGCCGCACCAGCGCAGCGGCATCACGGTGACGGGCCGGCCGACCTCCAGGGTGTCGACGTCGTCACCGACCGCGTCGACGACTCCGCTCATCTCGTGCCCGATCACGACCGGGGTCGCGACCCGCGCGTCCATGTGCCCCTGCACGATGTGCAGGTCGGTTCCGCAGATGCCGTTGTAGGCGACGCGGATGGTCACCTCGCCCGGTCCGGGCCGCTGGGGTTCGGCGCCGCCGACCTCGATCCGCCCGCCGCCGATGTATCTCGCTGCTCGCACTGCCGTCTCCTTCGTGAGGCCGGTCCGCCACATTGTGAAACTCAGTTCTGTTTGAAGTTCCGTGTGGCGCAACTCGGTTCTGTCTGGTTAGAGTAGCCCCTGACCCCGCCAGTGGCGCAAATCACGTCGTCACGGCGACTCACCGAGGAGGAACTCATGCAGGGACGACGGATGCTGGGCACGATGGGCGTCGCAGCGGTCATGACGGCGGGACTGGCGTCCTGCTCCGCGGAGGCGGGAGACGGCGCGCAGACGGTCTTCCGTGTCGCCTTCAACCAGGACATCGACCACCCGCAGGCGCAGGCGCTCACCGAGCTCTCGGACGAGCTCGAGGCCCGCACCGAGGGCCGGTACGCGCTCGAGCTCTACACCGACGAGACGCTGGGCGACCAGGCGGCCACCATCGAGCAGGTGCAGTCGGGCACCATCGACTTCGCGGTCGTGGCGGGACCGCTGCTGGAGAACTTCGAGCCGGACTTCTCGACCGTGAACCTGCCCTACCTCTACGAGTCGCCCGAGCACCAGCTCTCGGTGCTCAACGACCGCGAGGTCGTCGGGGAGCTCTACGACACCCTGATCGACGACGACATCCAGGTGCTCACCGCCTACCACGGTGGGGTGCGCAACGTGTACTCGAGCGAGGGCCCGGTCGAGACGCCCGCGGACCTCTCGGGGCAGAAGATCCGTGTCATCGGCTCGGACACGAACGTGCGCATGATGGAGCTCATGGGCGGCGTGGGCACGCCGATGGCCCAGGGCGAGGTCTACACCGCGATCCAGTCGGGCGTGCTCGACGGTGCGGAGAACAACGAGCTCATCTACTCCTCGCTCTCGCACGACGAGATCGCCCCGTACTACTCGCGCACCGAGCACCTCATGATGCCCGACTACCTGGTCTCGAACCCGGGCGTGTGGGAAGGCATTCCGGAGGAGGACCGAGCGGTGTTCGAGGAGCTGCTCACGGCGTCGGTCGACACCGAGCTGGAGCTGTTCGGCACGGCGGTCGACGAGGCCACCGCGGCCGCGGAGGAGGCCGGCGCGCAGTTCAACGACGTCGACGTCGAGGTGTTCCGCGACGCCGTGCAGCCGCTCCACGAGGAGAGCGTCACCAGTGACCTCGCCCGCTCGGTCTACGACGCGATCGAGGCGGCGCGCGGCTGATGGCCACCAGGGAACTCATGACCACCGCGCGGGCCTGGCTGGACGGTGCGCTCCGCGGCATCTGCGTCAGCCTCTTCGCGCTGCTGGTGCTGCTGGTGGCGTGGCAGGTCTTCACCCGCCTCGTGCTCGGCCAGCCGAGCGCCTGGTCCGAGGAGGCGGCGCGGCACACCTTCGTGTGGGTCAGCCTGATCGGCATCGCGATCGCGGTCGGGGAGAAGGCCGACGTCATCATGGACTTCCTCGTCGAACGTCTGCCGGTCGCCGTCCAGCGCGGCGCCGACGTCGTCGCGTACCTCTCGACGCTCGCCTTCGTGCTGTACGTGATGGTCTTCGGCGGCTTCCAGCAGTCGGTCCTGGCATGGGGGCAGCAGAATCCGCTGCTGCCCCTCACGCAGGGCCAGCTCTACCTCGCCCTGCCGGTCTCCGGAGCGCTGCTGACCGTCTACCTGACGATCCACCTCGTGGGCACCTTCTTCCCCGGCTACCAGGGGCACGTGGGTGTCGACGAAGACCTCGAGGCGGCGGCGCTGTGATCGATCCCGGCACCATCAGTGCGATCCTGATCGGCGGTCTCGTGCTGCTGCTGGCGGTCGGCGCACCCGTCTCCATCTCCATCGGTCTGCCGTCGGCGCTGTGCATGCTGCTGATCGTCGACTTCGACCGGGGTGCGATCACCGCTGCACAGCAGATGGTCGGCGGGGTCGACTCGTTCGCGCTGCTCGCCATCCCGTTCTTCGTCCTCGCCGGCGTGATCATGAACACCGGCGGGATCGCGGAGCGGCTGATCAACCTCGCCCGCGTGCTGGTGGGGCGCACCCCCGCGCCGCTGGTGCAGACCAACGTGATCGCCAACGCGATCTTCGGCTCCGTCTCCGGCTCCGCCGTGGCCAGTGCGGCGGCCATCGGCGCCACCATGTCCCCGATGCAGCGACGGTCGGGCTACGACCGGGCCTTCAGCGCGGCGGCGAACATCGCCTCGGCTCCGGCCGGCATGCTGATCCCGCCGAGCAACACCCTCATCGTGTACTCGCTCGCCGCCGGTGGCACGTCGATCGGCGCGCTGTTCGTGGCCGGCTACGTCCCGGGGTTCCTGTGGGCACTGGCCTGCGGGGCCGTCGGCTTCGTCTACGCGCGCCGGCACCCCGAGCTGCGGGGCGAGCCGTGGCCCGAGCTCTCGGTGCTCCTGGCCACGCTGTGGCGTGCGCTCCCGTCCCTCGGCCTGATCGTGGTGGCGATCGGGGGCATCGTGGTCGGCTTCTTCACGCCGACCGAGGGCTCGGCCGTGGCCGTGGTCTACTCGCTGCTGCTCTCGTTCCTCTACCGCACCATCGCGGTCAAGGACCTGCCGCACGTGCTGTTCGACGCCACCCGGACGAGCGCGATCGTGATCTTCCTGATCGCGGTCTCGACGATCATGTCCTACGTCATGACCTACGCCCGGCTGCCGCAGCTGATCGCCGAGTCGCTGTTCGGGTGGACCGACTCGAAGGTCGTCGTGCTGCTGATCATGATGCTCGTGCTGCTGCTGATCGGCATTCCGCTCGACCCGACGCCGGCGATCCTGATCTTCACGCCGATCTTCCTGCCCATCGCCGTGTCCTACGGCATCGACCCGGTGCACTTCGGCATCGTGATGGTCTTCAACCTCTCGATCGCGGTCATCTCACCGCCCTCGGCGCCCGTGCTCTTCGTCGGCGCCCAGGTCGCGAAGATGAAGCTCGAGCCGGTCATCGTCAAACTGGTGCCGTTCCTGCTCGTGCTGGTCGCGCTGCTGTTCGTCATCGTCTTCGTCCCCCAGCTGTCCCTGTGGCTCCCGGGCCTCATGGGCCTGCTCTGACCCCCACCGGAAGGAAACACCATGACCGCCGTCCACGGCCCCACCTCGCCCGAGCAGATCCCCGGCGCCACCCAGCAGCAGCTGCGCGACCGCTACCTCGTGGAGGACCTCTTCGTCCCCGGCAGCGTCCGCACCGTCGTCACCCACTACGACCGCGTGGTCGCGGTCGGCGCCGTGCCGACCGACGCGCCGCTGGCGCTCGAGGCCGTGCCCGAGATCCGCAGCGACCAGTTCCTCGACCACCGCGAGATCGGCATCGTCAACATCGGCGCGGGCGGCACCGTCGTCGCCGACGGCGTACGCCACGCGATGGCGACCGGCGCGTGCCTCTACCTCGGCCGCGGAGTCCGGGACGTCTCCCTCGAGTCCGACGATTCCGCTGCTCCCGCCCGCTTCTACGGCTTCTCGGCGCCGGCGCACACCACGTACCCGACCGCGCTCGTCGAGCCGGGACGGGGCACGGTGCGCGAGCTCGGCGACCCGCTGACCTCGAACCGCCGCACGCTCAACCAGTACATCCACGAGAACGGGGTGCGCAGCTGCCAGGTGGTCATGGGCGTGACGCAGCTGCACCCCGGTAGCATGTGGAACACGATGCCGGCGCACACGCACGACCGCCGCACCGAGTTCTACGTCTACTTCGACGTGCCCGAGGACGCCCGCGTGGTCCACCTCATGGGCGAGCCGTCCGAGACGCGCCACATGCTGGTCGGCGACGGCGGGCTGGTGCTCTCGCCGTCGTGGTCGATCCACTCGGGCGTGGGAACATCGAACTACTCGTTCGTGTGGGCGATGGCCGGTGAGAACCAGTCCTTCGACGACATGGACGGCGTCTCGATCGTCGACATGAGATGAGGTGGCCATGACCACGGAGCCCCGGGCGCTCGACACGAGACCGGCGCCCTCGGCGGGAGCGAGCGAGAAGACGTTGCGGGTGCTCGAGGCCGCGATCCTCTACGACCGCTTCACCGACATCGTGGAGGAGACCGGGCTGGCCAAGGCCACCGTGCACCGGATCCTCGCGACGCTCGTCGAGCAGAAGTTCATCACCGGTGACAGTGACCGCGGCTACCACCCGGGCTCCCGTTTCCTCGGCATCGCCGGCCGCGCCATCTCCCGGCTGGACATCTCGTTCATCGCGGAGCCGATCGTCGAGGAGCTCGTGCGCGAGGTCGACTGCACCATCCACGTCGGCGTCGTCAACGGTTTCGAGATGGTCTACGTCATCCGCAAGGACTCGTCGAAGCCCTATCGGATGGCCTCCCGGGTGGGCCTGTCCATGCCGATGCACTGCTCGGGCATGGGGAAGGCCGTGCTCGCACACTGGCCGCGCGAGCAGGTGGACCGGCTGATCGCCGAGGTCGGCCTGCCGGCGCGCACCGACAGGACCATCACGGACGCGGAGCGGCTGCACACCGAGCTCGCCGAGGTGCGCCGGCGCGGCTACGCTCTCGACCTCGGTGAGAACGAGCCCGGCACCGTGTGCGTGTCCGCGCCCATCCGTGACCACCTCGGCCACGTCACGTACGGCCTGTCGATCTCGTCGATCGCGCTCGAGCACCCGGATTCCAGCATCGAGCAGTTCGCGCCGCAGGCGATCAGGGCCGCCGACGCCATCTCCCGGGCGCTCGGCTCCTCGGTCGGCCGCGCCGGCGAGTAGCGCGGCGGCGCGCGGATCAGGTCGGCAGACATCCCGGTGGGCGACGCCCGCCGCCCACCGGGGTGTGCTTCGATGGGGTTCATGGAGCCGAGCAGCCGGAAGGACCTGTGGGCCGCCGTCCACGCCGAGCGGACGCGGCTGGCCGAGGACCTGGCCGGCCTGGACGAGACGCAGTGGGCGCAGCCGTCCCTGTGCGCGGGGTGGACCGTGGAGGACGTCGTCGCCCACCTGACCGCCGCCGCGAGCCTCGGCCGGTTCCGCTGGCTCCGGAGCATGCTGGGCGCCCGCTTCGACGCCGGCCTGCACAACCAGCGGCGCCTCGAGGAGCACCGGGGCGCCACCCCGGCCGAGACGCTCCAGCTCTTCCGCGCCGTGGCCGGGAGCACCATGGCCCCCTCCAAGGACACCGCGGCGTGGCTGGGGGAGGTCGTGGTCCACGGCCAGGACGTCCGCCGCCCGCTGGGCCTGCCGTCCGTGCCGCCGGTCGAGGTCGTCACCGCGGTGGCACGCTTCTTCGTGCGCAAGGACTTCGCGGTGCCCAGCCGCAGCGCCGCGCGGGGCCTGCGCCTGGTGGCGACCGACGGCCCCTTCGCCTCCGGCTCCGGGGCCCTGGTCAGCGGGCCCACGCTCGCGCTCGTCATGGCGCTGGCCGGCCGCGCGGCGTGCTGCGACGAGCTCACGGGGGAGGGCGTCCCGCTCCTGCGGTCCCGCTGCCCGGCCGGATAAGCCCTCCGCCGGACTCACCGGCTCCTCCCGAGACCACGGCATGGATGCGCCCCTGACGTGGGAACCGGCGAGTCCGGCGGGGAAGGGATGGCCGGATCTGTGGGGAGGTGGTCCGTTGGGACGGTGTCGGGACGGGCGCGGGTGCGAGAGGCTGAGGAGCAGGGGCCGGCCCGGGGCGGGCCCGCACGCCACCACGCACCCGCGCAGAGGAGACACCGTGCCCGAGACCATCGCCGGCATCACCGTTCCCGAGTCGACCCTCGTCCGCGAGACCACCGAGCTGGTCCGGCGGGCCGCCGACGAGAGCCTGTTCCACCACTCCCGCCGCGTCTTCCTCTTCGGGATGCTCAAGTCCGCCGCGCGCGGGGTCGAGGTGGACCCCGAGCTCGCCTACGTCGGCGCGATGTTCCACGACCTCGGCCTCACCGACGAGCACCGCACGAAGAACCAGCGCTTCGAGATCGACGGCGCCGCCGCGGCCCAGGCGTTCCTGCGCGACCACGGCCGCTCCGCGGAGGAGGCCCGCACCGTGTGGCTGGCCATCGCCCTGCACACCACCCCGGAGATCCCGCTGCACCTGGCGCCCGAGGTCGCCGTGGTCACCCTGGGCGTCGAGACCGACGTGCTCGGCCTGGAGCTGGACGAGATCTCCGAGGAGCACCGCGCCGAGGTCGTCGCCGCCCACCCCCGGCCGGACTTCAAGAACCGGATCCTCCGCGCGTTCTACGACGGCATGGCCGACCGCCCCGGGACCACCTTCGGCACCATGAACGACGACGTGCTCGCCCACTTCGACCCCGATTTCCACCGGGAGGACTTCGTGCGGATCATCCAGGAGAACGCCTGGCCCGAGTGAGGGCGCGTGACCCCGGCCGACGCCGCGGCGCGCCCGGAGCGGTAGCGTGAGCACGTGCTGAACCGGTCCCGGCGTGTGGTGTTCCTCGTCTTCGACGGCGTGAAGATGCTCGACGTCGCCGGGCCCGCCGAGGTCTTCGCCGAGGCCACCGGACTGGGCGCCGACTACGTGCTCCGCTACGCCTCGCCGTCCGGGGAGCCGGTGCGCACCTCCGTCGGCGCCCTGCTGCCCGTGGACACGGCCGTCCCCGAGCTCACCGACGTCGACACCCTGGTCGTGGCGGGCGGGGACGGGCTCGTCACCGAGCCGCTGCCCGAGGCCCTGGTCGAGGCGGTCCGCTCCGCCGGGCCCGGCGCCCGCCGGCTGGTCTCCATCTGCACCGGGTCCTTCGTCCTCGCCGCCGCGGGGGTGCTCTCCGGCCGGCGGGCCACCACCCACTGGCGCCACGCCCCGCTGCTGGCCCGCGCGCACCCCGACGTCCGGGTGGAGCCGGACGCCCTGTTCGTCGAGGACGGCGGGGTGTTCACCTCGGCCGGGGTCTCGGCCGGCATCGACCTCGCCCTCGCCCTGGTCGAGCGCGACCACAGGCCGGAGCTCGCCCGGGAGGTCGCCCGCGGCCTGGTGATGTTCATGCAGCGGCCCGGCGGCCAGTCCCAGTTCTCCGCCCCGCTGCAGGCGCCACCCCCGCGGACCCCGGTGCTGCGCGCCGCCGTCGAGCGCGTCCGCGCGCAGCCCGCCCTGGACCACAGCGCCGACGCGCTGGCCGCCGCCGTCGGCGTCAGCCCCCGGCACCTCGCGCGGCTCTTCGCGGCCGAGCTGCAGATCTCCCCGGCCAAGTTCGTCGAACGGACCCGCCTGGACCACGCCAAGAGCCTCCTCGACGCCGGGCACGGGGTCGCCGAGACCGCCCGCGCCGCCGGCTTCGGCAGCACCGAGACCCTGCGCCGGACCTTCGGGGCGCGCTTCGACGTCTCGCCCAGCCAGTACCGGGCCCGGTTCGGCGGCACCGGCGCCGACCGGCCCCGGTGAACGACGCCGCCGCTCCGGCGCGGTGACACCGTTGTGCCGCGCGCGGGGCAGGAGGACCATGGAATCCCGGTCCGTCCGCGCTCCAGGAGGTCCCGTGGCCTACAAGCTCTTCCCGCACCTGCCCGTCGCGGACCTGGAGCGCTCGCGGTCCTTCTACCAGGCCCTGGGCTGGCGGACGGCTCCCGGCACGGTGGAGGGGCACAGCCTGGTCCTGGACCTGGGCGAGGCCTTCGGCGTCACGCTCGTCGAGCGGCGGGGCGGCCGGCCGGCCGCCGCCCGGGACCAGCGGCTCGCGGACCCCTGCGGCGCGGTGACCGGCTGCTGCACCCTGGTCGTCGACATCCCCGAGGACGTCGACGTCCTGGCGGACCGGGCGGTGGCCGCCGGCGCCGCCGCGGAGGACCGCGCGGACGACCACCACACGAGCCGCCGGACCTTCGCCGACCCGGACGGCCACCGGTGGACCATCGTGTGGCTGGATCCGCTGCTGACCACCCAGGAGTGAGGCGGCCCGGGGGCCGGCACTCCGCCTCCGCGCCGCCGTCGGGGCGGAGGGGCTCCCTGCGGCGGCGGGGCCCCCCTCGTTGCCGGGGACCAGAAGGGGCGGTCGGCGGTACGCTGGATTCACAAGATTCACAAGATTCACAAGATTCACCGAGGTTCACAGGAGGAGCGTGCAGAATCCCTTCCGCCCCACGGCAGGAGCCTCCCCGCCGGAGATCGTCGGCCGCGCCGGGGTCCTGGACGAGTTCGCCTACGGGCTGCGTCTGCGCTCGGGGGCTCCGGGGCTGCTGACCGTCTTCACGGGAGCCCGCGGCGTGGGCAAGACCGTGATGCTGGGGGCGGCCGAGGACCTGGCCCGCACCCAGGGCTGGGCCGTCGTGTCCGAGACGGCGACCCGGGGCTTCACGGGACGCATCGGCCACGCCATGCGCCGTCTGGCCGACGAGCTCGGCAGCGGCCCCCGCGGCCGGCGGCTCACGGCCGTCACGGCGGCCGGGTTCGGCTTCACCACGCAGCTGCCGCCGGAGCAGCAGCTGGAGTGGCGCGAGGAGGGCCTGCGGCTGCTGCGGCTGCTGGAGGAGCAGGAGACCGGGCTGGTCCTCACCGTGGACGAGATCCACGCCGCGGACCGGCAGGAGATCGTCCAGCTGGCCGCGGACGTGCAGCACTTCATCCGCGCGGGCCTGCCCATCGGCCTGCTCTTCGCCGGTCTGCCGGCGGCCGTCTCGGACCTGCTGAACGAGGGGGTGGCCACGTTCCTCCGCCGCGCCGACCGGATCGACCTGCACGCGGCCGCGATCGACGAGGTCCAGCGGTCCTACGTGGAGATCTTCGCGGCGGGCGGCTTCACCCTGGACGAGGGCCGGGCCCGCCGTGCCGCCGAGGCCACCGGTGGCTATCCGTTCCTGATCCAGCTCGTGGGGTACTTCCTGTGGCAGGAGGCGGAGCGGGTCCCCTCCGCGGTCACGGACGAGATGGTGGAGCAGGCGGTGGCCGCCGCGCACCGCCGCAACGAGCGCGTGGTCATCGAGGCCGCGCTCTCGACGGCCTCCCCGCGGGACCTGGACTTCCTCCGTGCCATGGCCCAGGACGACGGGCCCTCCACCGCCGGGGACATCGGCGCCCGGATCGGGGCCAGGCCCAACACCGTGGGCAACTACCGGACCCGGCTGATCGACGCCGGGCTGATCGAGCCGGCCGGGTACGGGCTGGTGCGCTTCGCCATTCCCGGGCTGCGCGAGCACCTGCGGCAGCGCCCGCAGCAGGGGGCTCGGGCGTAGCGCGTACGCACCGACGTCTCCGGGGTTTTGCATCCGCGTGGGGAGGGCGCCGCCTGCCATTCACCCGTGCTCGCCAGACTGGCGGCGGCCGGCCACGGAGCCGGCCGTTCCCGCCGATCAGGAGCTCGTCCGTGAACACGACCCCCCGCACGTTCCGCCCCGCCTCCGCCCGCCCGATCCGCCCGATCCGCACGACCACCGGCGCCGTGGTCCTCGGCCTGTGTGCCGTGCTGCTCGCCCCCGGCGCCGCGACCGCGGCCCCCGCCGCACCCGCGGCCCCCGCCGCACCCGCAGGGCCGGCCGACGGCGCCGACTGGGTCGGGACGGCCTACCGGGGCACCGTCGACGTCGTCGAAGGCCCCGACGAGGACCAGGCGGTGCTCGACGGCACCGTCTTCGACGACCGGGACCGCGACTCCGCCCAGGACCGCAACGAGCGCGGCCTCGGCGGCGTGACGGTGACCAACGGCCGCGACGTCGTCACCACCGACAGCCAGGGCCGCTACGAGCTGCCGGCCTACGAGAACATGACCGTCTCCGTCACCCAGCCGCGCGGCCGGCAGGTGCCGGTGGACGAGGACAACGTGGCCCAGTTCTTCTACCACCACCTGCCCGAGGGCTCCCCGGACCTGAAGCACGGCGGGATCGCCCCGACCGGCCCGCTGCCGGACGCCGTGAACTTCCCGCTGGCGAAGTCGAAGGCCACGCAGTCCCCGGACCAGAGCTGCGTGATCGGCGGGGACATCCAGACCTACACGCAGGAGCAGGTCGAGCACGCCCGCAACGGCGCGTTCACCGATCTGGCCGCCCGCGAGGACTATGCCGGGTGCGGCGCGCTGTTCATCGGCGACGTCGTGGGCGACGACCTCTCCCTGTACCCGCAGACCCGCGAGCTGACCGGGATGCTCAACGGCCCGGCCCGCTTCCTGCCGGGCAACCACGACCTCGACTTCGACGCGACCGACAGCGAGCACACCTTCGACACCTTCCGTGCCCGGCTCGGCCCCGAGTACTACTCCTACGACGCCGGCAAGGCCCACGTCGTCGCCCTGAACACGGTGGAGTACCCGGTCCCCGGCGGGTACAACGGGTCCCTGGACGAGCGCCAGCTCGAGTGGCTGCGCAACGACATCGCCCAGGTCCCGGAGCACAAGGTCATCGTGCTGGCGGCCCACATCCCGCTGCTCGACTACGCCGACCAGGGCTCGGCCAAGCACCAGGTGGAACAGGTCCGGGAGGTCTACGAGATCCTCGAGGGCCGGGAGGTCGTGGCCCTGGGCGGGCACACCCACAGCATCGAGAACCTGCGCGAGGGCGACCGGATGGCGGGCTGGTCCGAGGTCTTCGGCGTCGACGGCCTGCCGTTCACCCACATCACCGCGGGCGCGATCTCCGGGGACTGGTACTCCGGGCGCACCCTGCCGGAGGGCTATCCGCTGGCCGTCCAGCGTGACGGCGGGATGCCGGGCGTGCTGACCCTGGACATCAGGAACACCCGGGTCGAGGAGCGCTTCACCGTCCGCGGCGAGGACTCCGCCGAGCAGATGTCCCTGGGGCTCAACACCCCGCGCTACCGCGCGTGGTACGCCGAGAACGTGGACGACAAGGGCTCCGCGCCGGCGTTCGAGGACGCGCTGACGGTGAGCCGGGAGGACCTGGCCGGCACCAGCTGGCTGACCAGCAACGTCTGGATGGGCAGCACCGGTTCCACGGTGGACGTGCGGATCGACGGCGGTGCGCCGGTCGAGGCCGTGCGCACCCAGCCGATGCAGGGCGAGGGCCAGCGCGTGGGCGCCGAGTGGTCCGACCCCTCGGCCGTGCAGGAGCAGCTGGTGCACGGCGGCAGCCTGGCCGACCGTTCCATGCACCTCTGGCGCCTCGAGCTGCCCGCCGACCTCGCCGCCGGCGAGCACACCGCAGAGGTCACCGCGACCGACGTGCACGGCCGGGAGTTCGCCGAGACCCTGACCTTCCAGGTCACCGGATAGCGCCATGGACCCTGTCCGGGCCGATCGGCCCGGACAGCGGTGGTGCCGGCGCCCCTGCCCGCGGGCGGGAGCGCCGGCGCCGCTGTGCGCCGGGCGGCGTCATCCGCGGCGGTAGGCGTGCCCCATCTCGGTGTGCGACCAGCGGGCCTCGATTCGGGGGTCGCCGCTGTGCCGCACGGCCTGCGCGGTCTCCCGGTCCAGCTCGCAGCGCCACTCCTCGATGGTCAGCAGGTCCGAGGACCGCAGCAGGGGCTGGCGGTAGATGTTCAGCGCCCGGGCGACGTCGCCCTGTTCGAGTGCGGCCCGCAGCTGCCGGAGGTCGCTGGTGACGGAGCCCGGATCGGCGAAGCGGTAGGGGCCGGTGGTGATCACGGGCCCGAGCCGGCGGCGGGCCCGGTGGATCTCCGTGCGGACCGTGCCCGGCGTGCCGTCCTCGCCGTAGAGCTCGTAGGCCATCTCCTCGGCGCTCCACCCGCGCTCGCGCAGGCTGAGCAGAGCCAGGATCTCCGCAGAGCGCGTCGGCAGGACGAACCAGTCCCCGCCGCCCACCCGGGCCGTCGCCGGTTCGGCGAGCAGACGCAGCTCCAGGGACGGGGTTCCGGACGTGCCGGCGGCTCCGGGGCCCGGGGTCGTCTGGGCGGCGAGCAGGGTCTCGACGACGCGCGCGGCCGAGCGCACCAGCCCCCTGGTGTCCGGGGTGGCGGTGCCCCGGGGCCCGGACAGGTCGATGACGCCGAGGACCTCTCCGCTGCCCGGGCGGCGGACCGGGGCGGACGTGCAGTCCCAGGCGTTGTGGGACAGGGCGAAGTGCTCGGTGCCCCGCAGCTCCTCCGCGGACCCGCTGCGCAGCGCCTGGGCGATGGCGTTGGTGCCCACTCCGTGCTCGTCCCAGCCGGCGCCCTCGACGAAGCCGAGCCCGTCGGCGCGCGCCAGCGGGGAGCGTCCGCCGCGCCGCCACAGCACCGTGCCGTCGGGCCCGGTGAGGACGGCGACGCGGGCCTCGGCGGCGTCGCGGACGACGCCCAGGAGATCGGCGACGACGTCGACGTGCGCCCCCAGCGGGGACCGCGCCCGCAGCTGCGCGACCTCGTGGTCCGGGAGCACCTCCCGCGGGCCGTCCAGGTCGCGGGACATGCCCAGGGCGGCGCACCGTTCCCAGGCCGAACGCACCCGGTCCGGTGTCCTGGCCGATCCGCAGCTGTCCACAGCGCGCTCCTCCGTCCTCGGCGCCCGTCCCGATCCCACGCTGTCCCTCGTGCTCTCCCGGTGTCCCGTGCGATGCAACGCCGGGGAAACCCCCGTGGCCGCACAGTGGTGACACGCATCACATCGGACCCTATGCCACTGGGCGTCCTGCGTACACCGAGGAGGAACCATGACCACGATCGACACCGGCGTGGGAGCCGGCACGGACACCGCCCGCTCCTGGCTGGCCGCCCTGGGGGACGCCCTCACGGCCGGCGACGCCGAGGCGGCGGCGGAGCTGTTCGAGGAGGAGGGCTTCTGGCGCGACTTCCTGGCGTTCACCTGGAACCTGAAGACGCTGGAGGGGCGTGAGCAGATCTGCCGGATGCTCGCGCAGACCCTGCCGCACGTCCGGCCCTCCGGGTGGGAGGTCGAGGGCGAGCCCACCACGGCGGACGGGGTGACGCA
This sequence comes from Kocuria oxytropis, assembly GCF_040981195.1. NCBI lineage: Bacteria > Bacillati > Actinomycetota > Actinomycetes > Micrococcales > Micrococcaceae > Kocuria > Kocuria oxytropis. The sequence continues at coordinate 78,814 of NZ_JAVFXA010000011.1, read as the reverse complement.
GTGCTGGGTGCGCTTCGAGGCCTCCGCCGGATCCGGATGGGGCTTCCTCAGGCTGCGCGACGGGAAGGCCTGGACATTCCTGACCACGCTGCAGGACCTGCGCGGGTTCGAGGAGCGGAAGGGCCCGCGCCGCGACCGCGGGGTGGTCCATGAGATCACCCGGGAGCGCACCACGTGGCTGGAGCGGCGCCGGGAGCGGGAGGAGGCCCTCGGCCGGACGGAGCAGCCGTACTGCCTCGTCGTCGGCGGCGGCCAGGGCGGGATCGGCCTGGCCGCGCGGCTGGGCCGCCTCGGCATCCCCACGATCGTGGTGGACCGGCACGAGAAGGCCGGGGACGCCTGGCGCAACCGCTACAAGTCCCTGCACCTGCACGACCCGGTCTGGTACGACCACATGCCCTACCTGCCGTTCCCGGACGACTGGCCGGTGTTCCCCGCGAAGGACAAGGTCGCCGACTGGCTGATGCACTACGCCGACATCATGGAGCTCACCTACTGGTCGCGGACCGAGTGCCGCTCGGCCGAGTGGGACGAGCGGTCCGGGACGTGGAGCGTCGTCGTGGACCGCGACGGGGAGGAGATCACGCTGCACCCCACGCAGCTGGTCTTCGCGCTGGGCGTCTCCGGGTACCCGAGGATCCCCGACTTCCCCGGCGCCGAGACCTTCCGGGGTGCGCAACACCACTCCTCCGCCCACGCCGGCGGCGACGACTGGTCGGGCAGGCGGGCCGTGGTCATCGGCTCGAACAACTCCGCCCACGACATCTGCGCGGACCTCTGGGAGCACGGGGCCGAGGTCACCATGGTCCAGCGCTCCTCCACCCACATCTCCCGCAGCGAGTCGCTCATGGACCTCGTCCTGAAGCCGCTCTACTCGGAGGAGGCGCTGGAGGCCGGCATCACCACGGAGCAGGCGGACATGCTCTTCGCGTCCTGGCCGTACCGCGTCCTGCCGGACGTCCAGCGGCCGGCGTTCGAGGAGATGGCCCGCCGGGACCGGGAGTTCTACGACGCCCTGGAGGCGGCCGGCTTCGACCTCGACTTCGGCGAGGACGGCTCCGGGCTGTTCCTGAAGTACCTGCGGCGCGGCTCCGGGTACTACATCGACGTGGGCGCCTCGCAGCTGATCATCGACGGCCGGGTCCGGCTGGCCTCCGGGCAGGTCGACCACCTCACGGAGGACGCCGTGGTGCTCGACGACGGGACCGAGCTGCCGGCCGACCTCGTCGTCCACGCGACCGGCTACGGGTCCATGAACGAGTGGCTCGCCGACCTGATCTCCCCGGAGGTCGCCGACCGGGTGGGAAAGTGCTGGGGCTACGGCTCGGGCACCACCCGGGACCCCGGGCCCTGGGAGGGCGAGCTGCGGAACATGTGGAAGCCCACCACGGTGGAGAACCTCTGGATCCACGGCGGGAACCTGCACCAGAGCAGGCACTACTCCAAGTACCTCGCCCTGCAGCTCAAGGCCCGGATGGAGGGTCTCCCCACCCCGGTGTTCGGGCTGGAGGAGTCCCACCACCCCCGGTGAGCCGGTCGCAGGCCCGGCGGGGTCACTCCTCGAGCCTCCGGGCCTGCTCCTCCCACGCGGTATGGGCGTCCTGGCTCGCGGTGGGCCGGTGGGTCTCCCGCAGGGCGCGCAGCGCGGCGGTGCGCCGGCGGGCCAGGGCCTCGGCGGCGGCCCTCGTGGCGGCGTCCTCGCGGGCCTGGGCGCGGGCGGTGGTGACGGCGTCCATGATGAGGTCCACGCCCAGCGCCCCGCCCTCCAGGTAGGCGGTGCGGACCGCCCGGTCCGGGTGGTAGAGGTACTGGTCGTTGACCTGGCCGAGGCTGGTGTCGAAATCGTCGGCCGTCGCGTCCGAGATCATGGCCACCACCCGGTCCAGGCGGGCGTCCAGCTCGTCGAGCAGGCCGTGCCGGCGGGCGCCGCCGCGCAGGGACCACAGCGCCCGGCCGTGCGTGCGGAGCCGGTCCGCGTCCCAGTCCGCCTGCGGGACCACGGCCAGCGTCCCGGTGAGGAGCCGGGGGTCCCGGCTGTCCTGCGGCGGGGGCAGGGAGCGCAGGTGCCAGGAGATCCAGGCCGTGCGCATGTTGGACGCCCCGGCCGCCCGGGCCTCCTCCACCGACGCCGGCCCGGTCCAGGAGGCCGCGGGCGGCTCCCCGGCGTCGTCGTCCGCCGGGGCGGGCTGCCGGGCCGCGCGGGTCCGGTGGGTGACGGCACCGGCGCCGAGCCAGATCAGCAGGCCGCCGAGGGCCAGGCCGATCAGGGCCGCGCCGCCGAGAACCAGGAACCGGAACAGGCCGACGACGACCAGCGCGGCGATCAGGGCCACCCAGACGGTGGCGCCGCTGCTGCTCCCGGTGTGCTTCATGGTGGGCCCCCAGAGACCACGGTTCCGTGGAGGCCATTCTACTGCCGTGGACCGGCGGGTCACCGGCGGATCAGGGGCAGGCGGTCAGTCGCCGAGCCGCCGGGCCTGCGCCTCCCAGGCGGCGTGGGCGTCACGGGTCTCGGTGGACTGCCGGGTCTCGCGCAGGGCCTTGAGCGCGGCGTTGCGCTGCTGGGCCAGGGAGTCGGCGGCGGCCCTGGCGGCGGCGTCCTCACGGGCCCGGACGCGGGCGGCGGTGACCGTGTCCATGATGGTCTCCACGGCCTGGGCGCCGCCCGCCAGGTAGGCGGCGCGGACCGCCCGGTCCGGGTGGTAGAGGTACTGGTCGTCGCTCTGCCCGAGGGCGGTGTCGAACTCCTCGTCGGTGAGGTCGGAGATCATGGCGGCCACCCGGTCCAGCCGGGCCTCCACCTCGGGGCGCAGGTGCCGGCCGGGAGTTCCTCCCCGGCGGGCCCAGACCGCCCGGCCGTGCCGGCGCAGCTGCGCCAGGTCCCAGTCGCCCTTGGGGACGACGGCCAGCAGCTCGTCGACCGTGCCGGCTCCCGTGCCGGCCCGCGGGGCCGCCCCCGGCCGGATCTGTGCCTCGAGCCAGGCGGCGCGCATGCGCTGCCGCCCGGCCGTCCGGGCCTCGTCCAGCTCGGCGTCGCGGGCGCGCCGGACCTGTGCCGCGGCGGCGTCCCGGGCCTGCTGCCGGCCGACCGTGCTCCGGTACACGGCGCGGACCACCAGCCCGACCACCACGAGGCAGCCGATGACCACGGCGGCGCCGAGGAAGAACTCCCAGTGCTCGAGGACGAAGCCGATGATCGCCAGGACGATGCCCAGGCCGATCAGGCCCAGGCAGCCGACCGCGGTGTCCTGGTTGCCGCTGCTCTGGGCGTTCGCCACGGTGGCCCCCTGCTCTGTTTGCTTAAGGCAGGAGTGTATGCGGGGGCGCGGACACGGTGCGGTGTGTGACGGCCCCGCCGGTCGGCGGGCGGTCAGGGCCGTGCGGGCAGGTCCTCGCGGTAGACCCGCTTGAGCTCGGTGAGCTGCCCGCCGTGGGAGGTGCTCTCGGTGTTGAGGACCGGTTGGTGCACGGCGATCCACTGCTGCTCGAGGGCGTCGACCTCGTCCTTCGTCCCGCACCGCGCCCAGCCGAGGAGCAGGTGCTCCTGCATCCACGCGGTGAGCCGCTGCTCGTGCTCCTCGTCGAGGACCACCCGGCCCCGCCCGTCCACGGCGGCGCCCTCGCGCCAGGACGCGTCCCCGGGCAGGAGGGCGGCCAGCAGCGTGCGCCGCAGCGCCGACGAGCGGGTGCGCCGCAGGTGCTGGCCCAGGACCCGCCGGTGGAGGTCGCGCCGGGCGCGGCCCACGTAGAGCAGCTCGGCCCGCCCCGCGCTGTGCCGGATCCGGGGCACTCCCGGCAGGTGCAGCCCCGCCGCCTCCGGGGTGGGGAAGCGGGCGGTGTCCAGCCACCAGGCGTAGACGCCGCGGGCGTGGGGGACGTCGGCCTCCAGCGGCGTGCTGAGGGGGAGCTCTGCCGGGCCGGGCCCGGACGGTGCGGTGCGCACGGCCACCACCTTCCGCATGTGTTTTCATGTGCAACTCCCCTCCGACTGTAGGGCCGGGGCGGGCCGGTGCCCAGCCCGCGCGCCCGCGTCGTCGTTTCCCGGGGCCCGCTTGCCATACCTAGCGCTGCTAGGGTTCAATACGTAGCAGAACTAGGTATGGGAGGCGCGATGCGCATCGACAAGGACTTGGTCGCCGCCTCGGCCACCCCGCTCGTGCTGGGGATCCTGGCGGACGGCGACCTGTACGGCTACGCGATCCTCAAACGGGTCAGCGAGCTCTCCGGCGGCTCCATGCAGTGGACCGACGGCATGCTCTACCCGCTGCTGCACCGCCTCGAGCGGCTCGGCTACGTCTCCTCCTCGTGGGGCACGTCCGAGGCCGGCCGGCGGCGCAAGCACTACGCGATCACGGCGGCGGGCCGGACGGCGCTCGCCGACCGGCAGGAGCAGTGGGACGTGGTGGCGGACGCGCTGCGGCAGGTGTGGCAGGCCGCGCAGCAGCCGCCCGCCACGGCGGAGAGGTGGGCGTGATGGAGCTGCACGCGGAGCAGGAGGCCCAGATCGGGCGGTGGCGCGGCTACGTCCAGCGCCGCCAGGCGATCTCCCCGGCCGACGTCGACGAGCTCGAGGACCACCTGCGCGAACAGGTCGCGGACCTGAGGGCCACCGGGCTCGACGACGACGAGGCGTTCCTCGTCGCGATCAAGCGCATGGGCAACCTGGACGCCGTCTCGCACGAGTTCGCCCGCGAGCACTCGGAGCGGCTGTGGAAGCAACTGGTGCTCGTCCCGGAGGACGACGAGGACGCGGGGGCACCGCCCTGGCGGGAGCTGGGGATCGTCCTGGCGCTCGCCGTGGGGGCGGGGCTGGCGGTCAAGGCCGGCACCACCTGGCTGGGCGACGAGCCGGTCCTGGCCCGCAACCTCGGCCTGCTCGTCCTGCCGTTCCTCGGCGCCTACTTCGCGTGGAAGCGCCGGCTCACCGCGCGGACCGTGGTGGGGCTGCTCGTGCCCGTCGCGGTGCTGGCGGTGGTGCTCAACGCCTACCCGTTCGCCCGGGGCGGGTCCACGGAGCTGCTCGCGGCCCTGCACGCGCCGGTGGTGCTCTGGCTGCTGGCCGGGGTCGCCTACGTGGGCGGGCGGTGGCGCTCCGACGGCCGGCGGATGGACTTCGTGCGCTTCACCGGGGAGCTCGTCATCTACTACACGCTCCTGGCCCTGGGCGGGGCCGTGCTGGTCGGGCTGACGTTCGGGGCCCTGCAGGTCGTCGGCGTCGACCTGGAGCCGGTCATGGAGGACTGGATCCTGCCGTTCGCGGTGCCCGGGGCCCTCGTGGTGGCCGCGTGGCTGGTCGAGGCCAAGCAGAACGTCGTCGAGAACATCGCCCCCGTCCTGACGCGCGTGTTCACGCCCCTGACGATCGTCATGCTGGTGGCCCTGCTGGCCGTGCTCACCGCCGCCGGCGGGCTCGTCGACGTCGACCGCGGGCTGCTGATCCTGATGGACGCGATCCTCGTGCTCGTGCTCGCCCTGCTGCTCTACTCCATCTCCGCCCGGGACCCCCTGGAGCCGGCCGGTCTCTTCGACGGTCTGCAGCTGGTGCTCGTGGTCGCGGCGCTGGCGGTCGACGCGGTGATGCTGACCGCCATGCTGACCCGGATCGCCGAGTTCGGCTCCAGCCCCAACAAGATCGCCGCGCTCGGGCTGAACTTGCTGCTGCTGGTGCACCTGGTGCGGACCGGCTGGCTGAGCGCCGGCTGCCTGCGGGGGCGGCGGCCGTTCGGCGCGCTCGAGCGCTGGCAGACGCGCTACCTGCCGGTCTACGGCGTGTGGGCCGCGATCGTGGTGCTGGTCTTCCCGCCGGTCTTCGCCTTCGCCTGATCGGCGGGCTGCGGGCCGCGGGCCACGGGGTTCCCGGGCGGGCTGCGGGTTCACCGAGCGGGCTGCGGATTCACCGGACGGGACGAGAGAGGCGGCAGGTGCCGCCGGGGCCGGGCAGGTGCCGCCGGGGCCGGGCAGGTGCCGCCGGGGCCGGGCAGGTGCCGCCGGGGCCGGGCAGGTGCCGCCGGGGCCGGGCAGGTGCCGCCGGGGCCGGGCAGGTGCCGCCGGGGCCGGGCAGGTGCCGCGGGCGGAGGGCCTGCACGCCCCGGTGGCAGGGGAGTCGCCCCCCGACGACTGACCAGACGGTCCGAGGCCCGCTGCCACCGGGACGGCGGCATCTCGATCGACGTCGTGCCGGCGGCCTTCCGGCCGCTCGCTGCGACGTGATCCTCACGCGGCGGTTCAGCCCCCCGGCTGACCGTCCTGCGTGATGCATCAACACTAACACCGGGTCATTACCCGATCGCTTCGCATCCTGTCCACAGTTGCGCCGACTTGCCGGGGCGGCCCGCCCCGGTTCAGGGGCTGCCCCACGGCCGGGACCGGAGGCCGTGGGCGCCGCGGTAGTCCGGGGAGGCCGGCTCGGACCAGCCCTGCAGCAGCTCGTCGTCGAGGGCGTGGACGGTCACGGCCAGGGGGTGGCAGATCTCCACGGGGTCGGTGACCCCGGGGCCGAACATCGGCTTCGACAGGTCCCCGCCCGGGCACGTGGAGAGCGCCACGAGCAGGTCCTGCTCGGCGAAGAACTCGAAGTGGTCCCCGGGGGCGGCCGGGCAGGTCTTCATGAAGTACTGGTCGTCCGCGTTGAGCCCGGTGCACTGGAAGACGTTGAGCACGTCGTGGACGTCGAACTCCGTGAGCCCCCAGGGCAGCACGGCCCGGACGAGGTTGGAGTGGCAGTGGTAGTCGAAGTCCACGCCGTTGAGCATGCTCGAGACGTAGGGGTCGCAGCGGGTGCCGAGGGTGTCGTGCACGCGCCCGCCCTCGGCGTCCACCCCGTAGCCGGCCAGGGTGTCGCCCACGATCGTGGCCATCGGGCGCAGGAACGGCAGCGTGGACCACAGGCGGTCGAAGGTGCTCACGTGGGCGGCCTGCAGCTGCCGGGTCCGGGAGGCCCAGAAGCGCTCGCGGGGGTCGTGCCGGTTCCAGAGGTTGAGATCCCCCACCTGGGGTCCCTCCACGGTGGCGATCCGGCACACGTGCCCGGCCGGCACCTCCCACGCCATGCCCGAGCGGATGGGCACGGTCAGCTCCTGGACCAGGGTGCGCCGGTGGGTCTCGGCGCCGATGCGCCCGTAGAAGTCCCGGTCGACCTCCAGGGCCGCGCCCTGGTAGGCGGCCTGGGTCAGGCGCGGGTCGGGGTGCGGTGCCATGGGGTGTCCTTGCCTGCCGGGTGCGGAGCGCCGGGGCGTGACGGCGGCCGTGCTCGCCGGGGCGCTGTCGGTGCCTCCGACCCTAGCAATGTCTCCGTGGCGGAGGGCCGCCGCCTTCTGAAGCGTCATCCTGCCCGATGTCTCGATGCAAGAGTCCAGCACGGTGATTCATGTCAGCGAACGGGTCGCTTGTGGTTCCTACCCCGACTTCCCGCTCCGCTCCACCAATCCGTGCCCGTGCAGAGCCGCCAGGACGACGCTCATGCGCGGCGGCACGGACAGCGCGGCGACCATTTGGCCCGGAGGAAGGCAGAGGGCCACATCGCCAGCGTGTCGATGAGCGCGGTCGATGAGCGGAGGAGCAGCTTTCGGGCGTCCAGCACCGCTAGAGTGCCGGCTCAGGGTGACCGTGCTGCGGGACGGGACGAATCGAACCGGGCGGTACGGCCCGGTGCTGCTTACCGTGTCCGTGGCGGTGGATAGCTTCGGAGATAAGGTCCTTCGCACTATCAGCACACAGGGGTCGCGGTGAAGCGCTATCGGTACCGGGCGTACCCGGACGGGAGTCAGAGACGGGCTCTGACCAAGGTGTTCGGATGCGTCCGTGTCGTCTTCAACGATGTAATCGCCGTCCGCCAGTCTTCTTACCGCGCCGGTGAGCCGTATCCCACTGCCGGAGAGCTGTCCAAGAGGTTGCTGACCGCGGCGAAGAAGACCCCGGAACGGGCGTGGCTGTCCGAGGTCTCCTCCGTGCCTCTGCAACAGGCACTGCTGGACGCGGATCGGGCCTACCGCAGCTTCTTCAACTCCATGGCCGACAAACGCAGAGGAAAGCGGGCTGGGATTCCTCGGTTCAGGACTCGGCATGGCAAGCAGTCGGCTCGGTTCACCCGCAATGCAGGGTTCGGTTTGGAGCAATCGACCCACGGGGTCGGGTTTCTCACTCTCCCCAAGATCGGGCGCATTCGCTTCGTGCTGTCGCGACCGGTCCCGTCGGAGCCGTCGTCAGTGACGGTGATTCAGGAGATCGACGGTAGCTACTACGTATCCTTCGTCGTGGCAACCCCCACCCCCGAGCCACTGGCGCCGGTACAGCGCGTGGCCGGAGTGGATGTCGGACTGACCGACCTGGCCGCGATCACCTACAGTGACGGAACCCGCCAGAAGGTCCCGAACCCTCGGTGGTTGCGCACCAAAGAGCGTGAGCTGGCGCGAGCCCAGCGGTCCCTGTCCCGGAAGCAGAGAGGATCGAAGAACCGTGAGAAGGCGCGGCACCGGGTGGCGGTGCTGCATCGGAAAGTGCGGGAAACTCGGGCGGACCACCACCGCAAGCTGGCCCTCAAGCTGATCCGTGAGAACCAAGCAGTCGCGCTGGAGGGTTTGGACGTGGCGGGACTTGCCCGCACCCGCATGGGCAAGTCCGTCAATGACGCCGGCTGGTCGACCCTCGCTCGACTGATCCGGGAAAAGGCTGCTGAGCACGGCCGGGAAGTCATCGTGATCTCCCGGTGGGAACCCACCTCTCAGCTGTGCTCCGTTTGCGGGGTGAAGGACGGGCGCAAGCCCCTCCACGTCCGCGTGTGGACCTGTGTCTTCTGCGGCGCCCTTCTTGACCGAGACTTCAACGCCGCAGTCAACATCATCGTCGCCGCCGGGCTGGCGGAGAAATTAAACGCCTGTGGAGGGGACGTCAGACGCACGCTTGCGTGCGCGGATCCCGATGAAGCAGGAACCCACCGAACCGGCCGCGAGAATGCGGTGGCGTAGGGATCCCTTGTCTCCGGGCAAGGGAGGAGGCCAAATCGAGCACTGGGGATTGGACACCTCGTGGGGCCAGGGCCGGGGGCGTCTCAGCGGTCGGTCACAGCGCCCAGAGCTGCTCCAGCCGCTCGGCCCGCTCCCGGCGCGCCTGCAGCGCCTCCTCCATGGACACCGCGCGGAACCGGGTCACCGCGCCCGGGGCGGCACGGGCCAGCAGGTCCATGTCCGCGGAGATCACCGTGCCCACCATGGCGTAGCCGCCGCCGGAGACCGCGTCCCGGTGCAGCACGATCGGCTGGGTGCCGCCGGGGACCTGGATGGAGCCCACGGCGTAGCCGGCGTCCACGATGTTGGAGGGGTCCGAGCCCGCCCCGAACGGCTGCTCCCGCTCGATCCACTCCACGCCGGGGCCCTCGAAGCGCAGGCCCATGCGGTCCGCCACGGGAGTGAGCCTCCACTCCTCCTCGACCAGCCGGCGCCGGCCCTCGTCGGTGAGCAGGTGGTCGTAGAGGCCCCACATGATGCGCAGCTCCAGCGACCTCCCGAGGGCCGGTCGCAGGCGCTCCGGGACCTCCTCGACCTCGGGCAGCAGCCCGGTCGGCTCGCCCACGGGGACCACGTCCCCGGCCTCCAGCTTCCGGCCCTCCACCCCGCCCAGCCGCCCGATCGCGTAGGTGGAACGGGAGCCGAGCACCTCTGGCACGGCGATGCCGCCGCGCACGGCCAGGTAGAACCGGGCGCCGCCGCGGAGCACCCCGAACTTCACGGCGTCGCCCGTGTCCAGCTCGAGCCGCCGCCACGCCGGGTGCTCCTCGCCGTTGACCAGCACGGGGACGTCCGCGCCGGTCACCGCGATCGTCGTCGGGACGTCCACGGTGAAGGATGGCCCCGTGTAGGTGCACTCGAGCACGGCCTCGGCGGCGGAGTTGCCGACCAGCTTGTTCGCCGCCTGCGCGGACTCCTGGTCCATGGCCCCGCCCTGCGGGATGCCCACGTGGTAGTACCCGATCCGTCCCTGGTCCTGGACGGTGGTCAGCAGTCCGGGCTGCTCAATCGTCAGCGCCATCGAGGGCCTCCAGAAGGGTGCGGTTGTAGCGGTCGGGATCGGCCAGCGCGGCCTCGACGTCGAGGGTCACGGGCGCCTGCTTGTACCGCCAGGTGCCGTCCTCGACCCGCTGCTGGATGGAGCGGTACTCGGCCTCGTCCACGGGCCGGAACTTCACGAGGTCCCCGGGCCTGAACAGGATCAGGAAGTCCCGGAAGTCGTCCAGGGCCTGCTCGGGGTCGTAGATGGGCGCGGCGGCGATGCCGAACATCTGGTACCCGCCCGCGCCGCGCACCGAGTAGATGCACGCGAAGCAGCCGCCGTGGCCCACGGTCAGCGGGGGAGTGTCGGTGCGGGGGCTGAGGTACTTGGGCACTTCGAGCTGCCGGTCCCGGGGCACCAGCTGGTACATGAACGGCAGCCCGGCCACGAACCCCACCATGGACACCAGCCACGGGGACTCGTGGTGGCGCCGGATGAACTCCGCGGCGTCCGCGAGCCCGTTGACCTTCGCGGCGTAGTCGAGGTCGGTGCCGGAGGGGTCCTGGTGGTAGCCCTCGCGGAACCGGGCCACGACCTCGGCGGTGTAGGGGTCCTGGTACCAGACCGGGACCTCGATGATGCGGGTCTCGGCGGTGTACTGCGTGGACTCGCGGGCCCGCCCCTCGAGCTCCTGGGTGCGGCGCTTCAGCTCCTGGGCGCCCAGCACGTCCGGGTCGAAGCGCACCAGCAGGGACGCGTTGGCGGGGCACACGTCCACCACGCCCTCCAGACCCAGGGCGGTCAGTCCCTGCGCCACCGTGGTGGCCAGGTAGTTGGCGGTGAGGTTCATGGCCTCGTCGAACTCCACGAACAGGAACTCGTCACCGCCCCACGTGTACCGGGCGGTGGGCAGGTACAGGGTCTCGGTCATGGTGCGCTCCCCTCACTGGGCTGGTCGCTGCGGTCGTCCTGCAGCAGCTCGGTCTCGATCCACGTGGTGTGGTGCTCCACGGCGGCGAACACCGGGTCCAGCACGAGCCGCCGCAGCAGCGGCACCGTGGTCCGGATCCCCTCGACGTGCGTGGCGGCCAGGGCGGCGCCCATCCGCCGCACGGCCGTCTCCCGGTCCTCGGCGTGGACGATCAGCTTGGCCAGCAGCGAGTCGTAGTACGGGGCCACGGTGTCCCCGCCGCGCACCCCGGCGTCCACCCGGTACTCGGGGCCCTCCGGCCAGTCGAGGCGGCTGATGGTGCCCGGGCTCGGCATGAATCCCTTGTCCGGGTCCTCGGCGTTGATCCGGCACTCCACGGAGTGCCCGTCGAAGCGGATGTCCTCCTGCCGCAGCCCCGTGCGCCCGGTCGAGGCGATCGTGAGCTGCTCGGCGACCAGGTCCACGCCCGTGACGAACTCGGTGACCGGGTGCTCCACCTGCAGGCGGGTGTTCATCTCGATGAACGCCGCCTCCTGCCGCACGGGGTCGTAGAGGTACTCGACCGTGCCCACCCCGGTGTAGGAGCACAGCCGGGCGAGGTTCACGGCGGAGTCCCGGATGCGCTCGCGGACCTCGTCCGGCAGGTCCGGGGCGGGGGCCTCCTCCACGATCTTCTGGGAGCGGCGCTGCAGGGAGCAGTCGCGGTCACCCAGGTGCAGGAACGTGTGCCCGTCGCCGAGGACCTGGACCTCCACGTGCCGGGCCCGCTCCACGAACCGCTCCAGGTACACGGTGGGGTCCCCGAAGGTCGCGCCCGCCTCGGAGCGGGCGGTGTCGACGGTCCGCAGCAGGTCCTCCTCGGCGCGGACCAGGCGGATCCCGCGCCCGCCGCCGCCGGCCGAGGCCTTGATGACGAGCGGGTAGCCGACCTCCCGGGCCAGGGCCAGGACGGCGTCGTCGTCGCCCTCCAGCGGCCCGCCCGAGCCGGCGAGCACCGGCACCCCGGCCGCGACCGCGGCCTCCAGGGCCCGGGTCTTGTGGCCCATGAGGTCGATGACGTCGGGGGAGGGGCCCACCCAGGTCAGCCCCGCCTCCTGCACCCGGCGGGCGAAGGCCGCATTCTCCGAGAGGAAGCCGTAGCCGGGGTGCACGGCGTCGCAGCCGTGCTCCAGGGCCGCGGCCACGAGCGCCTCCGCGTTCAGGTAGGACTTCTGGGCCGGGGCCGGGCCCACGACGGCCACGGCGTCGGCGAGCTCCGCCGCCATGGAGTCCTGGTCCACCTCGCTCACGGCCAGCACGCTGCGCAGCCCCAGGTCCCGGGCCGAGCGCAGGATGCGGACCGCGATCTCGCCCCGGTTGGCCACCAGCAGCGAGGAGATCGGCACGGCTCAGCCCTCCGTGACCACGGCGATGACGTCCCCCGGGTTGACCATGTCGCCGTCCTCCACCTCGAACGCCTGGAGCGTGCCTGCGGCGTCCGAGCGGACCTCCGAGAACTGCTTCATCACCTCGATGAGGCCGATGACCTGGTCGGCCTCCACCGGGTCCCCGTCCTGCACGAACGGGTCCTTGTCGGGGGAGGGGCGGCGGTAGAAGACGCCGGGCATCGGGGACTGGATCTCGGCCATGGTGCGGGTCCTTTCGGTCGGACCGGGAGACGTTCTCCCGGAGGCATCGGGGTCGGACGGCGGCGGGCGCGCGGCTCAGGTGCCGCGCGCCCCGTGGGCGTCGATCGCCTCGCGGACGGCGCGGGCCACCGCGGGGGCCCCCGGGGCGTCGGAGTGCACGCAGACGGAGTCGAAGCGCATCGGCAGCTCCGTGCCGTCCTCGGCCCGCACGACCCCCTCGGCCAGGGCCTGCGTCACCCGCTCGGCGGCGGCGCCCGGGTCGGTGGCGTGGGGCGTGCGCTGGATGATCAGCCCGCCCTCGGCGTTGTAGTCCAGGTCCACGTAGAGCTCGGCCACGAACGGCACGCCGCGCTCCGCGCACACGGACTCGTGGGCGGTGCCGGCCATCCCGAGCACGCTGACACCGTGGTCGGCGGCCACCGCCGCCACCGCCTCCATCAGGGCGGGGTCCTTGGCGACCATCCCGTAGAGCGAGCCGTGCGGCTTGAGGTGGTGCAGGTCCGCCCCGTGCTGGAGCAGGAAGCCGGTGAGGGCGCCCACCTGGTAGCGGACCAGGGACTCGACCTCCTCGGGGGTCAGCACCATGGCGCGGCGGCCGAAGCCCCACTGGTCGGGCAGGGACGGGTGGGCGCCGATCGCGACGTCGTGGGCGACGGCGGCGGCCACGGTCGCGGACATGATGTCCGGGTCCCCGGCGTGGAAGCCGCAGGCGACGTTGGCGAGGTCCACGATCTGCAGCAGCTCCGGGTCGTTGCCGAAGCGGTGCAGGCCGATCCCCTCCCCCATGTCCGAGTTGACGGTGGGCCGGGTGCGGGTCTCTGGTGTGGCCATGGTCACAGCCTAGGGATGCGGGGCGCTGGGGGGAACGGTTCCGGCGGTGCCGTGTGCGGGGCGTGGGACCCGTCACTGTGCTTTTCGCCGAACACCTGTAGAGTCATGACCAGTTGTTGAAGTTTCGTTCTTGCAGTTCAAGCAGTTCGCCCGATTCCGGGCGCAGCAGTTTTTCTGAGAAGACGTTTTGGCAGGCATCGCAACGCCCGAGCACCCCGATCGTCGGGGACGCTCCGTTTCCCAGAAAGACAGGTTCCCCATGACTACTGGCACCGTGAAGTGGTTCAACGCCGACAAGGGCTTCGGCTTCATCACCCCCGAGGACGGCTCCAAGGACGTGTTCGCGCACTTCTCCGCGATCAACTCCGGCGGCTTCCGCTCCCTCGAGGAGAACCAGCGCGTCGAGTTCGAGACCCAGGACGGCCCCAAGGGCCCCCAGGCCGCGAACATCACCGTGCTTGCGTGATCACGCACTGATCTCCTCGTGAGATCACCGGCACGGGGCTGAGGCCCCGGCGCCGACCCGACATCGCCACCCGGCTCACCGGGTGGCGATGTCTTTCTGTCGGTGGGCGCCCGGACTGCCGGCAGACACCACCACCAGCAGGAGGACCGCCGATGCCCGAGGTCGAGGTGCAGCCGACCGCGGCCCAGGTGCGCGGCCTGCTCGAGGCGCAGCTCCCGCCGCAGCTGCACGAGCTCCTGGAGGAGCCCCTGACGCCCGTGGCGCAGGGCTGGGACAACGCGCTGTTCCGGCTCGGCCCGGACCACGCCGTGCGCCTGCCCGTGCGCCGCGCCGCCGTCCCGTGCCTGCTCCACGAGGTGCGGTGGACGGCCGTGGCCGGCGCGCCGCTGGCCGCGCTGGGGATCGCCGTGCCCCGGCCGGTGTTCCGGGGCGGGCCCGGGGCCGGGTACCCGTGGCCCTGGACGGTGGTGCGGTGGATCGAGGGCGAGGCGGTCGCGACCCTGCCGGTCGCCCGGCGCGGACGGCTCGCGACCGACCTGGCGCGTGCCCTGAGCTCGCTGCACCGGCCGGCGCCGGGCGACGCCCCGGACAACCCCTACCGTGGTGTTCCGATCGACGCGCGGCTGCGCTCCGCGCCCCCGTCCTGGCCGGCCACGGCCGCGGCCCTCGGGGAGCGGCGCGCCGAGCGGCTCCGCGGCGTCGTCGACGACGGCCTGCGCGCCGCCCCGTGGTCCCGGCCGGCGGTCTGGCTGCACGGGGACCCCCACCCGTGGAACCTCGTCCACCGGGACGGGCGGCTGGCCGGTCTCCTCGACTTCGGGGACGTCTGCGCCGGGGATCCCGCCTCCGACCTCGCCGGTGCGTGGCTGGCCCTCGACACGGACCAGCGCTCCGCCTTCCGCGCCGTCGCCGACAGCACCGGCCGCTACGACGACGACGTCTGGCGCCGCGCCGCCGCCTGGGCCGCCCTGTACGTGGTGGCGCTGGCGGCCCATCCCGGCGCCGGCCCGGACTTCGGCCCGGTGGTCCGGCACGCGGTCGCGCAGCTGGACCCCTCCACCGGCGTCTGAGCGCACTGGATCCACCCGCGCCGGTGCGGGGACAATGGACGTCCCAGCGCACGGGAGGGGGCCCGATGGACGTGCTCGTCGTGCCGACCGCGGCGGACGTCGGCACCTGCGCGGCCGACCTCGTCGCCGCCCGGATCGCCGAGGAGCCCCGCACCGTGCTCGGGGTCGCCACCGGCTCCTCGCCGGTGGGGATCTACCGCGAGCTCGCCCGGCGCCGGGCCGGGGGATCGCTCGAGCTGGGGCACCTCACGTGCTTCGCCCTCGACGAGTACGTGGGTCTCGCCCCCGGCCACCCGCGCAGCTACGCCGCCTACCTGGAGCGGGAGATCGCCCGCTCCTGGGGCCTGCCCTCCTCGCAGGTCCGGGTGCCCGAGGCCTTCCGGCCGGACCTGGACGCGGCCGCCGAGGAGTACGAGCAGGCGATCGCGGCGGCCGGCGGCATCGACCTGCAGATCCTCGGGATCGGCACCAACGGCCACATCGGCTTCAACGAGCCGATCTCGTCCCTGTCCTCCCGCACCCGGGTCGCGGCCCTGTCCGCGCAGACCCGCGCCGACAACGCGCGCTTCTTCGACCGTCCCGACGCCGTGCCCACCCACTGCCTCACCCAGGGGCTGGGCACCATCCTCGAGGCCCGCCAGGTGCTCCTGGTCGCGCAGGGGCGGCGGAAGGCGGCGGCCGTCGCCGCGGCCGTGGAGGGCCCGGTGGCCGCCCGCTGCCCGGCGTCGGTGCTCCAGTTCCACCCCCGGGCCACGTTCGTCCTGGACGAGGCCGCCGCCGGCGAGCTCACGCCCGGGACCTGTCGCCGCACTGTCCCGGACCGGGGGGATGGGCTTCCCCCGGGGAGCCCCTCGCCGGCGTCATGAACGGCTCGGACGGCGTCATGAACCGTCCGGTGCCCTCGGAGGAGCGGGATCTCCGGCGGTCATCCCGGCCTGTGCGCGGCGACGGCGCGAAGATCACGATTCGGCACCTGACGTCCACCGCCCCCTCGATCTACGATGCGCTTGCAAATCAGCACTCCTGGAATCGAGGGAACACCATGAGAAGCACTGCAGCAGGCGTGGCGGCGGCGATCGGATTCGTGGCTCTGACAGCGTCGCCCGCCGCGGCCGCACCGGGCGACGCGATGGTCTTCACCGACTGCGCCACGGCCGGCCAGTACGGCGTGCACAACATCCCCGTCGGCTCCGTCAGCTACAGCGAGAGCCTCGTCGACGAGGACGGGGACGGCATCGTGTGCGAGAGCGCCGACTGGCCCTACGACCCCACCCGCATCCCGGTGGAGAACGAGTCCGGCGGCTACACCCACACGATCATCGACTGGGTCCCCGGTGCCGGGCCCGGCCCCGACGCCCAGCCCGGCGAGGTGCCCGGGGTCGAGCCCGGCGCGGACCCGTACACCCAGGTGGGCCAGGTGCCCGTGGGCGGCGCGGACACCGGTGCCACGGTGGACACCCGCACCCGCACCGGCGCCGGCACCGGCGCTCTCGCGGCGACCGGCCTCCTGGCCCTGGCGGCCGCCGCCGTGGTGCGCCGGCGCGCCGCCGGCCGGGCCTAGGACGGAGGTCCCGGTCCTCGTGACGGATCCGGCCGCCGAGCGCCGCAGGGGCCTGCTGGTCCCTGCGGCGCTCGCCCTCCTGCTGCTCAGCGGCTGCGCGGGCGAGTCCCCCGCGCCGTCCGCGGCGTCGTCGTCCTCCGCGCCGTCCGCGTCCGCGCCCTCCGCCTCGCCGGCGCGGTCACCGCAGGCCGCCCCCGGGACGCCGGACGCCGCGCCGTCTCCTGCGCCGTCTCCTGTGCCGTCCGCGGCGCCGGGCGCCCTGCCGCCCGTGCTGGCGGAGTCGGCTCCCGTGGCGGTGCGGATCCCCGCGGTGGGCGCCTCCTCCGAGCTGCTGCACCTGGGCCTGCGCCCGGACGGGTCCCTGGACGTCCCGCCCACTCATCCCGGCGCCCCGGCCTCCTGGTACACGTCCTCGCCCACGCCGGGGGAGCGGGGGCCCGCGGTGCTGCTCGGCCACGTCAACGCCACCGGCGGCGGGCCGGGCGTCTTCGCCGGGCTGCGCAGCCTGGTCCCCGGCGACACCGTGGAGATCGCGCGGGCGGACGGCAGCACGGCGGTGTTCGTCGTCGAGCGCGGGGAGCAGTACGCCAAGGACGCCTTCCCCACGAGGGCCGTCTACGGCAACACCGCGGGAGCGGAGCTGCGCCTGATCACGTGCGACGGCTACGACCCCGCCACCGGCCTGTTCGACGACAACTACGTGGTCTACGCCCGTCTCACCGCCTGACCCGCCCTTCTCCCTGCTCCCCTCTCCCTCTCCCCTCCGCGAGGTGGTAGCTGTCGGCCACGGACGGGGCCGTGGTCGCCGACAGATGCCACCTCGCGGGGGCGGGGATGGGCGTGGGGAGGGGAAGAAGGGGACACGCCTCGTTCTTCCGGCGGAGGTGCGAACGCACACGGCGGGAGAAGATGAGAGGGCGCGTCCTGTGCCGCATCCGTTCCACCGAAGGAGATCCCATGAGCAACCCGTATCCCCAGCAGCCCGAGGGGCCCCGCGGCGGGCCGCCCCAGTACCAGGCCGGCGGTGGTGACCAGTACGGGGCCGGCCAGTACGCGGGCGGCGGCCGTCCCGGCGCCGCGCCGCCGGAGGTCAAGCGGCTCCTGACCCTGACCCTCGTCTCGGCGGCGGTCTACCTCCTCAACGGCCTGGTGGACCTCTTCGCCACGGCCACCGTGGACATGACCGAGACCTACCGGGAGATGGGCCTCTCCCCGGAGCAGATCGCGGTGGCCGAGCAGACCGGCGGCGTCGCGACCGTCACCGGCGTCCTGGTGCTGGCCGTGGCGCTGGGCCTCTACGCCCTGGTCTACGTGTTCCTGAAGAAGGGCAAGAACTGGGCGCGCGTCCTGGGCATCGTGCTGTCCGTCCTCAGCGTGCTCGGCACGCTGATCGGCCTCCTCGGCGTGATGGCCTACGGCGGTCTGGGGATCGTCCTGCTGGTCCTCGGGCTGCTGCTGGTCGTGGTGAACGTGCTGTGGCTCGTCACGGCGTTCAAGGCCCCGGTCAAGCACTGGTTCGCGCCGGCCCGCATGGCCTGAGCCACCCGCACGGCCCGAGCCGCACGGGCGCCCGCCGGGTGCCCGGCGCCGCCCACGGACAACGCCGCCCGGCCCTCGAGGCCGGGCGGCGTTGTCCGTGCTGGGTCCCCGGCGGTTCAGCCGTCCTGGCCGATGACGCGGTCCCGGCCGGCGAGCAGGGCCACGCCGCACAGCGCCGCCATGAGACCCGCCATGAGCAGCAGCGGGGGTTCCCACCGGCCTCCGGCGTCGTAGAGGGCGCCGACGACGGCGGGGGCGACCGCCGCCAGCCCGTAGCCCACGGACTGGGCCATCCCCGACAGGGCCGCCGCCTGGCGGTGGTCGGTGGAGCGCAGGCTGAACAGCGACAGCGCGACGACGATGAGGCTGCCGCAGCCGATCGACCCGAGCACGATCCACAGCAGCGTCAGCCCCGGTGCGGCGGCCAGGCCCACGAACGTGACCAGGGCCAGGGCGCCGCCCGCGAAGGCCACGGGCCGCTGGTCGCTCAGGCGGTGCATGAGGGTCCCGGTGCCGAGGCTGGAGCCCATCCCGACGAGCAGGAACAGCGCCATGTGCGCGCCGGCGGCGGTCGCCGGGACGCCGTGGCTGCGCTCGATGCTCGGCAGCCACGCCATGAGCACGTAGAACGCCACCGACTGCAGGCCCATGAACAGGGTGACCTGCCAGCCCAGCGCCGAGCGCCACGGGGACCGGTAGGGGCCCGTCTCCGCCGCGGGCACCCCGGACGCGTGGTGCGGGGCCCGCAGCCCGGGGGAGAGCACCACCAGGGCCACGACGGCGAGCACCGCCCACACCCCCAGGGCCAGGCGCCACCCGGCCGGACCGGCGTGGGCGATGGGGACCACCAGGGCGGAGCCGGCCGCGGCCACCGCGCCCTGGATCGAGGTGTACACGCCGGTCACCTGGCTCACCCGCAGCGGGAACTCCCGCTTCACCAGGGAGGGCAGCAGCACGTTGAGGAATGCGATGCCGATCCCGATCACCGCGGTGCCCACCCACACGGCACCCTCGACCGGGGCGGAGCGGCCGCCGATCCCGGCCGCGAGCAGCAGCAGCGACAGCCACAGGGCCCGGTCCAGGCCCGTCCGGGCGGCCAGGGCCGGGGCCACGGGCGAGAACAGTGCGAACATGGCCAGCGGCAGCCCGGTCAGCAGCCCGGCCTGGCCGGCCGAGATGCCGAGGTCGCGGCTGATCTCCTCGAGCAGCGGCCCCACGGTCACGAACCCGACGCGCAGGTTGACGGCGATCAGCACCACGCCGAGGAAGCCGAAGCCGAGGCGGGCCCGCCGGCCCGTGGCCGAGGACGCGTTGGTGAGCACAGCACACCCTTTCCGGACAGCGGGACGGAGGATCTCCGGACAGCGTAGACGGGGCGGCGTGCCCCGGCACGCCGCCCCGTCCACGTCCGCCCCTCAGCGCTGCTGCGGGGCCCCTGGGCTGCTCAGCCCAGGATGAGGTTGAGGATGAACAGCAGCGGGATGGACCCCGCCCAGACCGCGGTGGTGATGCCGGACCAGCCCTTCAGCGCGTCGGTGCCCTGCAGGCCCGTGAAGCGGGTGACCACCCAGAAGTAGGAGTCGTTGAAGTAGCTGAACACCATGGAGCCCGCGGTGCAGGCCACGGCGGCGACGACGGGGTCGATGCCCAGCGTGGTCACCAGCGGGGCCGAGACGGAGGCGGCGGTGATCATGGCCACCGTGCCGGAGCCCTGGGCGATGCGCACCAGGGTGGCGATCAGGAACGGCACGAGGAACGCGGGCAGCGGGGTGGCGGCGATGGCCTCGGCGAGGGCGTCGCCCACGCCGGAGCTGCGGAGCACCTGGCCCAGCGCGCCGCCGGCGCCCGTGATGAGCAGGATCAGACCGGCCGAGGCGGCGGCCTCGGCGAACCAGCCGTGCGCCTTGTTCCGGGGCGTCCAGCGGGGCAGGAGGATGTAGAGGGCCAGCACCATGCCGATGATCAGGGCGACCACCGGGTTGCCGATGAAGGCGAACGGGACGGCCCAGGCGGAGGGCTCGTACTCTCCGCCGCCGATGACGCCCTGGGCGTTCTGGTCGATCGCGCCGGTGACGGTGTTGAGGATGATCAGCAGCAGCGGGATGATCAGCGGCAGGGACCCGACGAAGGCGCCGACCTTGTGCGGCTTGGCGCCGGCCGGGGGCTCGCCCAGGTCGTAGGACGGGTCCGCGGCGGGGGCCTGCGCGGCCTCGTCGTCGAGCCCGTCCCGGGGGCCCTCCTCCAGGTCGGTGCCGCCGGTGCGGGAGCCGCCCCCGACGCCGGCCGGGGCGACCGTCCCGTAGACGGCCTCGCGCACGTGCTCCTCGACCTTGGACTCCAGCTGCGGGCCGATCCAGCGCGCGTAGAGGACCACGACGGGCAGCAGCAGCACGGTGAAGGCCAGGCCGACGAGGATCACGGCCCCGAGGTCCGCCCCGAGGATGCCGGCCACGGCCAGCGGCCCCGGGGTGGGCGGCACGAGGTGGTGGGTGAGGGTCATGCCGCAGCCCAGCGCCAGGGCGAGGGTCACGTAGCCGGCCTGCTTCACCCGCGCGATGGACCGGGCGAGCGGGTTCATGATGACGTAGCCCGAGTCGCAGAACACGGGGATGGAGACCAGGGCGCCCACGCTGCCCATCGCCCACGGCTCGCGGCCGTGGCCGAAGACGCGGAGGAAGGCGAGGGCGAGGGCGTTGGCGGCCCCGGACACCTCGAGGATCTTGCCGATCCCCACGCCGAGCCCGATCACGATGCCGATCGAGGCCAGGGTGTTGCCGAAGCCGGTGGTGATGGCCGAGACGATGTCGAGCACCGGCTGGCCCGCGACCACGCCGGTGACGAGGGCGGCGATGAGCAGGGCCACGAAGGCGTCCAGGCGGGTGCGGAGCACCAGGACGATGATGGTGGCGATGCCCAGCACGAGTGCCAGGAGTAGTTGCAGATCCACGGTGACGGGCTCCTCGGGGACGGTGGGGTCGTCCGGGCGGTGCGGCCCGGACGGGGGAATTGACGAGAACGATGCTCCATGTGAGGCTAGTCACACATATGACATCTGACAAGAGGAAGGTGCGTCTCGTGCGACCTCAACCCACCGAGCCCCCGGACAGCGCCGTGCGACCCGCCCTGCGACGGCACGCCGATGGCTAGGAAGTCCCTGGTCGAGGCGGTCGCCGAGGAGCTGCTCGAGCGCATCCTGGCGGGCGAGGTGGGCGCGCACGAGGCCCTGCCGCCCGAGGCGGAGATCGCCCGCACGTCGGACGTCAGCCGGCTCACCGTGCGGGAGGCCCTCAAGGCCCTCCAGGCGCAGAACATCGTCTACGTGCGGCGCGGGCTCGGCACCTACGTGAATCCGCCCGACGCGTGGACCGGGCTCGAGGCGATCCTCAAGGCGGCCTCCCGGGGCGCGGCCGCCCACCAGGTGGCGCTGCGGCTGCTGGAGGTCCGGCGCATGGTGGAGACCGGCTCCGCCGCGCTGGCCGCCGCGCACGTGACCCCGGAGGACCTGGCCGCGATGGAGGAGTCCGTCGAGGACCTCCGGCGCGCGCACGAGGCGCAGGACCTCGACGAGGTCACCCGCGCCGACATGGCCTTTCACGACGCCGTCCTGCGCGCCTCGGGCAATCCGTTCGTCCCCGTGCTGCTGGCCCAGCTCTCCCAGCTGCTCTACACCGAGCGGCGGGCGACCTCCGCGTTCCCCGAGGTCCAGCGGCACGCTTTGGAGCACCACCGGCGGATCCTGGCCGCGATCGGCACCCGGGACCCCGAGACGGCCCGCCGGGCCATGGAGGCGCACATCGACCAGACCTACGCCGACTACGAGCACTACATCGGCCTCGGGGGTGCCCCGGCCGACGTGCCCGGGGCGGCGCCCGACCACGACCCCCGTCCGGAACCAGAACCCATGTCCCACCCCGACAGCACAGGAGACCACTGAGATGACCGAGACCACCGTCTTCCCCGCCGAGCGCACCGTCGTGCTCACCGGCGCCGCCTCCGAGCGCGGCATCGGCCGCGCCACCGCCGACCTGCTCGCGAGCCAGGGCTGGCACGTCGCCATCCTCGACGTCGACGGCGACGCCGCCGCCGCGGCCGCCCAGGACATCGCCGGCCGGCACGGGGTGCAGGCCCTCGGGCTGCGCACGGACGTCTCCGACCAGGACTCCGTGAACGAGTCGGTGGCGCGGGTCGAGGCCGAGCTCCCGCCGATCGTGGCGCTCGTCAACCTGGCCGGGATCAGCTCGCCCACCGAGTTCATGCAGGAGACCCGGGAGGCCTGGGACCGGGTCTTCGCCATCAACATGACCGGCACGTTCATGGTGACCCAGCGCGTGCTGGCCGGGATGATCGAGCGCAAGGTGGGCCGCGTGGTCAGCGTCTCCTCGATCTCCGCCCAGCGCGGCGGCGGGACCTACTCCAAGGTGGCCTACAGCGCGTCCAAGGCCGCGATCATCGGCTTCACCCGTGCGGTGGCGCGCGAGATGGGCGAGCACGGGATCACCGTCAACTGCATCGCCCCCGGCCCCGTGGACACCGACATCATGGGCGGGACCCTGAGTGACGAGCGCAAGGCGGACATGTCCAAGGACATCCTCGTCGGCCGCGTGGGCACCGTGCGGGACATGGCCGCCCTGCTCGCCTTCCTCGTCGGCGAGGACGCCGGGTTCATCACCGCGGCGACCTACGACATCAACGGTGGGCTGCAGATCTCCTGACCGCGGCACGGCAACGGGACGGGATCCGCGCGGATCCCGTCCCGTTGCCATGGCGGCGCACCGTGCGCGGCGCGGGGCTCACCAGCGGGGGTGGACCTCCGCCCGGAACCAGGAGTCGTAGATCCGGTGGACCCCGGCGTCGATCTCGCGGCCCAGGTCCCCGGTGTCCGCCGCCGAGGCGTTGGCCCGGACCTGCTCCACGCTGCGGGCGCCGGGGATCACGGTGCTGACCCCGTCCTGGGCGATGACCCAGGCGATCGCGGCCTGCGCCGTCGTCACTCCCTCGGGGAGCAGCCCGGCGAACTCGCGGACGGCCTCGAGGCCGCGCTCGAAGTCCACCCCGGAGAACGTCTCCCCGACGTCGAAGGCCTCGCCGCCGCGGTTGAAGCTGCGGTGGTCGTCGGCCGCGAACCGCGTGTCCCGCGTGTACTTCCCGGACAGCAGCCCGGAGGCCAGCGGCACCCGGGCGATGATCCCCACCCCGGCCTCCTTCGCCGCGGGCAGCACGGCGTCCAGGGACTTGAGCCGGAAGGCGTTGAGGATGATCTGGACGGTGGCGGTGCTGCCGCGGGCGATGGCCGCGAGCGCCTCGTCGGTGCGCTCCACGCTGACGCCGTAGTGCCGGACGGCACCCTCCTGCACCAGGGTGTCCAGGGCGTCGTAGACCTCCTGGTCGCTGTAGACCGGCGTGGGCGGGCAGTGCAGCTGGACCAGGTCCAGGGTGTCGGTGCCCAGGTTCCGGCGCGAGCGGTCCACCCACTGCCGGAAGTTCGCGAGCGTGTAGTTCTCGGGGACCTGGTCCACCCGGCGGCCCATCTTGGTGGCCACGGTCAGGTCCAGGTCGGGGTGCTCGCGCCGGAACGCGCCGATGGTCCGCTCGCTGCGGCCGTCGCCGTAGACGTCGGCGGTGTCGAAGAACGTCACCCCCGACTCCACGGCGGCCTCCAGCACGGCGGCGGCGGGGTCGACGTCGCCCCAGTCCGCGCCCAGCTGCCACGTGCCCAGGCCCACCGTGGAGACCGTGCGTCCGGTCCTGCCGAGTGTGCGGTGCTCCATGCGTGCCTCGTTTCTCCTCGTGCTCGATCGTGGGTCCTCGGCGGGCCGTGGCGACCCGGGGACCGGTGGGGCGGTGCGGCGCCGGCTAGCGGCCGCCGGCCCGCTTGTCGCGCCGCTTCGCCATGATGCGGCCCAGGACCGCGGTGCCGACCATGAACAGGATCTTCCGCATGTGTGTGCTCCTTGTTGTGCTGCTCGGGTGAGGTGCTCGGTCCACGCTACGGGGTGCCCCGGAAAAAGGTAAGGGGGCTGAACGATCCTGTGCCGCGCCGGTCTCAGGACGTCGCGGCGCGCAGGTGTGCCCGGACCGCCGCGCCGACCTCCCCGGGGCGCTCCTCGGCGAGGAAGTGGCCGGCGTCCACGGCACGGCCCGTGGCCCGCGGGAACTGCCGCCGCCACAGCGCGAGCGGGTCCTCCCGGGCGCCGACCCGGCCCCGGGCACCCCACAGGACGAGGGCGGGGAGGTTCCGCTGCTCGTGCTCGTCCGCCTCGTCGATCTCCACGTCCGGGCCGGCGGCCGCGCGGTAGTCGCGGCACCAGGCGTCGACCACGGAGGGGTCCCGCGCCGCGTCGTCGTAGGCGGCGAGCGCCGCCGGGTCGAAGGGGACCTGCGTGCCGCTGAGCCCCTGGAGCGTCCTGCGCACGAAGTCCACGGGGTCGTGGCCGATCAGGGTCTGCGGCAGCCCGTCGCCCTGGGCGAGGAACGCCCAGTGGTAGTACCGCAGGGCCAGCCACGCGTCCATCGACCGCCACACCTCCAGGGTGGGCAGGATGTCCAGCAGCGCCACGGACGCCACGGCGCCGGGGGTGTCGAGCGCCATCCGGTGCGCGGTCCGGGCGCCGCGGTCGTGCCCCACCACGGAGAACCGGTCGTGGCCCAGGGAGCGCATGAGCTGGACCTGGTCGGCGGCCATCGCCCGGAAGGTGTAGTCCTCGCTGCTCGTGCGGGAGCGGCCGTAGCCGCGCAGGTCGGCCGCGACCACGCTGAACTCCTCCGCCAGCACGGGGGCCAGGAGGTGCCACATGGCGTGGGTCTGCGGGAAACCGTGGAGCAGCAGCACGGCCGGGCCGGCGCCACCGGTGACCGCGTGGATCGTGCCGTCGGCCACGGGGACGTCGTGGGCGGTGAAGTCGGGGAACACGGGTCCTCCTGCGGGTCGGGACGGGCCGCGCGGCGCGGGCCGGGACTGGAATGCGGGGCCCGCGGCGTTGTACGTGATGGGCTGGACCGCACACGCTCCAGACAACACCAGCGAGGAACCGGGAGAAACCCCATGAACCACGCCACGACGCAGTTCGTCGACCCCGCGGCCGCGGCCGGTCCCACTGCGAGCTCACGGGAGCTCGCGGCGACCGCCGAGCGGTACACCGCCCGCACGTACTCCCCGCTGGACGTGGTGGTCGCCCGGGCCCACGGCACGACCGTCACGGACGTGGAGGGCCGGGAGTACCTCGACTTCCTCGCCGGCTACTCGGCGCTGAACTTCGGCCACGGCCACCCGGCGGTCCTCGCGGCGGCCCGGGCCCAGCTGGAGCGGGTGACCCTGACCAGCCGTGCGGTGCACAACGACCAGCTCGGCCCCTTCGCGCAGGAGCTGTGCACCCTGCTCGGCCAGGACATGATGCTGCCGATGAACACCGGCGCCGAAGCCGTGGAGTCGGCGATCAAGATCGCCCGGAAGTGGGGCTACGAGCGCAAGGGGGTGGCCCCGGGCCGGGCGCAGATCGTGGTGGCGGCGGGCAACTTCCACGGCCGCACCACCACGGTGATCAGCTTCTCCGACGACGACGACGCCCACCGCAACTACGGCCCCTACACGCCGGGCTTCGTGACCGTCCCGTTCGGGGACCTCGCCGCCCTCGAGGCGGCCGTCACCGAGGACACCGTCGCGGTGCTGCTGGAGCCCATCCAGGGCGAGGCCGGGGTGGTCGTGCCGCCGCCCGGCTACCTGCAGGGCGTGCGGCGGTGCACGGCCGAGCAGGACGTCCTGCTGGTCGCGGACGAGATCCAGTCCGGGCTGGGCCGCACCGGCCGGACGCTGGCGTGCGAGCACGAGGACGTCGAGGCGGACCTCTACCTGCTGGGCAAGGCCCTGGGCGGGGGCGTCCTGCCCGTGTCCGCGGTGGTGGGCCGCGGCGACGTCCTCTCCGTGCTGCGGCCCGGCCAGCACGGCAGCACGTTCGGCGGCAACCCGTTGGCCGGCGCCGTCGGCCGCGCCGTCGTCGCCCTCCTCGCCACCGGGGAGCCCCAGGACCGGGCGCGGGTCATGGGGGAGAAGCTGCACGCCGGCCTGGCGGAGCTGGCGCCCCTGGGCCTGACCGAGGTGCGCGGGCGCGGGTTGTGGGCGGGGATCGACATCGACCCGCGGCTGGGCACCGGGCGGCAGTGCTGCGAGCGGCTGGCGGCCCACGGCGTCCTCGCCAAGGACACCCACGGCTCCACCATCCGGCTGAGCCCGCCGCTGGTGATCACCGACGAGGAGCTGGACCGGGGACTGGCCGCCCTCGGGGACGTGCTGCGGGAGATGGGCCGCAGCTGATCCCCTGCTGATTTACGGTCGGCCTGCTCCTGCTCCTGCTCCTGCTCCTGGTCCGTCGCGGCGCCGCCTCAGCCCGCGTCGGCGTGCTCGTCCCCGTGGGCCAGCGCCGACTCGATGCTGCCGGCGAGCTGCGCCGGGGCGGTCTTCGGGGCGAAGCGGCGGATCACCCGGCCGTCCCGGCCCACCAGGAACTTGGTGAAGTTCCACTTGACGGCGTCGCCCATGATCCCGCTCCGCTCCTGGCGCAGCCACGTCCAGAGCGGGTGGGCGCCGGGGCCGTTCACGTCGACCTTCTCGAACATGGGGAACGTGACCCCGTAGTTGCGGCTGCAGAAGTCGGCGATCTCCTCCTCCGTGCCCGGCTCCTGACCCCCGAACTGGTCGCAGGGGAACCCCAGCACCACGAGGCCGTCAGGCCCGAAGTCCCGCCACAGCAGCTCCAGGCCCTCGTACTGCGGCGTGAACCCGCACTCGCTCGCGGTGTTGACCACGAGCACCACCTTCCCGGCGTAGGCGGACAGCGGCTGCTCGCGCCCGTCGAGGGTCGTGGCGGTGAAGTCGTACAGCGTGGTCACGGAGGCCTCCAGGATGCTGGGGAACGGGCGTCTGCCCCCATTCTCCCCGTTCCTCCACGAACGCACCCGCGCCCCCACGCACCCGCGATCGCCGAGGTCGCGGATGTCGGCGACCCAACCGTGCGCGGTGGCCGACATCCGCAACCTCGGCACCGAAGGGAGGAGGAGGGGAGCGGGTGGGTAACGATCCCGCGGGTCCGGGGCGGGGGGTGCGGGGGTGCGGCGTACCCTGGCCGTGTCGGAAGGAGTCCGTCATGACGCAGCGCACCGAAGCGTGGCCCGCCGGAACGCCCTGCTGGGCCGATCTGACCGCGTCCGATCTCGGCCGCACCCAGGAGTTCTACCGGTCGGTGCTGGGCTGGGACTACACCAGCCCGGACCCCGAGCACGGCGGCTACTGCACCGCCCTGGTCGGCGGCGCACCGGTGGCCGGGCTGTCCCCGGCCGCCCCGGACCTGACGGGCGTCCCGCACGTCTGGCAGGTGTATCTCGCCACCGCACGGATCGAGCTCGGCGCCGAGCGGATCCGCGCCGCGGGCGGCACGCAGCTGACGGCGCCCGAGGAGATGGGCCGCTCCGGCCGGAGAGGGCTCTGGCAGGACCCCACCGGGGCTTCCTTCGGGCTGTGGCAGGCCGGGGAGCACATCGGGTTCACGGCGGTCGACGTGCCCGGGAGCGTGGTGTGGTGCGACCTCACGACCCCCGACCACCACGCCGCCCGGGACTTCTACGCCCAGGTCTTCGGCTACCACTACGAGGACGTCGCCGGGGAGGGCGTCCCCTACGCCACGTTCACGGTGCCGCACGGGCAGCGCCCGGCCGGCGGGATCGGCGGGACCGATCCCGCCGCGGAGAACGCGCCCGCGGTCTGGTCGGTCTGCTTCCAGGTCGAGGACGTCGACGACGCCGTCCAGCGCGTGCGCGACTCCGGCGGGTCGGTGGCGGAGGAGCCGCTCGACTCCGGGTACGGGCGGCTGGCGGTCGTGGCCGGCCCGGACCGGGAGTCCTTCGCGATCATGGCGCCGGCGGACGCGCGGTCCGCGGCGGCGTAGCCCGCCCCACTCCGGCCAGGTCCCCGGAACGGGCCCCGGGCGGCCAGGACGTGCGTCGTGACCGTGGTCACGCGGCGGTAGCATGGTGACCCAGCGACCACCACCGCCACACCTGCAGAGATCGGAGCACCATGAACTCCATCGTCCTCGCCGTGGTCGGCGTCGCCATGATGATCCTCGGGTACCTCCTGTACTCGAAGTTCGTGGCCCGCCGGATCTACAAGCTCCAGGACTCCTTCGTCACCCCCGCCCACGAGATGGGGGACGGTGTGGACTACGTGCCCACCAACAAGTACGTGCTGTGGGGCCACCACTTCACCTCCGTGGCCGGGGCGGCCCCCATCGTCGGTCCCGCCATCGCGGTCATCTGGGGCTGGCTCCCGGCGTTCCTCTGGGTGACCCTCGGCACCGTCTTCTTCGCCGGCGTGCACGACCTCGGCGCCCTGTGGGCCTCCAACCGGCACCAGGGCCGGTCCATCGGATCACTGTCCGGGAAGTACATCGGCCACCGCGGCCGGAACCTCTTCCTGGTCGTCATCTTCCTCGTGCTGCTCATGGTCAACGCCGCGTTCGCCGTGGTGATCTCCAACCTGCTGGTCGGCACGCCCACCTCGGTCATCCCCACGTGGGGCGCCATCGTCGTCGCGCTGCTCATCGGCCAGGCGGTCTACCGCTACAAGTGGAACCTCGCCGTCGTGTCCGTCGTCGGCGTCGTGGCCCTCTACGCCCTCATCCTGCTCGGCGACCGCTTCCCCGTGGTGCTCCCCGAGACGGTCCTGGGCCTGCCGGCCAACGCGTTCTGGATCGTGGTCCTGTTCCTCTACGCCGGTGTGGCCTCGGTGCTGCCCGTGTGGATGCTGCTGCAGCCCCGCGACTACATCAACGGCCTCCAGCTGTTCATCGCCCTGGGCATCCTCTACGGCGCGGTCCTGATCTCCGCCCCGACCGTCGTGGCGCCGGCGTTCAACACCGCGGTGCCGGAGGGCACGCCCAGCCTGGTGCCGCTGCTGTTCGTCACCATCGCCTGCGGCGCGATCTCCGGGTTCCACGGGATCGTGGCCTCGGGCACCTCGTCGAAGCAGCTGGACAAGGAGCCGGACGCCCGCTTCGTCGGCTACTTCGGCGCGGTCGGCGAGGGCCTCCTGGCGCTCGGCGCGATCATCGCCACGACCGCCGGCTTCCGCACGATCGCCGACTGGGAAGCCGTGTACACCGCGTTCGGCCAGGGCGGCGTCGCCGCGTTCGTCCAGGGCGGGGCCTCGGTCGTCAACACCGGACTGGGCATCCCCCCGTCGCTGAGCGCGACCATCCTCGCGACCATGGCCGTGCTGTTCGCCGCCACGACCATGGACACCGGCATCCGCCTGCAGCGCTTCGTGGTGCAGGAGGCGGGACACATCATGGGCGTCAACATCGGCAAGACGATCGCCACGCTCATCGTGCTCGTGGTGGCCATGGGGCTCACCTTCAGCGCGGGCGCGGACGGCTCCGGCGGCATGCTCATCTGGCCGCTGTTCGGCACCTCGAACCAGCTGCTGGCCGGCCTGACGCTGTCGATGATCGCGGTGATCCTGCTGCGCAAGGGCCGCCCGGTGCTGCCCGTGCTGGTGCCCCTCGTGTTCCTGCTGCTGATGTCGGTCTACGCGCTGATCGTCCAGCTGGGACAGTTCTGGGCCGCCGAGAACTGGTTCCTGCTCGTCCTCGACGTGATCATCCTGATCGCCGCCCTGTGGGTCATCGTGGAGTCGGTGACGGCGATGAACGCCGCCCGGAAGAACCCGCCGGAGGCCGGCGAGGAGCAGGTGAGCACCTCGGCGGGGGACACCCGCTCCCTGTGAGCCGGTGACGTTCCTCGACCGGCTGCGCACCGTGCAGGCCCGCCTCGGGGCGGGCCTGCACGAGTTCTACGTGGCGCCCTACCGGCGGACCTTCGCCCGCGCCCAGCGCGACGAGGAGGACCTGTTCATGATGCTGGTCCTCTCCGAGGCGCTGGGGGTGCCGAACCCCGCCAGCTACTACACCGTGGAGCTGCTGCCCGTGGTCTACGACCGGTTCCACGACTGGCACCGGCGGATGGGCATGGAGCGCTCCCCCCTGGAGCACATTACATGCTGCTAGAGCTCGCCGCCGCCCGCCGGGTCCTGTTCGTGGGCGGCAAGGGCGGCGTCGGCAAGACCGCCGTCGCCTCCGCCACCGCCCTCGCCCAGGCCCGCGCCGGCCGCCGGGTGCTCGTCGTCTCGACCGACCCCGCGCACAACCTCGGGCACCTGTGGGAGCGCCCGGTGGGGGACCGGACCACCCCGCTCTTCCGCGACCCGGACGGCCCGGGCCTGCTCGACGGCATCGAGGTGGACCCGCTCGCCACGACCGAGGCCCACCTCGCCGCCGTGGGCGCCACGATCCGCCGGCTCATGCCCGAGCACCTCGCCGGCGAGGTCGACAAGCACATGGAGCTCGCCCGGGACTCGCCGGGCACCCACGAGTCGGCGGTGCTGGAGCGGGTCGCCGAGATCGTGGACACGGGCCTGGAGGACTACGACCTCATCGTCTTCGACACCGCGCCGTCCGGGCACACCGCCCGGCTCATGGCGCTGCCCGAGATCATGTCCGCCTGGACCGAGGGCCTGCTGCGCCGCCGGGGCAGGGCGGAGAAGTTCGGCGCCGCCCTGCGCGGTCTCGAGGACCGGGACGCCGCGGGCGAGAGCGTCGTGGGCACCGACCGGCCCCGGGACCCCCGTGAGGAGCGGGACCTCGAGATCCGGCGGATCCTGCTGCGCCGCCGCGAGCGCTTCGAGGCGCTGCGCGCGGTGCTGGTCGACGCCGAGCGCTGCAGCTTCGTCATCGTGCTCGCCGCCGAGCGGCTGCCCGTCCTGGAGACCGTCGAGCTGCACGGGCAGCTGGTCCGCGCCGGGGTGCACGTGGGCGCCCTCGTGATCAACAAGCGCTCCCCGGCGGACGCCGGGGACTTCCTGGCCGAGCGCCGCGCGCTGGAGGAGACGCACGTGGCCACCCTGCGCGAGGCGCTGCCGGAGGTCCCGCTGCTGCAGGTCCCTCTGCTGCCGGGGGACGTGGTGGGGCAGGAGGCGCTGGAGCGCTTCGGGGCCGCGCTCGCCCAGGCGGATCCCAGGGCCCCGTGACACGCTGACGCGCATGACCTCCACCGCGCACCGCCCGGACACCGGACGACGACGGGCCCCCGCCGAGCTCGGGCCCTGGATCCTCGCCGGGGTCGCCGCGACCGCCCTCGCCGTGGGTCTGGCCGAGCTGCTGGCCTGGGTGACCGGGCCGGTCGGCGCCCCGCTCACGGCGGTGGGCGGGGTGATCGTGGACGGGGTCCCCGCCCCGGTCAAGGACGCGGCGATCGCCCTGTTCGGCACCGCGGACAAGCTCGTGCTGCTGCTCGTGATGGCCGCCGGGCTCGTGGCGGCCGGCACCGGCATCGGGGCGGCACAGCGCGCCAGAGCCCCGATGGGCGTGGTGCTGCTCGGGGTGCTGGGGCTCCTCGGGCTGCTGGCGGTGCTGACGCGGGCGGGGGCCTCCGTGGCGGACACGGTCCCCGTCGTCGTCGGCACGGGGGCCGGGACGCTGTTCCTGACGGTGCTCACGCGCCGGGCCGGTCCGTCCCCGTGGCCCGCGGCGGAGCTGGACCGCCGCGGCTTCGTCCGGGCCTCGGCGGCCGTGGCCGTGCTGGGCGCCGTGGCCGGCGTCGCCGGGCGCTGGGCCTCCTCCGCGGCCGCACGGGTGCCCGCGGCCCGGGACATGCTCCGGATCCCCGCCCCCGTGGTGCGGGACCCGATCCCCGCCGGCGCCGACCTCGGCATCGAGGGCGTGGAGCCCTGGCTCACCCCCACCGACGACTTCTACCGCATCGACACGGCGCTGAGCGTGCCCCGGATCGACGTGGCGCAGTGGCGGCTGCGGATCCACGGCATGGTGGAGCGCGAGATCGAGCTGAGCTTCGAGGACCTCGTCGCGCGGCCGCTCGCCGAGCACGTGGTGACCCTGGCCTGCGTGTCCAACCCCGTGGGCGGGGACCTCGTGGGCAACGCCGTGTGGACGGGCGTGCCCGTGCGGGAGCTGCTGGCCGAGGCCGGGGTGCAGGCGGACGCGGACATGGTGCTCTCGACCTCCGAGGACGGGTTCACCGCCGGCACCCCCCTCGACGCGCTGCTGGACCCGGGGCGGGACTCCCTGGTGGCGGTGACCATGAACGGGCAGCCGCTGCCGTTCGAGCACGGCTACCCGGTGCGGATGGTGGTGTCCGGGCTCTACGGCTACGTCTCCGCCACCAAGTGGCTCGTGGACCTCGAGGTCACCCGCTTCGACCGCGACGAGGGCTACTGGACCCCGCGCGGCTGGTCGGCGCGCGGGCCGATCAAGACGGCCTCCCGGATCGAGGTCCCGCGCGCCGGGGGCCGCGTGGACGCCGGGGAGGTCGTGATCGCGGGCACCGCGTGGGCGCAGGACACCGGGATCGCCGCGGTGCAGGTCAGCGTCGACGACGGGCCGTGGCAGGAGGCCGACCTGGGCGAGGTGCCCTCCGACGACACGTGGCGGCAGTGGGTGCTGCGCACGCAGCTGGCCGGGGGGCAGCACACGGCACGGGTCCGGGCCGTCGACCGGGACGGGACCGTCCAGACCGCCGAGCAGGCGCCGCCCGCCCCGGACGGCGCCTCCGGGTGGCACGAGCGGACGTTCACGGTGGCCTGATATGTAGTCGATTCTGTCAAGAGGGCAGGGTGAAGCGGCGTCCTCCGTCGGCCGGTGGAGGACGCCGCTTCGTCGTTCACGGTGGTCGGCTGGTCCGGGGCGGCGTGTCTGTGGCGACGCGCGGTCAGTCTGATATGCGCGGGTTGGGTACCGCAGGACCGTGTTTCGGCAGGAGCCGTCGGGCTTGTCTGAGCTCGAGCGTGGCCCCTCCGGGGAGTGGGCTGCTCACAGGCCAAGCGCTGGTTGCTCCTCGCGCTGCGTTCCGGTGCCGGTGATCGTGAACGAGTCGGTGGGTGCTAGTCCTCCATCACGGCCAGGGACCAGCACCAGCCGGCCAGCTCGCGGGCGATCGCGGTGTTGGCCACGGTGTGCGGCTTGCGGTGGGCGCTCAGCACGGTCCACCGGTGGTGCAGCCTGCGGTTGCCGGCGTCCCCGCGGGCGGCCGCGGCCGCCGGGGCGGCTGCCCACCGGGCGCGCATGGTCGCCCCGGGCGCGTAGCGGGGCTTGTGGTGCCAGGCGGCCTCGATCAGCAGCCGGCGGGCGTGGGTGTTGCCGGTCTTGGTGATGCCGCCCAGGGATCGGCTGGCCCCGGAGGAGTGCTCGGAGGGCACCAGTCCGAGATAGGCGGCGATCGACGCGCCGGTGAACCGGTCCCAGTCGCCGATCTCCACGGCCAGGCCCAGCCCGGTCAGCCGCGAGATCCCGCGCAGGCAGCACAACCGGTCCACGACCGGGGTGAACTCGGAGTCGGCGGCCACCGCCAGGATCGCCGCGTCGAGACGGTCGCGGCGGGCCAGGATCTCGCCCACGCAGTCGTAGCCGGCGTCGAAGGCGGCCAGGGTCCCGGCCCCGGACCCGGCCAGCTCGCCCCGGCGGATCCGGCGCAACCACCCGTCGTGGGCGCCGGTCCAGGCCTCGCCACCGGTGTAGACGTGTCCGTGGCGCAGCAGCAGCTTCGCCAGCCGGTGCCGGGCGCTCATCAGTTCCCGCCGGGCGTCCTCGCGGGCCCGCACCAGGTCCCGGGCCGATTCCTGGGCCACGGTCGGCACCCGCACCGCGGTGAGCTCTCCCATCCGCAGCAGCCGGGCCAGCAGCAACGCGTCCTTCGCGTCGGTCTTCACCTTCTCCCCGGCCGGGCGCACGATCTTGGACGGGGCCGCGACCACGCACCGGTACCCGGCCGCGGTCACTGTACGGGCCAGCCCGTACCCGGTCGGGCCTGCCTCGTAGGCCACCGCCAGCGACCCGTGGCCGGCCCGCAGCTCCTCCAGCCAGGCCAGCACCTCCGTGGACCCTGGGCCCAGCCGGCGGGTGAGCACCTCACCGGTGGTCGTGTCGATCGCTGTGCCGCTGATCGATCGTGCGTGCACATCCAGTCCCACACTCGTATTCTCGGTAAACACCGGGGCCTCCTACGCATGTCGGTACCCGGGCAAGGGCATTCTTGTCCGGTAACCCACGAATCTGCGTACGCGAGGCCCCGGCCCGCAACCCCCGGCACCCAAACCAACGGTCACCTCATAGGGTCTGACCGGCCCTCCCCGCAGCGCTCCGGGCTCTGCCGCCGCTCCCCGACGGCGACAGAGCCCCTCCGCCGAACTCACCGGTTCCACCCGGGGCCACGGCACTGGTGTGCCGCTCCCGGGTGGAACCGGTGAGTTCACGGGGCGGTGGCGCCGACGGGGCGGGCCAGGATCAGAGGTGGGTCAGGTGCCGTGCGGGGCCGCGACCGGTCCGGTGGAGGACCGGGCGACGAAGTGGGCCGGGAGCACCTCGTTCGACGGCTCGTCGGAGCCTCCGGACAGGTGCTCGAGGAGCCGCTCGACGGCACGGGTGCCCTGCTGCCGGGCGTGCTGGTCCAGAGTCGTCAGGCCGAAGGCCTCCCCGATGGGATGGGCGTCGACGCCGATGACGGACAGATCGCCGGGCACGGTGAGACCGAGGTCCCGCGCCGCGAGGATCGTGCCGGCCGCCATCTCGTCGGACGAGGCGAAGACCGCCGTCGGGCGGTGGAAGGGGTCCGCCAGGAGGTTCTTGGCCTGCTGGTAGGCGCCGGTGAAGGTGTAGTCCGCGATGAGCGACCACGCGGGGTCGACGGTCAGCCCGGCGCCCGCCATCGCCTGTTCCCAGCCGTCCCGGCGGTCGCGGGACATCGGGAAGTAGCGCCGGCCCTCCTCCGCGCCGCCGAGGTGGGCGATCCGCCGGTGGCCCAGCCCGATCAGGTGCTGCGTGGCGCGGCGCCCGACGTCGAGGTCGTCGATGCTGACCGTGGGCGCGCCCACCAGCGGGCCCCCGACCCCGACGAGCGGGATGCCGGCGGCGAACAGCTGCTCCGTCTCCGGCGGGTCCAGGGGCAGGGACACGGCCACGGCCGCGTCCAGCCGCTTCCGCAGGAGGAAGTCGGTCAGCACGGTCTCCCGGTAGCGGTCCCCCTCGAAGTTGTAGAGGGTCAGGTCGTAGCCGGCCTCCATGAGGGCGCCGGCCACCCCCTCCAGGACGGTGGAGAAGAACCACCGGTCCACGTGCGGCAGGACCACCCCGATGTTGCGGCTCCGCCCGCTCGCGAGGCTGGACGCGTGGTAGGACACGACGAACCCCAGCTCCTGCGCCGCCTGCTGGACCCGGGCCCGGGCCCGGGGCGAGACGTGCCCCTTGCCGCTGAGCGCCCGGGAGACGGTCGCGGTGGACACGCCGGCCCGGACGGCGACGTCCTGGAGCCGGGGTGGGTTCACCCCTGTGTCACCCCGGGGTCCTCCGTTCGCAGCCATACGCACTCCTCCGGGGCCAGGATATGCGGCGAGGACGTCCGGGGCCCGCTGCGGGCCAGGATCGGCAGGTCGGGCAGCTCCACCGGCGCGGAGCCGGTGTTCAGCAGCACCAGCACGTCGTTGTTGACGAGGCCGAGGCAGTCCCGGCCGCTGAGGTCCTCCGCCCACGCGAGCGAGCCCGACCCGAGCCCGTGCGCCCGCCGCAGCGCCAGCGCGGTGCGGTACAGGGACAGTGTGGAGGCCGGGTCCTCGCGCTGCGCCTCGCGCGAGAGCTGCGCCCATCCCGCAGGCTGCGGGAGCCAGGCCTCACCCGTGGGGCTGTAGCCCAGGGACGCCCCGGTGCTGGTCCAGGGCAGCGGCACCCGGCAGCCGTCGCGGCCGAGCCGGTCCCCGCCGGTGCGGTGGTAGGTGGGGTCCTGCCGGACGTCGTGGGGGAGGGTCGTGTGGTCCGGCAGGCCGAGCTCCTCCCCCTGGTACAGGTAGACGCCGCCCGGCAGGCCGAGCATGAGCAGGGACGCGGCGCGCGCCCGCCGCGTGCCCAGCACGTGGTCCGGCTGCTCGTCCTCGGGGCCGCGGCCGTCGCCGGGGCGGGGGTCGTCCTCGGTCAGCGCCAGCCGGGTGGTGTGCCGGACGACGTCGTGGTTGGACAGCACCCAGGTGGTGGGCGCCCCGACCGCGTCGAACGCCTCGAGGGACGAGGTGATGATCCGGCGCAGCTCCGCGGCGTCCCACGGCGCCGCGAGGTAGGAGAAGTTGAACGTCTGGTGCATCTGGTCCGGGCGCACCCAGTCGGCCAGCCGGTGGAGCGGGTCCACGCTCGCCTCGGCGCACAGGATCCGCTCGCCGGGGTACTCCGCGAGCACCTCCCGCCAGCGCCGGAAGATGTCGTGGACCTGCGGCTGCCCGAACATCGGGGCGTCGGTGAAGGGGTAGCCGGGGATGCTCCCCCCATCGGCCCGCCCGTCCCAGTCGGGCAGGCCCTCCGCCTTGACGAGGGCGTGCGCCACGTCCACGCGGAACCCGGCGACGCCGCGGTCGAGCCAGAAGCGCAGCACCCGGTCGAACTCCTGCCGGACCAGCTCGTGGTCCCAGTTGAAGTCGGGCTGGGACGAGTCGAACAGGTGCAGGTACCACTGGCCGGGCCGACCGTCGGCCTCGGTCACCCGGGTCCAGGCCGGGCCGCCGAAGTGGGACTGCCAGTTGTTGGGGGGCAGCTCGCCGGATCCGCCCCGGCCGTCCCGGAACACGAACAGCTCCCGCTCCGGGGCCCCGGGGCCGGCCGTGAGGGCTTGGCGGAACAGGACGTGCTCGTGGGAGCAGTGGTTGGGCACCAGGTCGATGATCACCTTCACGCCGTGCGACTCCGCGGCCGCCACGAGGGCGTCGAAGTCCGCCAGGGTGCCGAAGGCGGGGTCGACGTCGCAGTAGTCGCTCACGTCGTAGCCGCCGTCGAGCTGCGGTGAGGGGTAGAAGGGGGAGAGCCAGATCGCGTCGATGTCCAGCTCCGCGAGCTGTCCGAGCTCGGCGGTGATGCCGGCGAGGTCACCCACACCGTCCCCGTCGAGGTCCCGGAACGAGCGGGGATACACCTGGTAGATGACCGAGGACCGCCACCACTTCGGTTCCTGGTCGCGGTCGTGGACGGGAGTGAGGCGCTGCGTCCGCAGCGCACCGGAGATCGTGGGCATGCGCTCCATGGTAGAGCTGATCAACACGAACTGGAAGCGCTATCAGGTCTGCAGATTCGAGAACACAAGGGTGCTAGGGGGTGTGGACACCCTTTGTGGTAGCGCTTACAGTAGTGAGCCAA
Organism: Kocuria oxytropis; assembly: GCF_040981195.1. NCBI lineage: Bacteria > Bacillati > Actinomycetota > Actinomycetes > Micrococcales > Micrococcaceae > Kocuria > Kocuria oxytropis. The sequence goes on along the minus strand of NZ_JAVFXA010000011.1, from coordinate 41,581 downwards.
CTCACCTTCGGGTGGGCGCCCCGCCGGCCGGACCGGCCCCGGGGTCCCGCCCGTTCTCCCCTCCCGGGTCCCGCCGGTGCGGGAACGACCGCGGGCTCCGTGAAAGGAAGCACCCACCATGTCCTCTGTGCGCTACGCCGACGTCACCTGCCGGTACCCGGGGGCCGAACGCCCCTCGGTCACCGGGCTGGACCTCGAGATCGCCGACGGGGAGTTCCTCGTCCTGGTCGGGCCCTCCGGGTGCGGGAAATCCACCACCCTGCGGATGCTCGCCGGACTCGAGGAGGTCACCGACGGGACCATCCACATCGGGGACCGCGACGTCACCGACGTGCCCTCCCGGGACCGCGACATCGCCATGGTCTTCCAGAACTACGCCCTCTACCCCCACATGACGGTGGCCGAGAACATGGGCTTCGCCCTGAAGATCGCCAAGGTCCCCGCCGAGGAGCGCCGGACCCGGGTGGAGGAGGCGGCGAAGATCCTGGACCTGACCGACTACCTGGACCGCAAGCCCAAGGCCCTGTCCGGCGGGCAGCGCCAGCGGGTGGCGATGGGGCGTGCGATCGTGCGCTCCCCGCAGGTGTTCCTGATGGACGAGCCGCTGTCGAACCTGGACGCGAAGCTCAGAGTCCAGACCCGCACCCAGATCGCCTCCCTGACCCGTCGGCTGGGGGTCACCACCGTCTACGTCACCCACGACCAGGTCGAGGCGATGACCATGGGCGATAGGGTGGCGGTGCTCAAGGACGGGCACCTCATGCAGGTCGACACCCCGCGCAGGCTGTACGACGCCCCGGCCACGGAGTTCGTGGCCGGGTTCATCGGGTCGCCGGCGATGAACCTCTTCCGCGCCCCCGTCACCGAGCACGGCGTGCAGCTGGGCACGGTGACCGTTCCGCTCACGCCCGCCCAGCACCAGTCGCTGACCGGGGACCGGGTGACGGTCGGCATCCGGCCCGAGGACCTGCACCCGGCCGGTGAGGGCACCGGGCTGCCGATCGTGGCCGACGTGGTCGAGGAGCTCGGCGCGGACGCCTTCGTCTACGGCCACCTCGCCCCGGTCACCGCGGCCAACACGGTGGTGCCGGTGGACAACACCACCGGGGCCGAGGAGGACCCCACCGTCCACGAGTTCATCGTCCGGGTCGAGGGCCGCACCCCGCCGCGGGCCGGGAGCACCGTCTGGGTCGCCCCGGACCTCGAGCACGTGCACCTCTTCGACGCCGCCACCGGCCGACGCCTGCCCGACTGACACCGGATCCCACGCTCACGCCGCCGACCGACTACGGACAATGATGAGGAATCCCACCATGAAACAGACTCACCGGGCCGCCGGCGCCGTCGGCGCCGCACTCCTGCTCGCCGGCTGCGCGTCGGCACCCACGGCCGGCCTGGCCGGCGGACCGGGCAGCATCAAGATCCAGGCGGGCGAGGACGAGATCCCGGCCTTGGAGCAGGTCGCCGACAGCTTCACCGCCGACACCGGGGTGGAGGTGGAGTTCATCCAGCGGGAGATCAACGCGCAGGCGATCTCCAACTTCATCTCCCAGTCCCCCACGGGGCAGGCCCCGGACATCATCGTCTCCCCGCACGACAACCTCGGCCAGCTCGCCGCCAACGGCGTGGTGGCCCCTGTGGAGATGGGAGACCGGGCGGAGGATTTCACCGAGAACGCCCGTGAGGCCGTCGTCTACAACGGGGTGAGCTACGGGGTGCCGTACGCGATCGAGAACGTGGCGATGCTGCGCAACAACGAGCTCACCGCCCAGGACCCCGCCACGTTCGACGAGCTGCGCGCGATCGGGCACCGGCTCATGGAGGAGCGGGGGATCGAGTACCCCTTCACGGTGAGCCAGTCGCCCGAAGCCGGCGACCCCTACCACCTCTACGCCCTGCAGACCTCCTTCGGGGCCGAGGTCTTCGAGCGCACCGCGGAAGGGGAGTACACCAGCAACCTCACCATGGGGGGCGAGGACGGCCACGAGTTCGCCCGCTACCTGCAGGACCTCGGACAGACCGGGGACCTGCAGACCTCCATGACCCCGGACATCGCCAAGGAGTCCTTCCTCAACGGCGAGTCCGCCTTCCACCTGGGCGGGCCCTGGGAGCTGACCGACGTCGAGGCCGCCGGGATGGACGTGAGCGTCCTGCCCGTGCCGCCGGCCGGTGACGAGGAAGCACGCCCGTTCGTGGGCGTCCAGGCGTTCTTCGTCAACGCCAACGCCCCCAACCCGGTCGCGGCCCAGGACTTCGCCGCCAACTACCTGACCCGCCCGGAGTCGCAGACGGCCATGTACGAGAGCACGGGCCGGCCTCCGGCCAGCCAGGTGGCGATCGACCGCATGCAGGGCGACCCGTTGCGCGCCGCCTACGCCGAGATAGCCGCGACCGGCCTGCCCATGCCGGCCATCCCCGAGATGGGCGCGGTGTGGAGCTTCTGGGGCACCACGGAGAACGCCATCATCAACGGCCGCGGAAACCCCGTGGAGCTGTGGGACCGCATGATCGACAACATCGAAGGACAGATCTGATGAGCACGCACATCACCGCACGGGGCACCACCGCCGCCCCCGGCGAGGCGGGGGGCGGTGCCGGGCTCGGCGCGCCCCTTGGCCTGCGCAACTCGCACTCCCGGGGATTCGGCCTGGGCTTCGTGGTCAAGCTGGTCCTGATGGCGCTGATCAACGCGTTCGGCCTCTACGGCATCCTCGCGGCCTGGGCCGCCGGCAGCTGGGGCATCCTGGCCTTCCTGGCGTTGGCCCTGATCGTGGCCGACCTCGTCTACTTCCTGCCCAGCCGGAAGATCCTGCCCGCCAAGTACCTCTACCCGGGGCTGATCTTCCTGCTGATCTTCCAGATCTTCGTGGTGCTCTACACCGCCGCCACGGCGTTCACCAACTACGGTGACGGACACAACGCCACCAAGGCGGCGGCGATCAGCCAGCTCACCACCACCTACGAGCAGCGGGTCGAGGGCTCCCAGGCGTACCCCGTCACGGTCCTCGAGGGCGACGACGGACTTGCGCTGGCCACCGTGCAGGACGACCAGGTGCTCGTGGGCGCCGCCGATCAGCCGCTGGCCCCGCTCGAGGACGCCACGGTCACGGACGGCCGCGTCGTCGAGGCGCCCGGCTACGAGGTGCTCGACTACGGCGGCGTCGTGGCGGCCGCCGACGAGCTGACCGACCTCCGGGTGCCCGTGAGCGGAGAGGAGGCCGACGACGCCGCACTGCGCACCGATGACGGCCGGACCGCCTACGTGTACGAGTCCACGCTCGTCCACGACGAGGCGGCCGACGCGATGGTCGCCGACGACGGCACCGTGTACGCGAACAACGGGGAGGGCGCCTTCGTCGGACCCGAGGGCGAGGCCCTGCGGCCGGGCTGGCGGGTCTTCGTGGGACTGGACAACTTCGCGGCGATCTTCGACCCGGCGATCCTGGGCGGCCCGTTCGTCTCCGTGACCCTGTGGACCTTCGCCTTCGCCATCCTCTCGGTGGCCCTGACCTTCTTCCTGGGCCTGCTCCTGGCAATCCTGTTCAACGACGAGAAGCTGAGGTTCCGGAACGTCTACCGGGCCATCATCTTCCTGCCCTACGCCTTCCCCGCCTTCCTGTCGATCCTGATCTGGGCAGGTCTGCTCAACACCGACTACGGCTTCGTCAACGAGATCCTGCTGGGCGGCGCCGGAGTCCCCTGGCTGGACAACCCCTGGCTGGCCAGGATCTCGCTGCTGCTGGTCAACCTCTGGCTGGGCTTCCCGTACATGTTCCTCGTGACCACCGGCGCCCTGCAGTCGATCCCGAACGAGATCTACGAGTCCTCCGAGATGGACGGGGCCGGACCGGTCCGCCAGTTCGGGTCGATCACCCTGCCCATGCTCATGGTCGCGGTCGGCCCGATGCTCATCGCGTCCTTCGCCATGAACTTCAACAACTTCAACGTGATCTACCTGCTCACCGGAGGCGGACCCCAGGACGTGGAGTCCACCACCGGGGTGGGCGCCACGGACATCCTCATCTCGTTCGTCTACAAGATCGCGTTCGCCGGCGGCACCAATGACTACGGTCTGGCCTCGGCCCTGTCCATCCTCATCTTCATCATGGTGGCCGTCATCTCCGGACTGACGTTCCGCCGCAGCAAGGCTCTCGAGGAGATCAGCTGACATGACCACTCCCACCACGCCCACCCCGGACGACCGCCCCGGCCCCGACGGCACCTACGACGCCCCGTGGGCCGCGGCCACGGCCGCTCCGTCCACCGGCACCTCGAACACCGTCCAGCCCACTGACACGCTGCGGCCCCCGGACGCCCCGACCGGGGCTCCCCGGCCCCGTCGGCGCCGTCGCTCCGCCCGCGGCGGATGGAAGCACCTCGCCGCGATCGCCGCGTGCGTCTTCGCGCTCTTTCCGCTCGTCTATGCCCTCTCGGCGTCCCTGTCGGCCTCCGGGTCCCTCCTGGGATCCAACCGGCTCTTCTCCGACGTGACCGGTGCCAACTACACCAACCTGCTCACCGATCCGCAGAACCCCTACCTCACCTGGTTCGCCAACTCGATGTTCGTCTCCGTGACCACGGCCGTGGGCACCGTGCTCATGGGCGCGGCGGCGGCCTACGCCTTCTCCCGGTTCCGGTTCAAGTCCCGCAGGAGCGGGCTCATGTCCCTGCTGATCATCCAGATGTTCCCGCAGCTGCTGGCCTTCGTGGCGATCTTCCTGCTGCTGTTCGCGATCTCCGAGGTCTATCCCTTCCTGGGCCTGAACTCCCGGCTCGGCCTCGTCGCCGTCTACCTGGGCGGGGCACTGGGGGCGAACACCTTCCTCATGTACGGCTTCTTCAACACCATCCCCAAGGACCTGGACGAAGCCGCGGAGATCGACGGTGCCTCGCACGCCCAGATCTACTGGACCATGATCCTGCCGCTGGTGACCCCCATCCTCGTGGTCGTCGGGATGCTGTCCTTCATCGCCTCCTTCTCGGACTTCCTGCTCGCCCAGATCGTGCTGCAGGACCCGGACAAGTACACGCTGGCCGTGGGGCTGTACCAGTTCGTCTCCGTGCAGTTCGGGGAGAACTGGGGCGTCTTCACGGCCGGGGCGATCCTGGCGGCGATCCCGGTGGTCGCGCTGTTCCTCTTCCTGCAGCGGTACATCGTCTCGGGCCTGACCGGCGGCGCGGTGAAGGGCTGACCGCCGGCCCGCCTGCCCGAACCACCGCCCGGCCACCTCTGCGCGGCCCGTCTGCGCCGAGCTCACCGGTTCCGCCCGAGACCAGAGCATCGATGCTCCGGTCCCGGGCGGAACCGGTGAGTTCACGAGGAGGCGAAGCGGGCCCGTGCGGGCGGGGAGCGTGCGCGGGAAGGGGCCGGGCGGGCAGCTGGGCCTGTCATGATGGGGCGGAGCGCACGACGGACCGGACGGGAGGTGGCACGCGGTGCCGCTGGTGGACAACGTGGTGTACGTGGAGGGCCGGCGCGCGTCGACCCCGGAGGACCTGGACGAGACCTACGCGGTGATGCGCGGGCACGGCGGGATGGCCTGGATCGGCCTCTACCGCCCCGAGCCGCCCGAGGTGCAGTCCGTGGCCGCGGAGTTCCGGCTGCACGACCTCGCGGTGGAGGACGCCCTGAAGGGGCACCAGCGCGCCAAGCTGGAGCGCTTCGGGGACACCCTCTTCGTGGTGCTGCGCCCGGCCCGGTACCTGGACGACGTCGAGAAGGTCGAGTTCGGGGAGCTGCACGTCTTCGTGGGCCGCGACTTCGTGGTCACGGTCCGCCACGCCGAGTCCCCCGACCTCGCCGCGGTCCGGCGCCGGCTGGAGGCCGCGCCGGAGCTGCTGGGCGCGGGCCCGCAGGCGGTGCTGTACGGGATCCTCGACGAGGTGGTCGACGGCTACGCCCCCGTGGTCGCCGGGCTCGAGAACGACATCGACGAGATCGAGGACCAGATCTTCGGCGCGGACCGGGACGTCTCCCGCCGGGTCTACGAGCTCTCCCGGGAGGTCATCGAGTTCCAGCGCGCCGTCCACCCGCTGGTGGCCATGCTGGAGGCCCTGCAGCTCGGGGCGGAGAAGCACGGACTGGGCGTCGAGCTGCAGCAGCGGCTGCGGGACGTCCAGGACCACGCCATCCGGGTGGGGGAGCGCGCCGACGCGTTCCGCGTGCTCCTGCAGAACGCCCTCACGGTGCACGCCACCCTGGTGGGGCAGCGGCAGAACGACGAGATGCAACGGCTCACCGAGTCGGCCCTGGCGCAGAGCGAGGAGGTGAAGCGGATCTCCTCCTGGGCCGCGATCCTCTTCGCCCCGACCCTGGTGGGCACGGTGTACGGAATGAACTTCGAGCACATGCCCGAGCTCGCGTGGCCGCTGGGCTACCCGCTCGCGCTGCTGGCCATGCTCGGCATGGGGGTGGCCCTCTACGGGGTGTTCAAGTGGAAGCGGTGGCTCTGAGGGGCGGCCTCAGATGCTGTGGCGCATCGCGCGGATCCCCACGGCCAGGCCCAGGGCGGCCAGCAGGACCGCCGCGAGGGCGCCGGCGGCCACGGCCGGATCGCCGAACTGGCCGTTGAACAGGGCCCGCTCCGCGTCGACCATGTAGGTGAGCGGGTTGAACCGCGAGAGCACCTGCATCCACCCCGGACCGGCCTCGAGCGGCAGGAGCATCCCGGACAGCAGCATGAGGGGGAACAGCAGCCCCTGCTGCACGGTCCAGAACATCCAGTCCCGGTTCCGGGAGACGATGGCCAGGGCGTAGCTCAGCGCCCCCAGCCCCACCCCGAAGACCGCGAGGACCGCCAGGCCCACCGCCATGCCGGGCAGGGACGGGCGGAAGCCGAAGAACGCGGCGACCCCGGAGATCACCAGGGCCTGCAGCACCAGCGGCACCATCTCCTTGCACGCGCGCCCCACCATGAGCGCCGAGCGGGACACCGGGGCCACGAGCATCCGCTCGTGCGCCCCGGACTGGATCTCGAACAGCAGGTTCGAGCCGGTCATGGCGGTGCCGAACAGCGCGATCATCACCACGATGCCCGGCACGAACCACTGGAACGCCTGGTCCAGGGGGAGCCCGGTCATCCCGCCCAGGAGCGGGCCGAAGAAGGCGAGGAACATCAGCGGCTGCATGAGCGAGAAGACCAGGCTGAAGGGGTCCCGGATCACCGGCCGCAGCTCGCGGACGAAGACGCTCACGGAGTCGTGCAGGATCCCCGCCGGGCGGGCCCGCTCGGTGCCGCCGGCGTGCCCGCCGGGCGACTCGCGGGTGGTCGGAACGGTCGTCATCGGGGTGCTCCCACGCTCGTGGCCTCGGCGGCCGGATCGGTCTGGGGGTCCTCCGTCTGCTCCTCGCGCAGGCTCCGCCCGGTGAGCCGGAGGAAGACGTCGTCGAGGGTCGGGCGGTCGAGCTCGGCGGTCCGCACCGTGTGGCCGTCCCGGTCGAGCTCGCGCAGCAGGGCGGGCAGCACGCGCTCGCCGTGGTCGACCGCGACGACGACGCGCGCGCCCTCCCCGGCGGGGGCCGCCTCCGGCTCGGCGCCGCCGGCCCCCGCGGCGGCGGCCGCGCGCCGGACGGCCGCCACGGCGGCCGCCGGGCCGGCGTCGAAGGTGAGGGCGATCCGGTCCCCGGCCAGGTCCGTCTTGAGCCGGGACGCGGTGTCGTCGGCGATGATCCGCCCCCGGTCCACGACCATGACCCGCTCGGCGAACTGGTCGGCCTCGTCGAGGTAGTGGGTGGTGAGGAACAGGGTGGTCCCGTAGCGCCGGCGCAGCCCGAGGATGTGCTCCCACAGGTTGGCCCGGGACTGCGGGTCCAGCCCGGTCGTGGGCTCGTCGAGGAAGAGCAGCTGGGGGCCGGGGATCAGGCCGAGGGCGATGTCCACGCGGCGGCGCTGCCCGCCGGAGAGCTTCATCGTGGGACGGCGCACGAGGTCGCCGAGACCGAGCGCCTCCACGAGCTCGTCCGCGCGGCGCCGGGTCTCCGCGCGGCCCAGCCCGTACAGGGCGCCCTGGCTGAGCAGCTCGTCGCGGACCCGCTGGTACTGCCCGGCCCCGTTCTTCTGCCCGATGTAGCCGATCCGGGCGCGCACCTCGGCCGGCTGCCGGGCCACGTCGAACCCGCACACGGTGGCGGTGCCGCCCGTGGGACGCAGCAGCGTGGTCAGCATCCGCAGCGACGTGGACTTGCCCGCGCCGTTGGGCCCGAGGAACGCCGTCAGCGTGCCCGGCGCCACGTCCATGGTCAGGTCGCTCACCGCGTGGACGGTCCGGCCGCCGGGCCCGCGGAAGCTCTTGCTCAGCCCGCGGGCGCTGATGATGGGTGGGGTGCTCATGGGTCAACGGTAGAGCGCATCCGGCCCTCCCGCTCCCCGCCCGCGGGAGCCCAGCCCGGGCCGGACCAGCAGCTGGTTCCGGGCCGGACCAGCAGCCGGTCCCGGCCCCGTTAGAGTCGGGGGCGTGACCACCCAGCACACCGACCTCGGTCCCGCACGGGTCCGGCGCGCCCGGATCGCGGTCTCCGCGTTCTTCCTCACCAACGGCGCCCTCTACGCCAACCTGCTGCCGCGCCTGCCGGAGGTCAAGGACGCGTTCGGGCTCTCCAACACCGGCTACGGGCTGCTGGTCGTGGCGTTCCCGCTCGGGGCGATCCTCGTGGGCGCCCTGCCCGCCCGGGCCATCCGCCGCTTCGGCTCCGGCCGGGTGGCCGCGCTGGGCACCGTGCTGCTCGCCGTGTGTCTCGCGGCGGCCGGCGCCGGGGCCGGACCGGGCGCCGGCACGGGGGTGGGCGCGGGGGTGTTCCTGGCGGCCATGTTCCTGGGCGGGGCCCTCGACGCGCACGTGGACACCGCCCAGAACGCCCAGGGGATGGAGGTCCAGCGGGCCCGCGGCCGCTCCGTCATCAACTCCCTGCACGCGCTGTGGAGCCTGGGCGCCGTGCTCGGCGGGCTCATGGGAACGGCGGCGCTCGCCCTCGGCGTGCCCCTCGCCTGGCACCTGCCGGTGAGCGGGCTCGTGTGGAGCGCGGTGGCCCTCGCCGCACTGCGCTCCGCGCTGAGCCCGGACGAGGCCCGGGGGCTGCGCACGGTCGGCCCGGACGGCCCGCTGCCGGACGACCCGCTGCCGGACGGCCCGCTGCCGGACGGCACGACGACGACGGGCCCCGGCGCCGCCGGACCCTCCCCGGGCCCGGACTCCGGGCGCGGCGGGACGGGCCGCCGGTCGACCGGGCGCATCGTCGTCGTCAGCCTGCTCCCCGTGGCCGCGATCGCGATGGCGGGGGTCATGGTCGAGGACGCGGGGCAGAACTGGTCGGCCGTGTACCTGAGCGCCGAGCTGGGCGCCCCGCCCGCCGCCGCGGGCCTGGGACTCGTGGCGCTCATGGCGGCGCAGTTCGTGGGCCGGATGCTCGGCGACCCCATGACCGACCGCTGGGGGCGTGCCGGGACGGTCCGCGCCGGCGCCGCCCTGAGCGCGGCCGGGACGCTGCTGGTGGTCCTGGCGCCGGTGCCGGCCTCCGGGATCGCGGGCTTCGCGGTGGCCGGCTTCGGCTGCGCCACGCTCGTGCCCGCGGCCTTCCACGCCGCCGACGACATCCCCGGCCTGCGGACCGGGACGGGACTGGCCCTGGTCAGCTGGCTGATGCGGATCAGCTTCCTGGGCCTGTCCCCGGCCATCGGGGTGCTCTCCGACGCCGTGGGGCTGCGGGCCGCGCTGCTCGTGGTCCCCGTCTTCGCCCTCGGAGCGGCCCTGACGGCCGGTGTGCTGCGCGAGCGCCGCGCACCCTGACCCGGCCCCCGAGCCCCGGCACGCCCTGGGTGCCGAGCCCCCACCACGAGTGCGCCCGGGCGTGCCGAGTCCCCAACCCCGGTGCGTCCGGGGCGTCGAGCCCCCAACCCCGGTGCGTCCGGGGCGTCGAGCCCCCACGTCCAGCTGCCTTTGGGCGACCAGTCCCCAGGCCTGCGCCGTATCCCCATGGATGAACGTGGGGATGCGGCGCAGGCATGGGGGCTGGGCGGAGTGAGCCGCGTGGTCACGGGGGCCCGCGGATCCGGGGATCCCGGGCTATCCTGGAGCCATCATGGTCCACCACTTCTTCCTCTGACGGGTCCCGGATCCCGCCGCACGGCATCTCCGCCGCGGCGGACCGTCCTCCTGCCCACCCGTCCCCTCGCCAGGAGCCCCGGCCGTCGGCCGCGCGCCGCTCCGCACCCCGGAGGAAGCATGTCCACCGCACCCGTCCACCGTCCCACCGTGCCCGCGGGCGAGCACGCCCAGCTGACCGCCACCGGGATCCGCCTGGTCCGCGGCTCCCGCACCGTCCTGGAGGGCCTCGACCTCACGGTCACCGCCACCACCCGCCTCGGAGTGGTCGGGGAGAACGGCCGGGGCAAGACCTCGCTGCTGGAGGTGCTCTCGGGCGCCCTGGCCCCGGACGCCGGCACCGTGCGCCGCACCGGCACCCTCGCCGTGGTCGACCAGGAGCTCCCCGTGCCCCCGGAGGGCACCGTGGGAGACCTCCTGGACCTCGAGCTCACCGCCGAGCACACCGCGGTGGCGCAGGTCGAGGCCGCCGCCCGTGCCCTCGCCGCCGACCGGCCGGGCGCGGCGGAGGAGTACGCGCAGGCGCTGACGGCCGCCCAGGCCCTCGACGCCTGGGACGCCGACCGGCGGGTGGAGCTCTCGCTGCAGGCCCTGCACGCCGTGACGGACCGCTCCCGGGTGCTGGCCACGCTCTCGGTCGGCCAGCGCTACCGGGTGCGCCTGGCCTGTCTGCTGGGGACCGTCCACGACCTCCTCCTGCTCGACGAGCCCACCAACCACCTCGACGCCGCGGGCCTGGCCCACCTGGGCGCGGCGCTGCGCGAGTTCCGCGGCGGCGTGGTCCTGGTCAGCCACGACCGCCGGCTGCTGGGCCAGGTCGTCGACACCGTCCTGGACCTGGACCCCAGCCGGGACGGCCGCCCGCGGTGGTACGGCGGCGGGGTGGCGGGCTGGCGCGCCGGCCGGACCGCCGAGCGCTCCCGGTGGATCCACGACCACCGGGAGCAGCAGGCGGAGCACGAACGGCTCTCCGGGGACCTCGCCCGGGCGCGCTCCCGGCTGGTCGACGGGTGGCGGCCCGACAAGGGCACCGGCAAGCACACCCGCGCCACCCGGGCGCCGGGGCTCGTCCGCTCGGTGCACCGCCGGCAGGAGGACCTCGAGCGGCACCGCGTGGACGTCCCCGAGCCCCCGCTGGTGCTGGCGGTGCCGGAGCTGCCGGTGCTGCCGGGCGTCGAGCTGCTGCGGGCCGAGGGCGTCACGGTGCGGGGCCGGCTGCTCCGGCCCGCCGAGGTGGTGCTGGGATCCGGGGACCGGCTGCTCCGGCCCGCCGAGGTGGTGCTGGGATCCGGGGACCGGCTGGTCGTCGCCGGGCCCAACGGGGCGGGCAAGTCCACCCTGCTGCAGGTGCTCGCCGGGGCGCTGGCCCCGGACGCCGGCCGCCGCACCGCCGCACCCGGCGCGCGGATCGCCCACCTGCTGCAGGACGGGGCCCGGCACGGTGCGCGTCCCGCCCAGGAGGTGTACGAGCAGGAGCTCGTCCGCCTGGTCCTCGCGGGCCGGCTGGCTGAGCAGGAGGTGGTCCCGCTGGCGGCACTGGGCCTGCTGACGGCACGGGACCGTGGGCGACCCCTGGCCGAGCTCTCCGCCGGGCAGCGGCGGCGCCTCGAGCTCGCCGTGGTGCTGGCCTCCCGGCCGCACGTGCTGCTGCTGGACGAGCCGACGAACCACCTGTCCATCACCCTCGTGGACGAGCTCACCGACGCCCTGGCCGCCACGGCCGCGGCCGTGGTGCTCACCACCCACGACCGGCAGCTCCTGCGGGACACGAAGGGCTGGCCACGGCTGCGGCTCTGAGGAACGAGGCCGTCCGCCCCCGGGACCCGGCCGGGCGGGACACCCGTGCCGGGACGGGAGCACGGCGACGGCAGGCGGTGACCTCGGTCCCTGCCGGCCGATCCGGGCGCGGCGGGTCAGTCCACGCGGAGCTCGTGCACCCCGCGCTCGAGGCCGAGCTCCACCGCGGCGAGGACGTCGTCGATGTCGCGCCCCGGGGGCAGCCGGGGCGGCAGACCGGTCAGGGCCCGGTCCACGAGCCCGGTGTCCATGTGGGGCAGGCGCGCGTCCATCACCGCGATCCGGCGACGGCGCAGCTCCCGCCGCAGCGACCCCAGCCACGAGGCCATGGCCGCCTTGCTGGCGGCGTAGCCGGCCATCCCGGCCAGCGGCAGCTCCGCGACCACGCCGGTGAGGACCGCGATCGCGCCGCCGTCCGCGACGTGGGGCAGGGCCGCCCGGAGCACGGCCATGGGGCCGAGGGCGTTGACCTCGAAGAGCTCCTCCACGACGGCCTCGTCCTCGTCCGCCGCCGGACCGAACGCGGCGACCCCGGTGGCGATCACCACGGCGTCGAACCCGCCGAGCTCCTCGGCCGCCCGGTGCACCACCGCGGCGGCCTCATCGTGGTCCACGAGATCCAGCGCGTGGGACGCCCGCAGGCCGAGCCGGCGCCGCAGCTCCTCGGCGCCCGAGGCGGAGCGGCCCGTCACCACGATGTCGGTGGTGCGCTCGCTCAGCCGTTCGCACAGCCGCTGCCCGAGGACGCCGGTCGCCCCCACCACGAGGATCTTCGCGCCGTTCAGCTCCATGACACCACTCCTGTCCCGGGGCGGCCCCGGACCGGGACCGTGCTCCGAGGGTACCCAGGTGCACCGACAGCGCCCAGGGGTGCCCGGTGGCACATCGGTCCCCGGCTGACCGTCGTCATCCGTTGCCGGTCGTGAACCCGGCGGCGTAGATTGCAGTCCTCGGGGACGGTCCGGGCGGGTGCCCGCGGCGCCGGTGCTCCGCGATCGGGGGTCCATCCACATGTCACCGACCACGTCGCGATCGACCCGGGCGCTGGGCGCGGCCGCCGCGGCCTTGCTCCTGCTGTCCGCCTGCGGCACCCCGTCCGGCCAGGATCCCTCCGGGGACGGCACGAGTCCTCCCGCCTCCCCGACCAGCACGGTGGCGCCGTCCCCGACGGGCTCCGCACCGGCCACGGAGACCCCGTCCTCGGCGAGCCCGTCCGGCTCGCCCACCGGTCCCACGGGGAGTCCGACGGCCGGGCCCACAGAGGGCCCGACCGGCACGCCCGCACCGGGCCCCACCGCCGGTCCCACTGCGAGCCCCACGGCCGCCCCCACCGCGGATCCGGCTCCCACGGAGCTCGTCACGCACTCGGGCACGGCCGCCGACGCGGCCTACGCCTTCGAGCTGCCCGCCACGTGGCGGGTGGACGGGGAGTTCTCGGACGTCGGCGGCACGGTCACCGTCGTGGGCCCCGACGGCGCCCCGGTGGGCTATCTGACGGTCCTCCAGGCGTGGGGCGCGGAGTGCGGCCCCGACTGCACCCAGCCGGCGGTGGCCCACCTCGGGGACGTCCCGGGCAAGGTCCCGCTGTCCAGCAGCGGGGAGTTCGTGGTGCGCTCGGTGGCCATGGACCTCACCACCTCGCCTCGGCTGCGCAACATCAACGGCTGGCAGGACAACGTGCGGCTCATGACCTCGCTGACGGACGCGGACACGCCGCCGCCCACCGCGATGCTCCCGCACGTCATGTACGGCCTGGGGCTCGTCGAGACGGGCGTGGTGGCGTCCAACGGCATCACCTACCGGACGGTCATCTTCAGTTCCGCGCACGACTTCCCGACCGTCGCGGCGGCCGAGGAGTACGTCGCGTCCGAGGAGCACCGGCAGATCCAGGCGATGATCGCCTCCTTCCGCGCCTGAGCCGCCCGGCCTCGCGCGGGCGGGACGCGGTGCCGGCCCTGCGAACTCACCGGTGCCGCCCGGGACATCGGCACGTGCGCGCTGATCCCGGGCGCGACCGGTGAGTTCGCGGGAAGAGCTCGGGAAGGAAGGGGGAGGAAGCGGGGTGGCTGCTCAGGCGGAGGTGTCGTGCGGGGTGTATCCCATGCGCCGGCTGACCCGGAGGCCGGCCTCCTTGAGGTCCCCGACGAGCTCGGCCATGTGCTGGTCCGTGAACCGGAACGCCGGTCCTGCCATGCTGATCGAGGCGACGACCGTGCCGAGGTGGTCCCGCACGGGCACGGCCATGGAGTTCAGCCCGATCTCGTACTCCTCGCACGCGATGGCATAGCCCTGGGTGGCCACGTCGATCAGCTGCCGTTCCAGCTGCTTGCGGGAGGTGATCGTGCGGCCGGTGAGGGCACGCAGCCCCTGGGACCGGAGAAGGCGGGCCCGGTCCTCGGAGGGGAGCCCGGCGAGGAGCACCTTGCCGCTGGCGGTGGCGTGCAGAGGGGTCAGGCTTCCGATCCAGTCGTGCATGGTGAGTGCGGAGGGCCCCATCTCCTGGTCCACGTTGACGGCATGGCCCTCCCGGAGGACCGCCAGATTGACCGTCTCGGAGTGGGTCCGTGCCAGCTCGCGGATCTCGTCGCGCGCCTCGGCCACCACGTTCAGCCGGCCGGGGATCGCGTTCGCCAGCCGCAGGATGCCGAAGCCGAGCTGGTACTTGCTCCCGTCGCTGGGGTGGTGCACGAGGCCCCGGGCCTCCAGGGCGCCGAGCAGGCGCGAGGCGGTGGACTTGTGCACGCCCAGCTCCGCGGCGACCTCGGTCACCGTCGAGCCGCCCGTGCGGGCGAGCACCTCGAGCACCGTGATCGCCCGGTCGACGGACTGCACACCGCTCGGGGTCACCCCGTCCGAGCCGGTCTGGTCCTTCGTGTCATCGGGTGCGGTCGGGGAGCTGAGGTCGGAGGAGGGCATGGCCCCATGGTAGTCACTGGTCATCGTCGTCCTCCGGTCGTCCTGTCGGCACCGCCCCGGCCCGGGCGGGCGGGGTGCGCGGAGAGCGCACGGGCTGGGCCGGGCGTGTCCCGGCCCAGCCCGTGCGGTCATGAGCGGATCTTCCCCCTCCTGCGGACCTGCCCGTTGGCCTGTCCGTCGGCCGTCTGCCCGTTGGCCTGCCCGTTCTGCCGGGCGTAGATCGGCTGGCCGCCGGCCGTGGCGTCCACGGCCTGGAACTGGGCCGTGGGCGGGTCCGTGCTCTCCCGGGTCATCAGGGTGAACTTCTGGTGCCCGTACTCGTCCACGGCCGTGCGCACGGTGCGCCGCATGACGGAGTCCGAGAGCCGCTGGCGCAGCCACATCGGGTCCGCGCGGAGGTCGCGGGTGAGGGCGATGCACAGGATGAACATCACGAGGACGAACGGCAGGGCGGCCACGATGGTCATCCGCTGCAGCCCGCCCAGCGCCTCCGCCGGGGTGTCCCCGCCGGCCAGGAGCATGACGGCCGCGACCCCGCCCATCAGCACGCCCCAGAAGATCACCACGGGCTTGGACGGCTCCAGGCTGCCGCGGGAGCTGAGCGAGCCCATCACGATGGACGCGGAGTCGGCGCCGGTGACGAAGAAGATGGCGGTCAGGACCATGGCCAGCACCGCCAGCCCGACGGTGAGCACCTGGGGGGCGCCCAGGCCGGTGAACATGTCGTAGATCGCCCCGTCGAAGGAGATGGTCGGCACGCCGTCCACGAGGGTCGCGATGCCGTCCCCGGGGTCCGGGGTCGCCTCGGCGGACTGCTGGATGTGGATCGCGGTGCCGCCGAACACGGCGAACCACAGCAGGGAGACCAGGGAGGGCACCAGCAGCACGCCGGTGACGAACTGGCGGATGGTGCGGCCCCGGCTGATGCGGGCGATGAACATCCCCACGAAGGGCGTCCACGAGATCCACCAGGCCCAGTAGAAGACCGTCCAGCTGGACAGCCACGCCCGCATCGACTCGTCCCCGACCGCCTCGGTGCGGGCGGCCATCTCCGGCAGCTGCTGGAAGTAGGACCCGATGGCGGACGGGATGAGGTTGAGGATGAACAGGGTCGGGCCCACGGCGAAGACCACGACGGCCATGAGCACGGCCAGCACCATGTTCGTGTTGGCCAAGAACTGGATGCCCCGTTCGATCCCGGACACCGCCGAGGCCACGAAGCAGAACGTGAGGACCGCGATGATCAGCACCAGGAGCGGGGTGGCGACCTGTCCGACGAGGCCGTTGAACTGCAGGCCGCTGCCGATCTGCAGCGCGCCGAGCCCGAGCGAGGCGGCCGAACCGAACAGGGTGGCGAAGATCGCGAGGATGTTGATGATCCTCCCCCCGATCCCGTCGACGGCCCGGCGCCCGAAGACGGACACGAAGGCCTCCGAGAGCAGGTTCTTGCGGCCCAGCCGGAACGTGCTGTAGGCGATGGCGATGCCCAGCACCGCGTACATGGCCCACGGGTGCAGGGTCCAGTGGAACAGGGAGGTGGCCATCGCCGTCTCGATGGCGTCGGCCGTGCTGGCGTCCACCGTGGCCGGGGGCGGGGAGATGTAGTGGAACAGGGGCTCGGCCACGCCGTAGAACATCAGGCCGATGCCCATGCCGCAGGCGAACATCATCGAGATCCACGAGGCGGTCCTGAACTCGGGCCGCTCACCGTCCTTGCCCAGCGGGATGGTGCCGAACCGGCCCAGGGCCAGCCACAGGACGTAGACCACGAACAGGGAGGACAGCAGCACGAAGATCCACCCGGTGTTCTCCAGCACCCAGCTCAGGGCCGTGGTCGAGACCGAGGCCAGGTTCTCCGTGGCCGCGAAGCCCCAGACCACGAATCCGACGACCAGGGCCCCGGTCACGGCCAGGATGACCCGGTCCAGACCCTCCAGTCCGTGCAGGGCGTGCGGGAAGGAGCCCCGCCGCTCGATGACCCCCTCGCGCAGCTCGCCGAGGATCTTCGACTCCTCGGCCTCCGCCTCGTGCAGCATCGTCGTGTCGTCCACCGGGGGCATGGTGGGGGGTTCCCCGGGCGGTGTCGCGGCCTCGTTCGCAGGCGTCGGGTTGATGAGGTTCTCGTCGTGGCTCATCGGGTTCCCCCTTGATTCGGTGCTGCGGCAGGCGCGGGCACGACGTCGCCGACCTTCTCCTGGATCCAGTCGTGGAAGGCGCCGATGTGGTGCTCGGAGGGCACCAGGACCCCGCCCTTGGCGTAGACCTTGGAGCCCATCGCGGGCTGGCAGCGCTCGCAGGCGTCGAAGTCCTGCTGGTTGACCCGGTGGAAGAGCTCCACCGAGGCCGAGACGTCCTTGCCCGACTCCACCACCGCGGGCAGGTAGAGCCAGTCGCACTCCACGACCGTGCGGTCGGCGGCCAGCGGGAACATCCGGTGGATGATCACATGATCGGGCACCAGGTTCACGAACACCGTCGGCTTGATCGTGATCGCGTAGTAGCGCCGGTCGTGGTCCTCGTCCACCCCGGGCAGCTTGTCCAGACCCTCGGAGCCGTCCACGGTGAAGCCCAGGACGTCGTCGCCGAACTCCGCCCCGTGACCTACGAAGTACTGGGCGGCCAGTCCGTCGGCGAACTCCGGCAGCACCTCGGTGAGCTCGGGGTGGATCGTGGCGCAGTGGTAGCACTCCATGAAGTTCTCGATGATGAGCTTCCAGTTGGCCTTCACGTCATAGGTGATCCGCTTTCCCAGCGCCAGGTGGGCCACGTCGTAGCCCTCGATCGCCTCGGTGTCGCCCAGCCGCTCCTGGATGTCACCCATCACGTCCTCCTCGAAGGACGGAGGCTCCTCGGCCAGGCACACCCACACGTAGCCCAGGTACTCCCGCACCGCCACGGTCACCAGCCCGTACTCCTGCCGGTCGATGTCGGGCATCTTCGTCAGGTTCGGGGCCGCGATCAGCTTGCCGTCGAAGTCGTAGGTCCACGCGTGGTAGGGGCACTGGAAGGACCGCCCGGATCCCGTGCTTGCGGTTGCGGGTGATGATGATGGACTCCCGGCCCACCTGCACCGTGCGGAACGCCCCGGGCTTGTCCAGCTCGTCGGCGCGGATCGCGCAGAACCACATCTGCTCGAAGATCCGCTCCTGCTCGGCACGGAACACCGCCTCGTCCACATAGGTGGAACCGGGCAGGGTCGCGATCAGACTCGCGGAGAGTGCAGTGGTCGACAATTCATACTCCTTTGGTGTGCGGAACGATCCGATGGACGGAATGAGTGGTGGATGCAGGGAAGGGCTCAGGCGGAGGCCGGTGCCGCGGTCTGGGCGGCGGCTGCTGCCAGGCCGGCGGCGGCGGTCCGGGCGGCGGCGAGCTTCTCGAGGGTCTTGCGCCAGCGGAGGAACTGCTTGGCCTGGTTCCAGCCCAGCACCGCCACCGGCTCCTCACCCGCGTAGTAGACGGCCAGGAAGGAGTCCTCGTCCGGCCCGCCCTGCTCGTAGACCACCCGGTCCCCGGCCCCGGCGTCCCCGACGAACTGCAGGCGGGTGCCGTACTGGTTCGACCAGAAGTACGCCGGCTTCACCGCCGGCAGCACGGCCAGGTCGGTGCCCAGCAGCGCGCCCACGGCCACCGCGGGCCGCTCGGCCGCCCCGGTCCAGTGCTCCACCCGGTGGTGCCGGCCCGAGACCGGGTCCATCCACGCCGCACAGTCACCGACCGCGACGACCCCGGGCACGTTCGTGCGCCCGACCTCGTCGCAGAGCACCCCGTTGCCCAGCTCGATCCCCGAGCCCTCCAGCCAGGACGTGTTGGGCACCGCACCGATCCCCACCAGCAGCACGTCGGTGGGCAGCACCCGCCCGCCGGCCAGGCGCACCGCGGTGACAGATCCGTCCGAGACGTCGAAGTCCTCGATGTCGGCACCGCACAGCAGCTCCACCCCGGCCTGGGCGTGCAGCCCGGCCACCACCGCGCCCAGCTGCGCGCCCAGCGGGCCGCACAGCGGGGTCGACGCCTTTTCCAGCACCTTGACCTCCAGGCCCAGCTTGTGGGCCGTGGAGGCGACCTCCGCGCCGATGAAACCGGCACCGATGACCACCAGGTGCCCTCCGCGCCCGATCAGGTCGCGCAGCTTCCGCGCGTCCTCCAGGGTGCGCAGGGTCACCACGTTGTCCAGACCCGCGACCTGGGGCAGCGACCGCGGCGAGGCGCCGGTGGCGATCACCAGGCCGTCGGCGTGCAGCGTCCGCCCGTCCTCCAGCACGACCGAGCGCGTGCCCGCGTCGAAGGACACCGCCCGCACGCCCAGCACCCATTCGGCGCCCAGGTCCTCGGACTCGGTCTCCAGCGCCAGATCCTCGAGCTGGAAGGTGCCGGCCAGGAACTCCTTCGAGAGCGGCGGCCGGTCGTACGGACGCTGCGGGTCGTCACCGACAATGACCAGCCGACCGGTGAAACCTTGCGCGCGAGCGGCCCGGGCGGCCGACAGGCCGGCCAGGGACGCGCCGACAATGACGAGGGACTCCATCAAGGACCCCTTTCGGGAGACAGACAACGGATGAGGGGCGACCCGGATCGGCGGCGAGAGGCCTGCTTCCGGATCTGAGGCGCAACTTGTGCAACACGATTCGTAATGTGAGATTCAGAGTGAGCCCCGTCCGGGGGTCCGTCAAGGGGTTGCGCCATTGCGACGCGAGAAATTTACACGGCGACGTTCTGTGGCCTGGATCACGAACCGGGTGGGGCGAAACTCTTGACAGGGCCAGTTCCCTGTCCCCACGCTTGTTGCACATTGCAACACTTGTTGCTCATGGTGAGCCGGTTCGGTCGACGCAGCATCGGCCGGCACGGCAGGCCCGAGCCCCTCAGGAAAGGAACCGTTCCGATGCACAAGGCCTGTCCCCTCAAGGACCTCGCACCCGGTGACGCCCTGCGCCTCGACACCGTCCCACCCATCGCCGTGTTCCACACGGAGGAGGGCGAGCTGTTCGCCATCGACGACACCTGCACCCACCAGGACGCCTCGCTCGCCGACGGCTGGGTGGAGGACTGCGAGGTCGAGTGCCCCTTGCACGCGTCCAAGTTCAACCTTCGCACCGGCGCGGTGGACGCGCCCCCGGCCAAGCTGCCGGTCCGCACCCACAAGGTGGCCGTCGTGGACGGCGACATCATGGTCGAGGAGTCCACCGAGGCGCCGAACCTGCCGCCCGGGCTCACCGTCCACGGCCACGAGTCCCAGTCGAGCTGAGCCACGGCCGACCCCCGCACGTCATCCGCAGGTCAGGAGAACCACCCATGAGCACCACCCCTCGCGTCGTCATCATCGGCGCCGGCATCGTCGGCACGAACCTCGCCGACGAGCTCGTCCAGCGCGGCTGGACCGACGTCACCGTCATCGAGCAGGGCCCGCTGCCCCTCCCGGGCGGGTCGACGTCGCACGCGCCCGGACTCGTCTACCAGACGAACCCGTCACGGTCGCTCACCCACTTCGCGCAGTACACGGTGGAGAAGCTCGTGTCCCTGGGCTGCTTCAACCAGGTGGGCGGCCTCGAAGTGGCCACCACGCCGGAGCGGCTGGAGGAGCTCCAGCGCAAGGTGGGCTACGCGACGTCGTGGGGACTCGAGGGCCGGCTGCTCACCCCCGAGGAGGTGCTCGAGCAGCACCCCCTGGTCAACCCCGAGATGGTCCTGGGCGGCTACCACGTCCCCACGGACGGACTCGCCCTCGCGGCCAAGGCGGTGCAGGTGCTCATCGAGCGCACCTCCCGCGCCGGCGTGACCTACTGCGCGGAGACGACCGTCACCGGCATCGAGAGGTCGAACGGCCGCGTGACCGGCGTGACCACGTCGGACGGAACCGTGCCGGCCGACGTCGTCGTCTCCTGCGCCGGATTCTGGGGACCGGCCATCGGCGAGATGGCCGGCATGCCGTGCCCCATCCTGCCGCTGGCCCACCAGTACGTCTTCACCTCCGCGGTCCCGGAGCTGGTCGGCAAGCACGACGCACCCAACGGCGCGAGCCTGCCGATCCTCCGGCACCAGGACGCGGACCTCTACTACCGGGAGTGGGGGGACCGGATCGGCATCGGCTCCTACGCGCACCGCCCGATGCCGGTGGACCTCTCCGACCTGCCGCACTACGCGCCCCGCGACATCGCCCACGACCGGATGCCCTCCCGCCTGGACTTCACGCCGGAGGACTTCGCCGAGCAGTGGGCCGAGAGCCGGCGCTTTCTCCCCAGCCTGCGCGGCAGCGAGGTGGCCGAGGGCTTCAACGGCATCTTCTCCTTCACCCCGGACGGGGGCCCGCTCATCGGCGAGTCCCCGGACCTCGAGGGGTTCTTCGTCGCGGAGGCGGTGTGGGTCACCCACTCCTCCGGGGTGGCCAAGGCCATGGCCGAGCTGCTGGTGGACGGCGCGCCGGAGACGGACCTGCACGGCTGCGAGGCCACGCGGTTCGACGACGTGCAGCTGTCCCCGGAGTACGTCGAGGAGACGGGCAAGCAGAACTTCGTGGAGATCTACGACGTCCTCCACCCCCTCCAGCCCCGGGAGTCGCCGCGCAACCTGCGGGTCAGCCCGTTCTACCCCCGGGAGGTGGAGCTCGGCGCCTTCTTCCTGGAGAGCCACGGCTGGGAGCGCCCGCACTGGTACGAGTCCAACGGCGCGCTCCTGGACCAGCTGCCGGAGGAGTGGCGCGAGCCGGAGCGGGAGCCGTGGGCGGCCCGGTACCACTCGCCGATCGCGGCGGTCGAGGCGTGGAAGACCCGCACCGCCGTGGCGATGTACGACATGACCCCGCTCAAGCGCGTGACGGTCGAGGGACCGGGCGCCGCCGCCCTGCTGCAGCGGCTCACCACCGGCAACATCCTGCGCAAGCCGGGCGCCGTGACGTACTGCCTCCTGCTGGACGAGAAGGCCGGGATCCGCAGCGACATCACCGTGGCCCGGCTCGACGAGAACCTGTTCCAGGCCGGCATCAACAGCAGCGTGGACGTGGCGTACCTGTCCGCCGAGGCGTCCCGGCAGAGCGCCGAGGACCCCGCCGCCTGGGTGCTGGTCCGGGACACCACCGCCGAGACCTGCTGCATCGGGCTGTGGGGACCGAAGGCGCGGGAGGTCATGGCGAAGGTCTCCCGGGACGACCTGTCCAACGAGGGCCTGAAGTACTTCCGCACCAAGCAGATCCGGGTGGGCGGGCTGCGGGTCACCGCGATGCGCCTCTCCTACGTGGGCGAGCTCGGCTGGGAGCTGTACACCACCGCGGACCAGGGGCTGCGGCTGTGGGACCTGCTGCACGAGGCGGGGCAGGAGTTCGGCATCGTCCCCGCCGGGCGCGCGGCCTTCAACAGCCTGCGCGTGGAGAAGGGCTACCGGTCCTGGGGCACCGACATGACCACCGAGCACACCGCCCTGGAAGCCGGCCTGGACTTCGCCGTCAAGAAGGACAAGGGCGACTTCGTCGGGTCGGAGGCCGTGGCCGCCGACGGCCAGGTCCGCCGGAGGCTGCGCTGCCTGACCGTCGACGACGGCCGCTCCGTGGTCCTGGGCAAGGAGCCGGTCTACGTGGACGGCACCGCCGCCGGCTATGTCACCAGCGCGGTCTTCGGCCACACCGTGGGCCGGCCGGTCGCCTACGCCTGGCTCCCGCCGGAGGTCTCCGAGGGGGACGGCGTGGAGATCGAGTACCTCGGCGAGCGCGTCCGGGCCACGGTCAGCGCCGAGCCGCTCGTGGACCCCGGCATGGAGCGCATCCGCGGTTGAGGTCCCTGCCGCCGCGGCCGGGGCGTGCACTGCTCCGGCCGCGGCTCCCGGTCCCGGCCTCGGGACTCCCCAGTACGACATCTGTGATCGCGCACTGTTCCCGGTGCCGACGACGACAACGAAAGGCAGTTCCAGCATGCACAAGGTCAAGGGCGTGGTGTCGAAGGGCAAGAACCAGCCGGTGAGCGTGGAGACCATCCTGGTGCCGGACCCCGGGCCGGGGGAGGCGCTGGTGGACGTGCTCACCTGCGGGGTGTGCCAGACCGACCACCACTACGTCGAGGGCGGGGTCGGCGACGACTACCCGTTCCTGCTCGGCCACGAGTCCTCGGGTGTCGTCTCGGCGGTCGGTGAGGGCGTGACCGAGGTTGCCGTGGGCGACCACGTGATCCTGAACTGGCGTGCGGTGTGCGGGCAGTGCCGGGCCTGCCGCAAGGGCGAGCCCTGGTACTGCTTCGCCACCCACAACGCCACCCAGAGGATGACGCTCGAGGACGGCACCCCGCTGACTCCGGCCCTGGGCATCGGCTCCTTCGCCGAGAAGACCCTGGTGGCCGCGGGCCAGTGCACGAAGATCGACGCCGACCTCGAGGACCACCAGTACGCGGCCGTCGGGCTGCTCGGCTGCGGGGTGATGGCCGGGATCGGCGCGGTGCTCAACACCGGTGCCGTCAAGCGCGGGGAGTCCGTGGCCGTCATCGGCTGCGGGGGTGTCGGGGCGGCCGCGATCGCCGGGGCGGCGCTGGCCGGGGCCACCACGATCGTGGCCGTGGATCTCGACGACGAGAAGCTGGCCACCGCACGGCAGTTCGGGGCCACCCACACCGTCAACTCGCGCAGCACCGACCCGGTGGCGGCGATCCGGGAGCTCACGGGCGGGTTCGGCGCCGATCTGGTGATCGACGCGGTCGGCATCGCCCCGACCTTCAAGCAGGCCTTCGAGGCCCGTGATCTGGCGGGGCGGATGGTCCTGGTGGGCGTGCCGGCCCCGGGGACCACGTGGGAGATCCCGCTGGACGAGGTGTTCGGCCGCGGCGGGTCGATCAAGTCCGCCTGGTACGGCGACACCCTGCCCTCACGGGACTTCCCGATGCTCGTGGAGCAGTACCGGCTGGGCCGGCTGGACCTGGACGGCTTCGTCACCGAGCGGATCGGCCTGGGCGAGGTCGAGGAGGCCTTCGCGAAGATGAAGGCCGGCACCGTCCTGCGCTCGGTGGTGGAACTGGACCGTGCCGGGACCGGCACGCAGGAGCGCGTCGCGGAGACCGGCGTGGCCGCGACGGCCGGAGCGGGCCGATGACCGCGCGGCAGGCCGCTCAGCAGCGCACCGACGCCTCGGGCCGGGTCCGGGTCGAGCACCTGGTGACCGCCGGGACGTTCTCCCTGGACGGCGGGACCTGGGAGGTCGAGAACAACGTGTGGATCGTGGGCGACGACGACCAGTGCCTGGTCATCGACCCGGCCCACGACCCGCAGAAGGTCGTGGACGCCGTGGGCGGCCGGGCCGTGGCGGCCATCCTGCTCACCCACGGTCACGACGACCACATCCGCGCTGTCGCCGAGGTCGCCGAGCAGCTGCGGGCCCCGGTGTACCTGAACCCGGACGACACGATGCTCTGGGAACAGGTCCATCCGACCCGTCGTTTCGACCGCATCATCCGCGACGGAGACGTCTACACGGTGGGCGGGGTGCGCCTGACCGCGCTGCACACACCAGGCCACTCGCCCGGGTCCGTGTGCTTCTGGGCGCCGGAGCTGGGGGAGGGCGGGGTGCTCTTCTCCGGGGACACCCTCTTCCAGGGCGGTCCCGGCGCCACCGGCCGCTCGTACTCGGACTTCCCCACGATCGTGGACTCCATCCGCGACCGGCTGCTCGTCCTGCCGGAGGCCACGGAGGTGCTCACCGGCCACGGGGACACCACCACGATCGGCGCGGAGGCCCCGCACCTGCAGGAGTGGATCGACCGCGGTCACTGAACAGGAGGAGGCCGGTCCGGGTGAGCTCCCGGAGCGCGACGACCCGATCCCCGCGGAGGCGCGAGAGCCTCCGCGGGGATCGGGTCGTTTCCGGGCTGTCCCGCCCGGGACGACCCGGAACCGTGGCCCTGAACGGCCTGCCCTGCGGATCCGGCCGCCCTGCGGTCTCCGGCAGGCGCCGGGGCCGCCGTGGACGTGGGCCGGCCCGGCCAGGAAGGCCCCGGCCTGTGCGAGCGCAGGGGCACGCACGAGAGCGCCGCCCCGGCAGGATCCCGGGGCGGCGCTCTCGTGCGAACGGCTCAGCGCAGGACGACCGTGCGGTTGCCGTGCAGGATGACCCGGCCCTCGCAGTGCCACTTCACGGCGTTGGACAGGGCCTTGCACTCGGTGTCGCGGCCGGCGGCCACGAGGTCCTCCGGGCCGTGGGTGTGGTCCACGTCCACGAGCTGCTGGGCGATGATCGGGCCCTCGTCGAGCTCGGCGTTGACGTAGTGCGCCGTGGCGCCCACGGTCTTCACGCCGCGCTCGTAGGCCTGGTGGTACGGCTTGGCGCCCTTGAAGCTGGGCAGGAACGAGTGGTGGATGTTGATCACCCGGCCCTCCATCCGGGTGGCCAGCGAGTCGCTGAGCACCTGCATGTAGCGGGCCAGGACCACGAGGTCCACCTCGAAGCGGTCCACGAGCTCCAGCAGGCGCGCCTCGGCGGCCGGCTTGGTGTCCGGGGTCACGGGCACGTGGAAGAACGGGATGCCGTGCCACTCGACCAGGCGCTGGTGGTCCCGGTGGTTGGAGACCACCGCGACGATGTCCACCGGCAGGTCACCCGTCCGGGCCCGGAAGAGCAGGTCGTTGAGGCAGTGGCCGAACTTCGAGACCATCACGAGCACGCGCCGCTTGGCCCCGTGCTCGTTGAGCTCCCAGCGCATGCCGAACCGCTCGGCCACCGGGGCGAGAGCCGTCCGGAGGGCCTCGGGGTCCAGGCCCTCGCCCGTGGCCGGGGCCACGTGCACGCGCATGAAGAAGTGCCCGAGCCGGCGGTCGTCGAACTGGGTCAGTTCCACGATGTTGGCGCCGTGCTCCAGCAGCACGCCGCTGACGGCGTGCACGATCCCCGGCTTCTCGGGGCAGTCGAGGGTCAGCACCAGTTCCGTCGTGGCGGGAACGGTGCGCACCGGCTCCGGTCGGAGTCGCTGGTCAGCATTCGATGACGTTGACGGCCAGTCCACCACGGGAGGTCTCCTTGTACTTGATCTTCATGTCGTTGCCGGTCTCCCGCATGGTCTTGATGACCTGGTCGAGGGAGACCTTGTGCTCGCCGTCGCCGTGCAGGGCCAGGCGGGCGGCGTTGACGGCCTTCGTGCTCGCGATGGCGTTGCGCTC
The DNA here is from genome assembly GCF_040981195.1 of Kocuria oxytropis. Taxonomy (NCBI): domain Bacteria; kingdom Bacillati; phylum Actinomycetota; class Actinomycetes; order Micrococcales; family Micrococcaceae; genus Kocuria; species Kocuria oxytropis. The sequence goes on along the minus strand of NZ_JAVFXA010000011.1, from coordinate 15,649 downwards.
GATGCAGGGAATCTGCACCAGCCCGCCCACCGGGTCGCAGGTCAGGCCGAGGTTGTGCTCCATGCCGATCTCGGCCGCGTTCTCCACCTGGTCGGGGGACCCGCCCAGCACCGCGCACAGTCCCGCGGCCGCCATGGAGCAGGCGGAGCCGACCTCGCCCTGACAGCCCATCTCCGCGCCCGAGATGGAGGCGTTCTCCTTGATCAGGATACCGACGGCGGCCGCCGTCAGCAGGAACTCCACCACGCCGTTCTCGTCCGCGCCGGAGATGAACCGGGTGTAAAAGTGCAGGACAGCCGGGATGATGCCGGCGGCGCCGTTGGTCGGGGCGGTGACGATCCGTCCGCCGGAGGCGTTCTCCTCGTTGACCGCCAGGGCGTAGAGGTTGATCCACTCCATGGCGTGCAGCGGATCGGGGACCGGCCGCCCCGTGGCCGTCGCGGTGGCCTCGGCCTCCCGCAGCCGGGCCCGCAGGGCCGGCGCCCGGCGGCGGACCTTCATCCCGCCGGGCAGCGTGGCCTCGGTGCGGGTGCACCCGTTCTCCACGCACTGCTGCATCACGTCCCAGATGTGCAGCAGCGCCGCCCGGGTGTCCTCCTCGGGCCGCCGGGACCGCTCGTTGGCGAGCATGATCCCGGCGATCGACATGCCCTCCCGCCGGCAGTGCTCGAGGAGCTGGCCGCCGGTGCTGAACGGGTAAGGCACCGTGGTGTCGTCGGCCACGACACGGTCGGCGCCCGTGGCCTCACCGTCGACGACGAAACCGCCGCCCACCGAGTAGAAGGTCCGCTCCCGCAGCAGCTCGCCGTCCGTCCCGTGGGCGAAGAACGTCATGCCGTTCGGGTGCGCCGGCAGGGACCTGCGGCGGTGCATGACCACGTCCTTCGGCCGGTCGAAGGGGACCGGGTGGGTCCCCCCCAGGCACAGCTGCCCCCGCTCCGTGCTGACCCGCACCTGCTCGTCGGCCGTGTCGGTGTCCACGGTCTCCGGGTCCGCACCCTGCAGCCCCAGGATCACGGCCTTGTCGGAGCCGTGGCCGTGGCCGGTCGCGCCCAGGGAGCCGAACAGCTCGGCGCGCACCCGGGTCACGGACTCCAGGAGCCTGTCCCTCCTGAGGCCGTCGGCGAACAGCGCCGCCGCGCGCATCGGGCCCACCGTGTGGGAGGAGGAGGGCCCGATGCCCACGGAGAACAGGTCGAGGACGCTGAGCGCCATCAGGGCACCTCGGGAGCCGAGAACTCCGTCATCGCGTCGAGCAGCCACCGGGCGGTGTACTCCGCGAAGGAGGACCGCGGCATGATCCGCCAGGTCAGCTCCGCGGTCCGCCACAGCAGCACCTGCACCGGGCCCAGGGTCGTGGCCACGGCGGTGCCGACCGCGAAGGACCGGGGGTGCAGGTCCAGGTGGCAGCTCTTCTCGAGCACGGCGCGGGCCGAGGGCCCGGACAGCTCGAGCGTGGTGCGGTTGGCGGACAGGTCCACGGCCTGCCCGGGCTCGGTCCCCAGGGCCCGGGCCAGCCCGGCGGCGGTGCCGGCGTCGTCGGTCCCCGCCTCGCGGAGGTCGCTTCCCGCGGGGCCGATCTCCGCGGGCCCCATCCCCTCGGGGCCGACGAGCAGGAACTCGTCGGGGCCGATCCACAGGATCGCGGTGGCCTCGGCGGAGCCGCTGATCTGGCCGTGGCCGGCCGGCAGAGGCATCCCGGCCGCGGCCGCGACGGCCTCGGCGGCGGGGGTGCCCGGCGCCACCCGGATCCCGACCATGGTCAGGAAGGGGACCTCGCGCAGGGCCACGCCGCGTTCACCCGTCACGGTCTGCTCGCGCATCTGCTGCGCGAGGTGGGCCAGCGGGCTGCGGCGCAGGGCGGTGGTGTCGGTCAGGAGCTGCTCAGCCATCTCGGCGGTTCCCTTCGGGGTCGTAGAGCACGGGTTCTGCGATGACGACGTCCACGAGCTGCCCGTCGAGCGGGGCCTGGAGCGTCTCACCGATGCGGTTGCGGCCGTTCTCGACCAGGGCGAGACCGAAGGTCCGGTCCAGGGCGGCGCTGCGGTAGCTGGAGGTGACGTGCCCGACCATCGGCACGGGGCCCTCCTGCGGGGTGATGGGCGTGCCGTGCTCGACCAGCTGCGCGCCCTCGGGGAGGCGGAAGGAACGGTCCACGGGCAGCACCGCCACGAGCTGCTTGCGCTCGGGGCTGGTCGCGGACGGACGGTCGTAGGACCGCTTGCCGATGAAGTCCTTGGTCTTGGACACCACCCACTCCATCCCCAGGTCCTGCGGGGTGACCGTGCCGTCGGTGTCCTGCCCCACGATGGGGTAGGCCTTCTCCGCGCGCAGCACGTGCATGGTCTCGGTGCCGTACGGGGTGATGCCGTACTCGGCGCCGGCCTCCGCGACGGCCTCCCAGACGGAGAGTCCGTACCAGGAGGAGACGTTGATCTCGAAGGCCAGCTCCCCGGAGAACGAGATCCGGCAGACCCGCGCGGGGATCCCGGAGGCCAGGACCGTCTCGCGGAAGGCCATGAACGGGAACGCCTCGTTGGACACGTCCAGGTCCGGGGCGAGCTTCGCGATGACGGCGCGGGACTTCGGGCCGACGACGGCGACGGTGGTGTACTGCTCCGTCACGGACGTGAAAGTGACGTCCAGCTCCGGCCACTCGGTCTGGGACCACTCCTCGAGCCATTCCAGGACCTTGGCCGCACCGCCGGTGGTGGTGGTCATGAAGTACCGGTCCTCGTCCAGGCGCAGGGTCACGCCGTCGTCGAAAACCATGCCGTCGGGGGTGCACATGACCCCGTAGCGGCCCATGCCGGGCTTGAGCTTCTTGAAGGCGTTGGTGTAGACGCGGTTGAGGAACTCCCCGGCGTCCTTGCCCCGGATCTCGATCTTGCCCAGCGTGGTGGCGTCCATGAACCCCACCGATTCGCGGACGGCCGCGCACTCGCGCAGCACGGCCGCGTCCATGTCCTCCCCGGCCTGGGGGTAGTACCAGGGCCGCTTCCACTGCCCGACGTCCTCGAAGAGGGCCCCGTGGGCCACGTGCCAGGAGTGGACTGAGGTCAGCCGCGCCGGGTCGAAGAGCTCACCCTGCCGCCGTCCCGCCAGGGCCTTGAAGGCCACGGGGGTGTAGGGGGCGCGATAGGTGGTGGTGCCGATGCCGCCGACGTCGGTGCTGTTCAGCGCGGCCGCGATGACGCCGATGGCGTTGACCCCGGAGGTCTTGCCCTGGTCGTTGGCGGTGGAGATGGAGGTGTAGCGCTTGACGTGCTCCACCGACCGCATGCCGGCGCCGGTCGAGCGCAGCACCTCGGCGACCGTCTGGTCGCGCTGGAAGTCCACGAAGTGGCGGCTCCAGTCCGACGGCTCCCCGTCGGGCCCGGGAACCAGCCACAGCGGCCGGACCGGGGCGAAGGCCTCCGCGGCGGCGGCCGGCTCCTGGGCGGAGGTGTCGAACCCGGCGCGGCAGGCGGCCTCGGCGCCGGCGCGGGCGCCCTGGCCGAGGCATCCGGCCAGGTCCAGCACGCCGTTGACGGACCCCGCGGTCTGCTGGTCGCGCACCGGCAGGGCGGGGACGAACCCGGCGAGGTCGTCGTTCCAGGTCAGCTTCCCCTGCCGCTGGCTGTGCAGGTGCACCACCGGGGTCCACCCGCCGGAGACCGCCAGCAGGTCGGCGTCCACGGTCGTGGTGGGACCGGTCAGCCGGCCGTCCTCGTCGATCCCGCTGAGCGTGACGGCGCTGACGCGCCCGTCCGCGCCGTCGCCGGCGGTCTCCACCACGGCGCTGCCGGTCCACACCTGGACTCCCGTGCGGGCGGCGGTGCGCTCGGCCACGGCGGTGAGCTCGGGGCGCGAGTCGACCACGCCCGCGACGTCCACGCCGGCGGCGACCAGATCGGCCACCACGGCGTAGACGGAGTCGTTGGTGGTGGCCGCCACGACCCGTGTGCCGGCGGCCACGGCGTAGCGGTTGAGGTAGGTGCGCACCGCGCCGGCGAGCATGACGCCGGGGCGGTCGTTGTCGGTGAACACGATCGGCCGCTCGTGCGCGCCGGTGGCGAGCACCACCTGATTCGCCCGCACGTGCCAGATCCGCTCCCGCGAGACCCCGGCACCGGGGGCGGTGCCCAGGTGGTCGGTGCGCCGCTGGACGGCGACGACGTAGTTGCTGTCGTAGTTGCCGAAAGCAGTGGTGCGGTGCAGGACCGTGGTCTCGGGGGCCTCCCGGAGGGCGGCGAGGGTCTCGGCCACCCAGTCACGGGCGGGCATGCCGTCGACGGTCTCGTCGCGGCCGGACAGCAGGGACCCTCCGGCCTCCGGCTGCTCGTCCATGAGGATGACCCGGGCCCCTGACTTCGCGGCCTCCCGGGCCGCGGCGAGGCCCGCGGGCCCGGCGCCGACGACGAGGACGTCGGTGTGCACGTGCTTGTGGTCGTAGACGGCCTCGTCCTTGGCCGGGTCGAGCTGTCCGAGCCCGCGCAGATAGGACGCCTGCAGCCCGTCGGTCAGCTCCACCGTGGTGGCCGGGAGCATGGACTCGGCGACGTCGGCCTCGGTGCGCGCGGCGACCTTGACCAGCGCGTTGGGCTCCTCCACGCCGGCGGACATGATCCCGCGCGGACGGCCCAGGTACATCGAGTCGCCGCAGCGGATGCGTCCCGCGGCCAGCAGGGCCGAGGCCAGGGTGTCACCGGCGTACCCGGTGAACTCTTCTCCGTCCACGGTGAAGCGCACCGCCGAGGTGCGGTCGATGCTGCCGGTCGCGCTCTGCTGCGCCGGCAGGCGGTGGGACTGAGCGCTCACTTGACGCCTCCGATCTCGGGCTTGGGCTCGCCCATCCTGTAGACGGCCTTGATCTCATAGGTCACGGTGTCGCGGACGACGTTGAACCAGCGGCGGCAGCCGACGGCGTGGGCCCACCGCTCCGCGATCAGACCCTTGGGGTTGTTGCGGTAGAAGAGGTACTCCGCCCACTCCTTGTCGGAGAGCTGGGAGGGGTCCTCGGGATAGGGCACGTGGGCCTCCCCGCCGTACTGGTACTCGGTCTCGTCGCGCGGCCCGCAGTGGGGGCAGTCGATCAGCAGCATGGTGTTCCGGCCTCCTAGTGGGCCACGGCGGCGGCGCCGTGCTCGTCGATGAGGACCCCGGTCTCGAAGCGCTCCAGGGCGAAGGGCTCGTTGAGGGGGTGGGGTTCGTCGTTGGCGATGGTGTGGGCGAAGGAGTAGCCGGCTCCGGGAGTTCCCTTGAAGCCGCCGGTGCCCCAGCCGCAGTTGACGTACATCTGGTCCACGGGCGTCTTGGAGACGATCGGCGAGGCGTCCAGGGTGACGTCCACGATCCCGCCCCAGGTGCGCAGGACGTGGGCGCGGGCGAAGATCGGGAAGAGCTCCACCGCGGCCGCCATCTGGTCCTCGATGACGTGGAAGGCGCCCCGCTGGCCGTAGCCGTTGTAGGCGTCCACGCCGGCGCCCATGACCAGCTCGCCCTTGTGGGCCTGCGAGACGTAGACGTGCACGTGGTTGGACATCACCACGGTCGGGTGCACGGGCTCGTGCAGCTCCGAGACCAGGGCCTGCAGCGGGTGGGACTGGATCGGCAGCCGGAACCCGGCGAGCTCCGCCAGGACCGAGCTGTGCCCGGCCCCGCAGAGGCCGACCTTGCCGGTGTTGATCCGCCCGCGGGACGTCTCCACGGCCACCACCCGGTCGCCGTCCTTGACGAAGCCGGTGACCTCGCAGTTCTGGATGATGTCCACGCCCATCTCGTCGCACTTGCGGGCGAACGCCCACGCCACGTGGTCGTGCTTGGCGATGCCCGCGCGTGGCTGGTAGGTCGCTCCCATCACCGGGTAGCGGATGTCGTCCCCGATGTTGATGATCGGGCACAGCTCCTTGACCTGCTCCGGGCTGATCCACTCCGCGTCGATGCCGTTGAGCTTGTTCGCGTTGACCCGGCGCACGGACTCGCGGACGTCGCCCAGGGTGTGCGCCAGGTTCATCACCCCGCGCTGGGAGAACAGGAAGTCGTACTCCAGCTCCTCGGGCAGGATCTCCCAGAGCTTCAGGGAGTGCTCGTACATCGCCGCGGACTCGTCCCACAGGTAGTTGGAGCGGATGATCGTGGTGTTCCGGGCCATGTTCCCGCCGGCCAGCCAGCCGCGCTCCAGCACGGCGATGTTGGTCATGCCGTGGTTCTTGGCCAGGTAGTAGGCGGTCGCGAGCCCGTGCCCGCCGCCGCCGACGATCACGGCGTCGTAGGAGGACTTCGGGTCCGGGTTGTGCCACAGGAAGTCCGGGTGCTCCGGCAGCAGATCAGCCATCAGAGGGCTCCGTTCAGGACGGGGGCGGACAGGTTCGGGTAGAGCGGGAACCGCTCGGCCAGAGCCGTGACGCGGTCGCGCAGAGCGCTCAGGTCGGCCTCGGGTCCGGCGATGAGGGCTTCGGCGATGATGTCGGCGACCTCGGTGAACTCGGCGGCGCCGAATCCCCGCGTGGCCAGGGCCGGGGTGCCGATGCGCAGCCCGGAGGAGACCATCGGCGGGCGCGGGTCGAAGGGCACGGCGTTGCGGTTGACGGTGATGCCCACGCGGTGCAGGAGGTCCTCGGCCTGCTGGCCGTCCAGCTCGCAGTCGCGCAGGTCCACGAGCACCAGGTGCACGTCGGTGCCTCCGCTGACCAGGGAGATCCCGCCGGCCATGACGTCGGGGGACAGCAGCCGGGTGGCCAGGATCCGTGCCCCCTCCAGGGTGCGGGCCTGCCGGTCGGCGAACTCCTCGGTCGCGGCGTACTTGAAGGCCACGGCCTTGGCGGCGATCACGTGCTCGAGCGGGCCGCCCTGCTGTCCCGGGAAGACGGCGGAGTTGATCTTCTTCGCCAGCTCCTGCTTGCTCAGGATCACCCCGCCGCGCGGACCGCCGAGAGTCTTGTGGGTGGTCGTGGTCACCACGTCCGCGTGCGGGACGGGGTTGGGGTGCAGCCCGGCGGCCACGAGTCCGGCGAAGTGGGCCATGTCCACCATCAGGTAGGCCCCGACCTGGTCGGCGATGCGGCGGAACTCGGCGAAGTCCAGCTGCCGGGTGTAGGCCGACCAGCCGGCGACGATGAGCTTGGGCCGGTGCTCGAGCGCGAGGCGCTCGACCTCGGCCATGTCGATGCGGTGGTCCTGCTCGGAGACGCCGTAGGCGGCGACCTTGTAGAGCTTGCCGGAGAAGTTGAGCTTCATCCCGTGGGTGAGGTGTCCGCCGTGGGCCAGGTTCAGTCCCAGGATGGTGTCCCCCGGGTCCAGCAGCGCCGACATGGCGGCCGCGTTGGCCTGGGCGCCCGAGTGGGGCTGGACGTTGGCGGCCTCGGCGCCGAACAGTGCCTTGAGGCGGTCGATCGCCAGCTGCTCGACCACGTCGACGTGCTCGCAGCCGCCGTAGTACCGCCGCCCGGGGTAGCCCTCGGCGTACTTGTTGGTCAGCACCGACCCCTGCGCCTCCATCACGGACACGGGAGCGAAGTTCTCCGAGGCGATCATCTCCAGCGTGGACTGCTGGCGGACCAGCTCCTGATCGATGGCCGCCGCGATCTCCGGGTCGGCTTCGGCCAGATGGGTGTTCAGATCGGGCATCCCTGGGCTCCTCAACGTCTCGCATTCTCTGCTGATACGGTTTTGATATATCAGCTGTGGTTCAAAGGTATGCTAGGGGTGAGGGGCTGTCAATGGATGACGGACCGCCTTCCGCCACTGCGGCGTCGACCCCGATCGAGGAGTGCAGACATGAGCGTCACCACGCGTCCCGAGCACGGCACGGAAGCCCCCGTGTCACTGGCCGGCCGGGCCTACCAGCAGCTGCGCGACCGCCTGACCGTGCTCGAGATCCGGCCGGGCGCCATGATCCACGACGCGCACCTGGCGGCCGAGATGGGCATCGGCAGGACCCCGATCCGGGAGGCGCTCAAACGGCTGGAGACCGACCACCTGGTGGTCTCCTATCCCCGGCGGGGGACGTTCGCCACGCAGGTGGACATCACGGCGCTGTCGGACGTCTCCGAGCTGCGTCGCCACCTCGAGCCGCTCGCCGCGCACAAGGCCGCACTGGCCGCGTCCGAGCCCGTCCGGGAGCAGATGCACGACGTGGTCCGCACGCTCGAGGAGCTCGCCGGTGGTGACCCCACGAATCGGGACTTCATGCGCGCGGACCTCGCCGTGCACCGGCTGATCTACCGAGCGGCGGACAACGCCCATCTCGAGGAGACCCTGGTGCGGCTGGACAATCTCGCCACCCGCATCTGGTGCCTCGTGCTGGACCGGGTGCCAGGCGTCTCCGGGCACGTGCACGAGCACGTGCAGCTGCTGGAGGCGATCACCGACGGGCGGGCGGACGACGCCGCCGACCTCGCCCTCGAGCACGTCACGAGCTTCGAGCGGACCATGCGGAACGTGCTGTGAACCGGGCCGGCGGCAGGTGGCTCCTCCGCCCCGGTGACGAGCCCGGCGACCCGGCGGCAGGTGGCTCCTCCGCCCCCGGTGACGAGCCCGGTGACCCGGCAGGGGGCTGCGTGCACGCACCGGTCCGCATCTGCTGATCCATGACGCTACGGTAGGAGAAAGGCCCTTCCGGGAAGCACCCGCCCGCCCGCGGTGGCTGCCCGACGCCAACGGAAAGTGCACACCACGACATGTCCACCACGCCTCTCTCCGCTCCGGACGAGCCGCTCTCCCTGGCCGACCAGGCCTTCTTCCAGCTGCAGGACCGGCTGATCTTCCTGGACATCCCCCCGGGGGCGCCCCTCAACGAGGGTCGCCTCTCGCAGGAGCTCAACCTCGGGCGGACGCCGCTGCGCGAGGCACTCAAGCGGCTCGAGTCCGAGCACCTGGTGGTCACGTACTCCCGGCGCGGGACCTTCGCCACCACCGTGGACATCACCGCGCTCTCGGAGATCTCGCAGGTGCGCGAGGTGCTGGAGCCCCTCGCCGCCCGGCTGGCGGCCGAACGACGCGGCGGGGAGTCCCGGACCCAGCTGGAGGAGCTGCGGAACCGCCTGACCGACCCCGACAACGAGCGGCTGAACAGGGACGAGGCGCTGCGCTGGGACGTGCGCATCCACCGGGCGATCTACGCCGCGGCCGGCAACTCCCACCTGCAGGTCACGCTGGAGCGCTACAGCAACCTGGCCACCCGCATCTGGTGCGTGGTGGCCGACCGCATTCCCGAGCTCCAGGAGCACATCACCGTGCACAGCGCCCTGCTGACCGCGGTCCTGGCGGGCGACGCGGACGAGGCCGCCACCATCATGCTCCAGCACGTCCAGGACTTCGAGACCCAGATCCGGCAGGTGCTCTGAGCCCTGCGGGAGGCACACGGCACCGCACGCCGCCTCGGCGCTGGGCGAGAGCGGCACGGTGTCCGCGTCCCGCCGGCCCGCCTCGTCCCGGCCCTGGGCCGTCCTCCGGTGGTCAGGAGGGGGTGCGCGACGCGAGCGTCCGGGTGGCGGCCGGCTCGCTGCCGAGCCCCAGCGCCGCCTGAGTGGTGTGCAGCAGGAGAAGTGCGGTCGTCACCGTGCCCACGCCGCCGGGGACCGGGGTGAGGGCCGCGGCCACCTCGGCGGTCGAGGCGGGCTCCACGTCCCCGACCAGGTCGCCGTCGTCGAGGACGTTGGTGCCGACGTCGACGACCACCGCGCCGGGCCGGACGTGCTCCCCGGTGAGCAGCCCCGGCCGCCCTGCCGCCGCGACGACGACCTCCGCCTCGGACGTGTACCGCGCGAGCGGCCGGGATCGGGAGTGGCAGACGGTGACGGTGGCGTCACGCTGGAGCAGGAGCTGGAGCAGGGGCTTGCCGACGACCGCGGAACGGCCGACCACCGAGACGTGCCGGCCGGCCAGGGGAACCTCGTAGTGCTCCAGGATCTCCACCACCGCCCGGGCCGTCGCGGGGGCGAACGCGGGCTGCCCCACGGTCAGCCGGCCCAGGCTGAGGGGGTTGGCCCCGTCGACGTCCTTGGCCGCGCTGATGCGGGCGACCAGCTCGTCCACGGCCGCTCCCGGGGGCAGGGGCGTCTGCAGGATGATGCCGTGGACGTCCTCGTCCTCGCTGAGCAGGGTGAGCGTCGAGGCGATCTCGTCCTCGCCGGCGTCGGCCCCGAGATCGACGACCGTGCAGCGCACGCCTGCCGTGTCCGCGGCCCGCGCGATGGAGCGGACGTACCACAGGGTCGCCTCGTTGTCGGTGGCCACGACGACCGCCAGCCCGGGGACCACTCCGCTCCGGCGCAGCGCGGTGACGTTGCCCTCGGTCTCGGCCCGCAGCCGGCGTGCGACGGGGCCCCCGGTCAGCCGGCGCGCGGTCATGCCGTTACCTTCTCGCGCACGCGGTCCGCTACGGCCTGGGCGGACAGGACGGCGTCGTGGCCGTCCTGGAGCTCGTCCGTGAGCTGCGCCCGGGTCCTCGCGTCCGTGATCGCGCTGATGTTCATGTCCAGCGTGATCAGGGCCGTGGCGATGGCGGCCCGGGCCGCCTCCGAGGCGGCGGCCACGTCGCTGATCACGGTGGGGTTGCTGAACTCGGCCAGTTCCCGGCCCAGATCGATGATCTCGGTTGCCAGGCCGATCAGCGCCCGCGGCGGCGCGGCTGCGGCGACCGTGGCGTCCTGGACGGCCCGGGAACGAGCGGCGCGGTCCTCCTCGGAGGCGGAGGGCAGGCGGTAGGCGGAGATCACGGCCGCGAAGGCCTTCTCGTCGTCGTCGGCCAGCTGCAGGGCCTCCGGGATGATGTCGTCGGCGCGGCCGGCGATCCGGAGGGACTGCTCCTCGTGCTGGGCGTACCGCGCGCCGGTGGTGTAGCGCGCCACCATGGCGATCAGGGCAGCCCCCTGGGCCGCGTGCAGCGCCGCGGCTGCCCCGCCCCCGGGCGTGGGTTCCCGGGATGCCAGCCGTTCCAGGTAGTCGTTGAGGGTCTCCGAGCCGATCATGGTCTGCATCCTTCGGTGGGCGTTGACGGACAGCGGTGGGTGCCGGCGGATCGTGCCGGTCCATGGGGAGCTGCGGCCCCGAGCCCGGTGGCGAAGCAGGAACGGGGCCGCAGGACTGGGGGAGGCGGTGCCGCGGGATGAGGGTGGCTCAGCCGCGCGGTGCGGTCGCCTCCGGGTCGCAGGGCGGCGGTCGCCGTGGCCGGGAGGTCCGTGCAGGAGCGTCCGGGACGACGGCCGGGGCCGCACGGATCAGCGGAAGACGACGGTGCTGGCGCCCTCCAGGAGCACGCGGTGCTCGCAGTGCCAGCGGACCGCGCGGGAGAGGGCCAGGGCCTCCGCGTCCTGCCCCACGGTGGACAGAGTTCGCGGGTCGTGGGTGTGGTCCACCCGGATGACCTCCTGCTCGATGATCGGTCCCTCGTCCAGGTCCGCCGTCACGTAGTGGGCGGTGGCACCGACCAGCTTCACGCCCCGTTCATAGGCCTGGTGGTAGGGCCGGGCTCCCTTGAAGCCGGGCAGGAAGGAGTGGTGGATGTTGATGGCCCTTCCCTCCAGTGCACGGCAGAGGTCGTCGGAGAGGATCTGCATGTAGCGCGCCAGCACCACGAGATCGATGTCGTGCTCCTCGACCAGCTCCAGCAGCCGGCGCTCCGACTCCGCCTTGGTCGCCGGGGAGACGGGGACGTGCACGAAGGGCAGGCCCGCTGCCTCGGCCATGGGGCGCAGGTCCTCGTGGTTGGAGACCACCAGGGCGATCTCTCCCCCGAGGCCACCGCCCCGCCACCGGAAGATCAGGTCGTTGAGGCAGTGGCCGCCCTTGGACACCATGACCAGCAGCCGGGGCGGGGTCTGGTCGTGGAGCCGGTGGCGCATGCCGAACCGCTCGGCGACGGGGGCGAAGTTCTGCTCCAGCGTCTCGAGGCTCAGCTCCGGCGGGCCGCTGAACGCGGTGCGCAGGTGGACGAGCCCGTGCACCCGGTCGTCGAACTGCTGGTGCTCCGTGATGTTGGCCCCGTGGGCGAGAAGGAACTCCGTGACGGCATGGACGATCCCTACCTGGTCCCGGCAGGTGAGGGTGAGCACGAACGGGGACGGTGTGTGCCGGAGGGTCGCCTCCGCCGGGGCGGCGGCGGGCTGCGCGGTGGAGGAGAGGGTGTCGACGACGGTCATGGAAGGCTCCTGCCTGGGTGGACGACTACTGGGTGCGACTGACGTACCGGCGCGGCGTCCGGCCGGCCCGGCGCCACGCCGAGGGATGCGGCGTGGCGCCGGGCCGGCCGTCCGCCGCACGACGGATCCGGGGCCCGGTCAGCCGGGCCCCGGCTGACCGGGCCCCGGCTGACCGGGCCCCGGCTGACCGGGCCCCGGCTGACCGGGCCCCGGGCCTACTGGCTCGTGGGACCGGCGGCGGGCACGACGTCGCCGACTTTCTCGGTGATCCAGTCGTGGAAGGCGCCGATGTGGTGCTCGGAGGGCACCAGGACGCCGCCGGTGGCGTAGACCTTGGAGCTCATGGCGGGCTGGCAGCGCTCGCAGGCGTCGAAGTCCTGCTGGTTGACCCGGTGGAAGAGCTCCACCGAGGCCGAGACGTCCTTGCCGGACTCGACCACGGAGGGCAGGTAGAGCCAGTCGCACTCGACGATGGTGTGGTCGGGGGCCATGGGGAACATGCGGTGGATGATGACGTGGTCGGGCACCAGGTTCACGAACACGGTGGGCTTGACGGTGATCGCGTAGTAGCGGCGGTCGTGGTCCTCGTCCACGCCCGGGAGCTTGTCGAGGCCTTCGGAGCCGTCGACGGTGAAGCCCAGGACGTCGTCGCCGAACTCGGCGCCGTGGCCCACGAAGTACTGGGCGGCGAGTCCGTCGGCGAACTCGGGCAGGACCTCGGTGAGCTCGGGGTGGATGGTGGCGCAGTGGTAGCACTCCATGAAGTTCTCGATGATGAGCTTCCAGTTGGCCTTCACGTCGTAGGTGATGCGCCGGCCCAGGGAGAGGTTGGCGATGTCGTAGCCCTCGATGGCCTGGGTGTCGCCGAGGCGTTCCTGGATGTCGCCCATGACGTCGTCCTCGAAGGACGGGGGGTTCTCGGCCAGGCAGACCCAGACGTAGCCGAGGTACTCGCGGACCGGGACGGTGACCAGGCCGTACTCATGGCGGTCGATGTCGGGCATCTTGGTGAGGTTGGGGGCGGCGATGAGCTTGCCGTCGAAGTCGTAGGTCCACGCGTGGTAGGGGCACTGGAAGGAGCGTCCGGCTTCGCCCGTGTCCTCCATGCACAGTTTCACCCCGCGGTGGCGGCAGATGTTGTAGAAGGCGCGGATGCCGTGCTTGCGGTTGCGGGTGATGATGATGGACTCGCGGCCGATCTGGACGGTGCGGAAGGCACCGGGCTTGTCGAGGTCGGCGGCGCGCACGGCGCAGAACCACATCTGCTCGAAGATGCGTTCCTGTTCGGCGCGGAAGACGGCCTCGTCCACGTACGTGGAGCCGGGCAGGGTGGAGATCAGGGACTCCGAGACAACGTTGGTCGACAACTCTTTACTCCTTGGGTCGTGCGGTGCGTCGAGCACGGTGCGGGGAACGGGGTGGGACGGGAGGACGGGGTGGCGCGGGCGGGTCAGGCCGCGACCGGCTGGGCGGCGGTGGCGGCGAGTTTCTCGATGGTCTTGCGCCAGCGGCAGAAGAGCCTGGTCTGGTTCCAGGCCAGCACGGCCACGGGGTGGTCCCCGGCGTAGTAGACGGCCAGCAGGGACTCCTGGCCGGGGCCGCCGTGCTCATAGGCCACGCGGTCGGCGCGGGAGGCGTCGCCGACGAACTGCAGGCGGGTGCCGTACTGGTCGGACCAGAAGTAGGGGGGCTTGACCGGCGGCAGGGTCGCCGGGTCGGCCCCGAGCAGGGCGCCCACGGCCACGGCCGGGCGCTGGGCGGCCCCGGTCCAGTGCTCCACCCGGTGGTGGCGTCCGGTGGCGGGGTCCCACCAGGCGGCGCAGTCGCCCACGGCCACGACCCCGGGGATGCTGGTGGCCCCGGTCGCGTCGCAGAGCACGCCGTTGCCCAGCTCGATCCCGGAGCTCTCCAGCCAGGCGGTGTTGGGCACCGCCCCGATGCCCACGAGCACCACGTCGGCGGGCAGCACCCGCCCGCCGGCCAGGTGCACCGCGGTCACGGATCCGTCGGCGAGGGCGAAGTCGGCGATCTGGGCCCCGCAGATCAGCTCGACCCCGGCGCGTTCGTGCAGTCCGGCCACGACCGTCCCCAGCTGGGAGCCCAGCGGCCCGCACAGCGGGGTGGGGGACTTCTCCAGCACGGTGACCTCCAGGCCCAGGGCGTGGGCGGTGGAGGCGACCTCGGCGCCGATGAACCCGGCGCCGACGACCACCAGCCGTCGGCCCGGGCGCAGCAGGGTGCGCAGCTTCTGCGCGTCGTCGAGGGTGCGCAGGCTGACCACGTTGGCGGCCCCGGCGATCTGGGGCAGGGACCGGGGGGAGGCGCCGGTGGCGATCACCAGCCCGGCGGCGTGCACGGTGGTCCCGTCGGCCAGGTGCACCAGGCGGGTGGCCGGATCGAAGGACACCGCCCGGGTGCCGAGGATCCACTCCGCGTCGAGGTCCTCCTCGTGGGTCTCCAGGGCGAGGTCGGCCGGCTCGATCCGCCCGGCCAGGAAGTCCTTGGACAGCGGGGGCCGGTCGTAGGGGCGCTGGTGGTCATCACCGATGATCACCAGCCGGCCGGTGAACCCGAGGCTGCGCGCGGCCCGGGCGGCCGACAGACCGGCCAGCGACGCTCCGACAATGACGAGGGACTCCATGGAGGACCCCTTTCCCAGGACTGGTGACGGACGATCCGGGACCCCGGCAACACCAAGCAGCCGGCAGACCCGCAGGAGCGTAATACGCAACCTGGTTCGTAATGTGCCCACAGCGTGACCTGTGCCACTTCCCCCTGTCAAGCATTTCGCGGCATCGTCCGGGCTGTCTCCGGCGTAGCGCCGCGAACGGTCGCCGTGGAGCCCGGATCCTTGGCACCACGGCTCCGCCGCTCCGCGATTGTTGCGTACTGTGAATTCAGTTGCACACTTTGAGGTGCTGGTGCGGTTCGCGCCCGTTCCGGCCCCGGTGGAGGGAACGAATTCGCCCGAGGGGCATCTCGCCCCGCGGGGGTGCGCGGGAGGCCCCGACCGCGCGCAGGCCCCCGCACCGTTCGGTGCGGGGGCCTGCGCGTGCGGGGAGGCGGCTCAGCGTTCGCGCTCGCCCCGGATGAAGGCCTCCAGGTCCGCCCTCGCCACGTCGTCGGGCCGCTGGAGGGCCGGGGACTTCATGAAGTACGCCGAGGCCGAGGTCAGCGGACCCCCGATGCCCCGGTCCAGGCCGATCTTCGCCGCCCGGATCGCGTCGATGATCACCCCGGCCGAGTTCGGCGAGTCCCACACCTCCAGCTTGTACTCCAGGGAGATCGGCGCGTTGCCGAAACCGTGGCCCTCCAGCCGCACGAAGGCGAACTTCCGGTCCTCCAACCACGGCACGTGGTCCGAAGGACCGATGTGCACGTCCCGGGTGCCGAACTCCCGGACCACGTTGGAGGTCACCGCCTGGGTCTTGGAGATCTTCTTCGACTCCAGCCGGGTGCGCTCGAGCATGTTCATGAAGTCCATGTTCCCGCCCACGTTGAGCTGGTAGGTGCGGTCCAGCACGTAC
>NZ_JAVFXA010000079.1:0-615 GCF_040981195.1 Kocuria oxytropis | reverse complement strand
TGTACCGATACGGTGATAGTCCGTTAAAACTCGCTTGTGAGTATTGCGCGGATAATTCCGAATCGAAACCGAACAGTCACTTATTCGCCTTTGATAACCCTAAGTTGAATATGATCGCGGGCGGATCGTGGGAACTCTCTATTTTCCCTCACGCGCCTATGAAGTGGAAACCTAAGAATATTCAGTTCATTTACTTTATAGAATTCAACGAGGCTATTTATCAGTGTGAGATCGTGCAAGTAGGTTTAAATTATTTCACGTTCATTCACCTGAAAACAACGCCGATTCAGAACCCTGAAAAGGACTTGATTTTCTCGCTAGAACCGTCAGCGCTACCTAACCGACACAGAAACGTGTTCGCGTCACACGGACGGATCGGCAGGAAGATCGGGGAATTCTTCAAGAATGACAAGGTTTTTTATCAGGACAACAGCGTGGGAAACGCGATCGAGAACTATTTGCGCGTATGCAGGAAAGTTGTGCTATAATGGCTTTGAAAATTATGAATTCAGGAGGTTTACAGAATGGCAGTAAGAAATAAGATTCAAACGAAAAAACGATTCACGAGTAACATGCTTAACCGAACATTGCGAATGTAAAAATATAACGACCTAC
>NZ_JAVFXA010000078.1:0-632 GCF_040981195.1 Kocuria oxytropis | reverse complement strand
CTCGGGATCTCGTTCGCGGTGCTCGCGGTGCTGACGGCCGTCTTCGACAACCTCATGATCGCCGCCGGGTTCTTCGACTACGGGGCCGGGCACATCACGGAGCTGCGGATCGGCCTCGTGCCGGTCGAGGACTTCGCGTACCCGCTCGCCGCGCTGCTGCTGCTGCCCTCGCTGTGGTGGGGGCTGGCCGAGCGCGGCCGGCTCACCGCCACCGTGCGCACCCTCGTGGCCACCTCCCGTCCGGTCTCCTGGGTCAACACCGCCTACCCCTTCGCGGCGGCCGGCGTCCTGACGACCGGCCGGGTGGACCTGCCGCTCGTGGTGGGGACGCTGTTCTTCCTCTTCCCGTACAACCTCCTGATGTACGGGATCAACGACGTCTTCGACTACGAGTCCGACCTCCGCAACCCCCGCAAGGGCGGTGTCGAGGGCGCGCTCGTGGACCGCTCCGAGCACCGGACGGTCCTCGTGGGCTCGGTGCTGACGGCGCTGCCGTTCCTGGCGTACCTGTTCCTGGCGGGCGGGGCCGCCGCGGCGGGGGTGCTCGGGGTCAGCCTGTTCGCGGTGGCGGCCTACAGCCTGAAGGGGCTGCGCTTCAAGGAGGTCCCGTTCCTGGACTCGGCGACCTCCGC
>NZ_JAVFXA010000077.1:0-636 GCF_040981195.1 Kocuria oxytropis | reverse complement strand
TAGCGTGGAACGTTCATCCGGCTACGGGTACGCCTGACACTGATATTCTGTTTAGCTGGACGGGCGGCGAACCAGGCGCGAACGGTTATAATCTGGTGGTGTTTGAATCGGACGGGGTAACTATTACCGACGATCAAACTACAGCGGCATTAACCGCCAACGTGAACGAAAGCGCGGGAACGTACACCGTAAAAGTGTATGACAAGGGTGGTCGTAATGACCCGACGGCGCATGTAATCGAACAACAATTAACGCTCACTACTCTGTTGCATTGGGTAGATCATCCGACTACGGCGACCGCTGGTGACACGGTTAAATATTCGTGGGGTGATGGTACTAAACCATCGGGAGGGTATTTGGTAACTGTTACAGACCCTGATAATACCAAAATTCAGGATGGGGCAATTGATAATACTGAATATAGTTTTATCGCTGCTAAAGCTGGTAATTATTCTGTATCTGTTACTGATAATATTACTACGCTGAATGAAACGCTGGTAGTAGCCGCGCCGCCTCTGGCAGTGTTTGACGTTAACGATTATAACGCTATGCGCTCTGTATTCGTTAATGGAACTGTTAACGGCGTTGCGTTTGATGGTTCTAAAAACGTAGGATTATTCGCTGGTGATAAACTGG
>NZ_JAVFXA010000076.1:0-639 GCF_040981195.1 Kocuria oxytropis | reverse complement strand
AGTAGCAAGGTTAACCGTATAGGGGAGCCGTAGAGAAATCGAGTCTTAATAGGGCGTTTAGTTGCTGGGTATAGACCCGAAACCAGGCGATCTATCCATGAGCAGGTTGAAGGTTGGGTAACACTAACTGGAGGACCGAACCCACTGTCGTTGAAAAGCCAGGGGATGACTTGTGGATAGGGGTGAAAGGCTAATCAAGCCTGGTGATAGCTGGTTCTCCCCGAAAGCTATTTAGGTAGCGCCTCGGACGAATACCATAGGGGGTAGAGCACTGTTTCGGCTAGGGGGTCATCCCGACTTACCAAACCGATGCAAACTCCGAATACCTATGAGTACTATCCGGGAGACAGACTGCGGGTGCTAACGTCCGTAGTCAAGAGGAAAACAATCCAGACCGCCAGCTAAGGCCCCAAAATCATAGTTAAGTGGGAAACGATGTGGGAAGGCATAGACAGCTAGGAGGTTGGCTTAGAAGCAGCCACCCTTTAAAGAAAGCGTAATAGCTCACTAGTCGAGTCGGCCTGCGCGGAAGATGTAACGGGGCTAAAACTATGTGCCGAAGCTGCGGATGTATACTTTGTATACGTGGTAGGGGAGCGTTCTGTAAGCCGATGAAGGTGTGTTGAGAAGCATGCTGGA
>NZ_JAVFXA010000010.1:0-167820 GCF_040981195.1 Kocuria oxytropis | reverse complement strand
TCCTTCGGGGTGCTGTCCCACTACTACGGCCGCGAGGCCGGCCTGGAGCTGCGCGAGGACATCGACACGGTGCTGGAGCCGGGCATGGTCGTGTCCATGGAGCCGATGATCACCGTCCCGGAGGGCGAGCCCGGGGCCGGCGGCTACCGCGAGCACGACATCCTCGTCGTCGGCGAGGACGGGGCGGAGAACATCACCAAGTTCCCCTACGGCCCCGAGCACAACATCGTCCAGGCCTGATCCGGACGGTCCCGGTGGCGCCGCCCGAGGGCGGCGTCACCGGGACCCCGGCCGGGTGCGGCCACCCGGACCCGGGCGACCGCACCGTGCACCACCGCCAGTCCCCGCACCCAGGCACACGGAAGGAACCCTGTGGTCAGCATCCGTTTCCTCGAAGACCTCGACGCGCACAGCTACGCGGACTACACGTCCACCGGCCAGGGGCTCGTGCTCATCCCCACCGGGGCCACGGAGCAGCACGGGCCCCACATGCCGCTGGGCGTGGACGCCATGCTCTCCCGTGCCGTCTCCGCCGCCGCGGCGGAGGACCTCGACGCCCTGGTCGCGCCGGTCTTCGCCTACGGCTACAAGTCCCAGCCCCGCTCCGGCGGCGGCAACCACCGCACCGGCACCACCAGCCTCTCGGCGCAGGCCCTCATCGCGCAGACCAAGGACGTCGTGCTGGAGCTGTTCCGCCACGGCGTGCGCCGGGTCGTGGTCGTCAACGGGCACTACGAGAACTACCAGTTCCTCTACGAGGGCCTGGACCTGGCGGTCCGCGAGGCCCGGACCCTGGGTCTCGAGGACGCCAGGGCCATGCTCCTGTCGTACTGGGACTTCGTCGACGAGAAGACCCTGGAGGCGGTCTTCCCGGACGGGTTCCTCGGCTGGGACATTGAGCACGGCGGAGTGCTCGAGACCTCGCTGATGCTGCACCTGCACCCCGAGAAGGTCGACATGTCACGGGCCCCCGACCATCCCCCCGCTGAGCTGGCCTCCTACGACGTGTTCCCCGAGGACCCCGCCCGGACCCCCGGGTCGGGATGCCTCTCGTCTCCGGCAGGAGCCACCGCAGAGCGCGGCGAGCTGCTGCTCTCCACCGTCCGCCGCGGCATCGTCCGGGCGGTCACCAGCGAGTTCGGGAAGTGAGATCCACATGAAGAAGACAGACCCCTCGGCGACGGCCGCCACCGAGCCCGTCACCGTGCCGCGGTTCCGGGGCGTGCACCTGCCCGCCCTGGACCGGACCGTCATCACGGTCCTGCCGCCGCTGCTCATCATCGCCGTCCTGGTGGTGGTCACGCTGAACCCGGGCGGCGCCGCCGAGGCCATCTCCACGGCCCGCACCTTCGTCACCGGCAACTTCACGTGGCTGTTCATTCTCTACTCGCTGGTGGCGGTCGCCGTCTGCGGGTGGCTGGTCCTCAGCCGCATCGGCAAGGTGCGCCTCGGGGGCCCGGACGCCCGCCCCGAGCACGGCAAGTTCGCCTGGTACTCGATGCTCTTCGCCTGCGGGCAGGGAATCGGTCTCATCTTCTGGTCGGTCGCGGAACCGATCCTGCTCCGGGACGAGAACCCCGTGGTCCCCGCCGGGCAGGACGGTGCGTCCGAGGGCGCCATGGTGTGGTCCTACTTCCACTGGGGGTTCACGGCCTGGGCCATGTACTGCGTGGTGGCGGTCTGCCTCGCCTACTCCCACCACAACCTCGGCAAGACCCTCACCTTCCGTGAGGCCACGGTCGACATCCTGCCGAAGTGGTCCCAGCGCGGGGCCGGCGTGGTCGTGGAGCTGCTCGCCATCATCGCCACCGTCCTGGGCCTGGCCACGTCCTTCGGCTTCGCCGCCATGCAGTTCAGCTCCGGTCTCGCCTCCTTCACCGGGATCTCCCCGGGCTCCGGTGTCTGGCTGCTGGTGATCCTGGGCCTGGGCGGGCTCACCGCCGTCTCCGCGTTCTTCGGCATCAACAAGGGCATGAAGCGGATCAGCGAGCTCAACTCGGTCCTGAGCATCGTGCTGCTCGTGGCCGTGTTCGTCTTCGGTCCCACGATCTTCCTCATCTCCAACATCACCCAGACCTTCGGCTCCTTCTTCGCCAACTTCACGACGATGAGCTTCTGGACCGACGCCGGCACCGCGGGCGGTGACATCTCGACCTGGCAGGACAGCTGGAACGGCTGGTGGACGGTGTTCATCTGGTGCTGGGTCATCGCCTTCAGCCCGTTCGTGGCCGGCTTCATCGCCCGCATCTCCCGCGGCCGGACCATCCGCGAGTTCGTCATCGGCGTCACCGTGGTGCCCTCGCTGATCGTGATGGCGTGGATCGGGGTCATCGGCTCCGCCGCTCTGCACTACGACGACCGCAGCGACCGCGGGATCTCCGCGGCGGTCGCGGCGGACACGTCCAGCGGGCTGTTCGTCATGCTCGAGTCCGTGCCCGTCATCGGCTCGCTGCTGCTGGTCGTGGCCACCGTCCTCGTGGCCACCTACTACGTCACCTCCCTGGACTCGGGCGCCCACGCGCTGGCGGAGTTCGTGTCCGCACCCCGCCGGGCCGGGCCCCTCTTCCGCGTGGTGCTCGTGGCCAGCATCGCCGCCGTCGCGGTCACGCTGCTCACCCTCGGGGGCACGGCGGTCGTCGACACGGTCCAGACCGGCACCATCATCGGAGCCTTCCCGTTCTCCTTCGTCATCCTGCTGATGATCGCGAACCTGGTCCGCCGGCTCCTGACGCGCACTCCGGACACGGTGCGCCTGGAGCGGGAGGTCAACGACCCGTCGCCGGGCGCCGCCGGTCCCGACGACAGCGCGGCGGGGGAGAGCACGGCGCGGCAGGTCCCGGTGCCACCGGCGCGGCGGTCCGAGCCGCTGGCCGGGCAGGAGCCGGTCCCGGACGTGCTCGTGCGCCCCTGACGCACGGGTCCGGGAGGCCGGGCCGGGGAACACGTCCCGGCCTCCCGGGCCCGCTGCTGTGCCGACGCCGTCCCGTGAAGGAGAATGAGCAGTCCTATGACACCCACATCCGACAGCACGTCCTCGCGCGAGGCCCGCGCCGCCTCCGTCGTCTCCCACGCCCTGCGGGTGCTGCGCTGCTTCTCCGTGGACGAGCCGACGCTCGGGGTCACCGAGATCGCCGCCCGGGTGGGCCTGCACAAGAGCACCGTCTCCCGGCTCCTGGCCACCCTGGAGCAGGAGAACGTGGTGGAGCGGGACCCGCAGACACGGCGCTACCGGCTCGGGATCGGCCTGATCTCCGTGGCGGGCCCCCTGCTCGCGGAGATGGACGAGCGGCGGGTGGCCTACCCCGTGCTGCTCGAGCTGACCGAGCAGACCGGCGAGACCAGCACGCTCATGGTCTGGAGCGGGGACCAGGCCGTGTGCGTGGAGCAGATCCCCAGCCCCCGGCAGATCAAACACACCACTCCGCTGGGCACCCGGTACAACACCGCGCTCAGCTCCTCGGTGCAGCTCTTCCTCGCCGAGCAGCCGCCGGAGCGGGCCCGGGCGCTGCTGCTGTCCGGGATCATCGAGCTCCCCGACCCCACCGAGGCCGGCATCGAGGTGTACCTGGAGTCCCTGCGCCGGGTCGCCGAGGACGGGGTGGCGGTCAACTACGGCAAGACGTCCGTGGAGGAGGTCGGCGTGGCGGCTCCCGTCCGCGACCACCGGGACCAGGTGGTCGCCGCGGTCATGGTCGCCGCCCCGCGCTACCGCGTCACCCCGGAGCAGGCGGAGCAGCTCGCGGCCGCCGCCGCGGCGGCGGCCCGGGAGGTGTCCCAGCGGCTCGGCGCCTCGCCGGGGACCCGGCCGGCCGGGCGTCCCTGCAGGTGCGCTGACCCGCCGCCGGCTCAGGTGCCGCCGGCCACGTCCCGCCCGATGGTCTCGCGCAGGATCTCGCTGGTGCCCCCGAAGAGGGTCAGCAGCCGGGACGCGAGGTAGGCCTGGGCCACGGGGTAGTCGAGGATGTATCCATAGCCGCCGTGCAGCTGCAGGCACCGGTCGGTGACGGACCTCGCCCGCTCGCCGGCCCAGTACTTGGCCTTCGACGCCCCGACCAGGTCGAGGGCCCCCGCGTTGAACGCGTGCACCGCCTGCCGCACGTAGGCCTCGGTGACCTCCACCTCGACCGTCAGCTCGGCGAGCTCGAACCGGGTGTGCTGGAAGTCGAGCACCCGGGAGCCGAACGCCGTGCGCTCGGCGGTGTACCGGACGGTGCTCTCCAGGGTGGAGCGGGCCACGGCGCTCGCGGCCACGGCGACCGCCAGCCGCCCCTGGGGCAGCAGCTGCCGGATCTGCCGCAGCCCGCCCCCCTCGGCGCCGACGAGGTTCGCCGCCGGGACCCGGACGTCCTCGAAGAACAGCTCGGCGGTGTCCGAGGCCCGCAGCCCCATCTTGTCGAGCTGCCGGCCCGTCCCGTAGCCGGGGGAGTCCGCCTTGTGCACCAGGAACAGGCTGAGCCCGTCCTCCCCGGCGCGCCCGGTGCCGCCGTCGGTGCGCGCCAGGACCAGGGCGGCGTCCCCGCTGATCCCGTTGCCGATGAACGTCTTCTGGCCGGTGAGCACCCACTCCTCGCCGTCGCGCACGGCCCGGGTGCGGACCCCGCGCAGGTCCGAGCCCGCGCCCGGCTCGGTCCAGGCCACGGAGGTGACGAGCTCCCCCGTGAGCATCGGGGGCAGCCACCGCTGCTTCTGCTCGTCCGTGCCGTGGGCGAGCACGTGGGGCAGCACCCAGTCGTCGTGCAGGTGCAGGGCCAGGGCCACGCCGAGAGCGCCCTCCCGCACCAGCTCCTCGTCGAGCACGGCGCGGAAGCGGTAGTCCGCCAGCCCCAGGCCCCCGGACCCCTCCGGGACGGCGAGGCCGAGCAGGCCCGCGGCCCCGGCGGCCGTCCACAGGCTGCGGGGCACCCGGTGCGCGGCGTCCCACGCGGCGTAGTGCGGCGCCACCTCGCGAGCCGTGAACTCGCGGGCCGCCTCGCGGAACTCCTCGTGCTCCTCCTCGTAGAACGGCGCGGACACGGGCTCGGTCACGGGGTGCCTCCGGTGCTGTCGGGGGTCGGGGCGAACGCGGTGCGCAGCGCGGCCCAGGTCATCTCCTCGAGCGCGGCCCGGGCGGTGTCGAGCCGTCCCGCCTCGCGCGGGGCGCGCAGCCGGTGGGCCGTGCGCAGGGAGTGGGGGGTGGAGTTGACGAGCCCGAAGGCGGCCTGGGCGCGCAGGGTGAGCTCCGGGACGTCGCGCGCGGGGGCCAGCTCGCGCAGGGCGTCGACCCACAGGGTCACGTAGCCGCGCTGCAGCGTGCGCACGGCGTGGCGGTCCGCCTCGCTCAGGTGCGGCAGCTCCCGGTCCTGCACCACGATCACCGCGGGGCGGTGCAGGGCGAACTCCACCTGGACGGCGATCAGCTCCCGCAGCCGCCGGGCCGGGTCGGGGGAGCGGTCCACGACCTCGCGGCCCCGGTCGAGCAGGTCCTGGCTGACCTCGAGCAGCACCGCGCCCAGGACCGCCTGCTTGCTCGGGAAGTGCCGGTAGACGGCGGGCCCGCTGACCCCGGCGGCCGCGCCGATGTCGTCGATCGAGACGCCGGCGAAGCCGCGCTCGGCGAAGAGGACCGCGGAGGCGGCGAGCAGGTCCTGGCGCCGCCGGGCCTTGGCCTGTCCGCGCGCGGTGGTGGGCGGGGAGGGGGAGTGCTCGGTCTGGGCCACGGGACCTGCTCTCGGAGTCGGATTCCTGGACATTCTAGTGAGCCACCACTAACCTGTTGCTCAAGTTAGCCGGTATTAACCGAAATGACGTCCCAGGGCAGGGCCAGCGGCAGGGGCAGGGTCCGGAACGGAGGGGTCTCGTGCGCGTGCTGAGCACCCAGGCGGATCCGGGCGGCGCGGAGTTCGCCGCCAACGCCGCCGCCCAGCAGGCGCTGGCCGCGGAGCTGGCGCGGCGCCTGGACCGGGCCGCTCGGGGCGGCCCGGCGACGTCCCGGGAACGGCACACGGGGCGCGGCAAGCTGCTGCCGCGGGAGCGGGTGGACCTGCTCCTGGACACGGGCAGCCCGTTCCTGGAGCTCGGCGCCCTGGCCGCGGAGGGGATGTACGACGACGAGTGCCCGGCGGCCGGGCTGATCGCCGGGATCGGCCTGGTCCACGGCCGGCAGGTGATGGTCGTGTGCAACGACGCCACGGTCAAGGGCGGCACCTACTACCCCATGACGGTCAAGAAGCACCTGCGCGCCCAGGAGGTCGCCCTCGAGAACCGGCTGCCCTGCGTCTACCTCGTCGACTCCGGCGGGGCGTACCTGCCGCTGCAGGACGAGGTCTTCCCGGACCGGGAGCACTTCGGGCGGATCTTCTACCACCAGGCCCGACTCTCGGCGGCCCGGATCCCGCAGATCGCCGCCGTGCTCGGCTCCTGCACCGCGGGCGGGGCCTACGTCCCGGCGATGAGCGACGAGACCGTGATCGTGCGCGAGCAGGGCACCGTCTTCCTGGGCGGGCCGCCGCTGGTGAAGGCCGCCACCGGCGAGGAGGTCACCGCCGAGGAGCTCGGCGGCGGGGAGCTGCACGCCCGGACCTCCGGGGTGGTGGACCACCTCGCGGAGAACGACGCGCACGCCCTGGAGATCGTCCGGGACATCGTGGCGACCCTGCCGCCGCCCGGCCCCCGCGCCTGGCCGGTGACCGTCCCGGAGCCCCCGGCCGTGGCCGAGGACGAGCTGGCCGGGGCCGTGCCGGTCGACCCCAACGCCGGCTACGACGTGCACGAGGTGATCGCCCGGCTCGTCGACGGCAGCCGCTTCCACGAGTTCAAGGCGGGATACGGCACCACCCTGGTCACCGGCTTCGCCCACCTGCACGGCCACCCCGTGGGGATCGTCGCCAACAACGGGGTGCTCTTCTCGGAGTCGGCGCTGAAGGGCGCGCACTTCGTGGAGCTGTGCGACCAGCGGGGGATCCCGCTGCTGTTCCTGCAGAACATCACCGGGTTCATGGTGGGCCGTGACTACGAGGCCGGCGGGATCGCCAAGCACGGGGCCAAGATGGTCACCGCCGTGGCCACCACGCGGGTGCCGAAGCTGACCGTGGTGATCGGCGGCTCCTTCGGGGCCGGCAACTACTCCATGTGCGGGCGGGCCTACTCGCCGCGCTTCCTGTTCCTGTGGCCCCAGGCGCGGATCTCGGTGATGGGCGGGGCCCAGGCGGCCTCGGTGCTGGCCACCGTGAAGGCCGACCAGCTGGCCGCCCGCGGACAGGAGTGGGACCCCGCCGAGCGCGAGGCGTTCATGGCGCCCATCAGGGCCCGGTACGAGGCCCAGAGCAGCCCCTGGTACTCCACCGCCCGGCTGTGGGACGACGGCGTGATCGCCCCCGCCGACACCCGGGAGGTGCTCGGGCTGGCCCTCGAGGTCTGCTCCCGGGTCCCGCTGCCCGAGCCCGCCCTCGGCCTGTTCAGGATGTGAGCGCCGTGACCGGTCAGCCGTTCGACGTCGTCCTCGTGGCCAACCGCGGGGAGATCGCCCGCCGGGTCCTCCGCACCCTCCGGGAGCTGGGGATCCGCTCGGTCGCGGTCTACAGCGAGGCCGACCGGGACGCCGTGCACGTGCGCGAGGCCGACGTCGCCGTGTGCCTGGGCCCGGCCGCCCCGGCGCAGAGCTATCTGCGCATCGACGCCGTGCTCGAGGCGGCCCGGGCCACCGGCGCGCAGGCGATCCACCCCGGCTACGGGTTCCTGTCCGAGAACGCCGACTTCGCCCGGGCGTGCGCCGCCGCCGGGATCGTGTTCGTCGGTCCCGGCGTGGCGGCCCTCGAGACCATGGGCGACAAGATCCGCGCCAAGCAGCACGTGTCCGCCGCCGGGGTGCCCGTGGTCGCCGGGGTCTCGGAGCCAGGGCTCGACGACGACGCCCTGGTCGCCGCGGCCGCCGGGATGACGTACCCGATCCTGATCAAGCCCTCGGCCGGAGGCGGCGGCAAGGGCATGCACGTGGTGGCCGCCCCGGACGAGCTGCCGGAGTCCCTGGCCGCGGCCCGCCGGGTGGCCGCGGCCGCGTTCGGGGACGACACCCTGCTGCTCGAGCAGCTGATCGAGTCCCCCCGGCACATCGAGGTGCAGGTCCTCGCCGACGCCCACGGGGCCGTGGTGCACCTGGGGGAGCGGGAGTGCTCCCTGCAGCGGCGGCACCAGAAGGTCGTCGAGGAGGCGCCCTCCCCGCTGCTGGACCCCGCCGCCCGGGAGCGGATGGGGGAGGCCGCCTGCCGGGTGGCGCGCTCCGTGGGCTACACGGGGGCGGGCACGGTGGAGTTCCTGGTGCCCGCCGCCCGGCCCGGGACCTTCTTCTTCATGGAGATGAACACCCGCCTGCAGGTGGAGCACCCCGTCACCGAGCTGGTCACGGGCGTGGACCTCGTGGCGCAGCAGCTCCGCGTGGCCGCGGGCGCGCCGCTGGAGCTGGTGCAGGAGGACGTGGTGCTCACCGGGCACGCGGTCGAGGCCCGGCTCTACGCCGAGGACCCCGCCTCCGGCTTCCTGCCCACGGCCGGGACCGTGCTGGCGCTGGAGGAGGCCTCCGGCCCGGGGATCCGGGTGGACTCCGCGTTGGCGCCGGGCCTGGAGGTGGGCTCGGACTACGACCCCCTGCTCGCCAAGGTGGTCGCCTGGGGCGCCGACCGGGCCCAGGCCCTCGACCGGCTCGACCGGGCCCTGGCCCGGACCGTGGTGCTCGGCGTGGGCACCAACACCGCGTACCTGCGCGCCCTGCTCGCCGACCCCGCCGTGCGCGCCGGGGACCTGGACACCACCCTCATCGAGCGGCGCCTGCCGGAGCCGGCGCGCACCGCCCCGGACGGGACCCACTACGCCGCGGCGGCCGCGTTCCTGCAGCGGCGCGGGGCCGGCGGACGGCCCGCGGACACCGGCCCCTGGGCCCGCCCGGACGGCTGGCGGCCCACCGGCCGCGCCCGGCCCGCGGTGGTGCTGGCCCACGGGCTCGAGGAGCCCCGCAGGACGGCCGTGGACCCCGCCGTGCGCCTGAGCCCGCTGCCGGGCCGCCCGGCCGCGCACCTGCTCGAGACCGGCGGCACGGCGCGGGTGGTCCACCTCGCCGCCGCCTCCGGCGGGGACAGCGTCTGGGTCGGCGAGGGCGGCACCGCCCACGAACTGCGGGTGCTGTCCCGCGGGGCCCGGCTCGAGCGGGTCCTCGCCGCCCTGGAGCGGGCGAGCGGGCCCGCCGCCCCGGAGCTGCACGCGCCCATGCCCGGCACCGTCGTGGCCGTCCCCGCGGCCGACGGGGAGCGGGTCGCCGAGGGCCGGACCGTGGTGGTGGTCGAGGCCATGAAGATGGAGCACCGCCTGACCGCCCCCACCGCCGGCACCGTGGAGCTCTCCGTCCGGGTGGGCGAGCAGGTGCGGCTGCACCAGCTGCTGGCCCGCGTGGTCCCCGACGTCGTCGCCGGTCCGGACCCCCGGGACGTCGTCCCCGGCGGATCCGCGGGGGACGTCCGCGGCGACCGCCCCCGCGACGTCCGCGACGACGTGCCCGAGGGCGCCCCCGGCGCGCCGCCCGGTGCCGCCCCGCCCGCCCCCGGCACCCACCGGCAGTCCGAGTCCCGCCCGACCGACCAGGAGCGCACCCCATGAACTTCGAGCTCGACGAGGAGCACCAGGACCTCTCCGACACCGTCCGCGACTTCGCCGACGAGGTGATCGCCCCGGTCTCCGCGCGCTACGACGCCGCCCACGAGTTCCCCTACGAGATCGTGGCGCAGATGGGCGAGATGGGCCTGTTCGGCCTGCCCTTCCCCGAGGAGTACGGGGGGATGGGCGGGGACTCCTTCGCCCTGTGCCTGGCGCTGGAGCAGATCGCCCGGGTCGACCAGTCCGTGGCCATCACCCTCGAGGCCGGCGTGTCGCTGGGCGCCATGCCGATCTTCCGCTTCGGCACCGAGGAGCAGAAGCAGCAGTGGCTCCCGGACCTCGCCGCGGGCCGGGCGCTCGCCGGGTTCGGCCTCACCGAGCCGGAGGCCGGCTCCGACGCCGGGGGCACCCGCACCACCGCCCGGCGGGAGGACGGGCAGTGGGTGGTCGACGGCGCCAAGGAGTTCATCACCAACTCCGGCACCGACATCAGCCGCCTGGTGAACGTCACCGCCGTCACCGGCACCACCGAGCTGCCGGACGGACGGGTCCGCAAGGACATCTCCACGATCATCGTCCCCACGGACACCCCCGGCTTCCGCGCGGAGAAGGCCTATGACAAGGTGGGCTGGAACGCCTCGGACACCCACCCGCTGTCCTTCCGGGACGTGCGGGTCCCCGAGGAGAACCTGCTGGGGGAGGAGGGCCGCGGCTACGCGAACTTCCTCTCGATCCTCGACGAGGGGCGCATCGCCATCGCGGCCCTGGCCACCGGGGCGGCCCAGGGCTGCGTCGAGGAGTCGGTGCGCTACGCCCAGGAGCGGCAGTCCTTCGGCCGCCCCATCGGCGCGAACCAGGCCGTCTCCTTCCGGATCGCCCGGATGCAGGCCCGCGCGCACACCGCCCGGCTGGCCTACTACGACGCCGCGTCCCGGATGCTCGCCGGCCGCCCGTTCAAGACGCAGGCCGCGATCGCCAAGCTCGTGGCCGGGGAGGCCGCGATGGACAACGCCCGGGACGCCACCCAGGTCTTCGGCGGCTACGGGTTCATCAACGAGTTCCGGGTGGCCCGCCACTACCGGGACGCCAAGATCCTCGAGGTCGGCGAGGGCACCACCGAGGTGCAGCTCATGCTCATCGCCCGCGAGCTCGGACTGTGAGGGGACGGCCGTGAGCACGGAGCGCAGGGTGGTCCGCCAGCGCGGACTGTGGTTCGAGGAGTTCGAGGTCGGCACCGTCTACGAGCACGCCCCGGGGCGGACCCTCACCGAGGCGGACAACGTGCTGTTCACGACCCTCACCATGAACACCCAGTCCCTGCACCTGGACGCCGCCTGGTCAGCCCGCCAGCCGTTCGGCGAGCGGCTCGTGAACTCGATGCTCACCCTCTCGACCCTCGTGGGCGCCTCCGTGGCCCAGCTGACGCAGGGCACCATCGTGGCGAACCTCGGCTTCGAGGAGGTCGCCTTCCCGCACCCGCTCCACCACGGGGACACCCTGTACTCGTCCTCCGAGGTCCTCGGCACCCGCCCCTCCGCCTCCCGGCCCGGGCAGGGGATCGTGCGGATCCAGCACGTGGGCCGCAACCAGGACGGCGTCGTGGTCGCCCGGTGCACCCGCTCGGTGCTCGTGTGGTCCCGCGACGCCGCCCCGCCGTGGCACCCCCCGGCGGGACCACCGGAGGAGACCCGATGACCGACCCGTTCACCCTCGGCCCGGCCCTGCTGTTCTGCCCGGCCGACCGCCCCGAGCGCTACGCCACGGCCGCCGAGCGCGCCGACGCCGTGATCCTCGACCTCGAGGACGCCGTGGCGCCGTCCGCCAAGCCCGCGGCCCGGGACGCCCTCGTGGCCACCCCCCTGGATCCCGCCCGCACGATCGTGCGGATCAACGCCGAGGACACCGAGGACTTCGCCCACGACCTCGTGGCGCTGCGGCACACCGCGTACACCACGGTGATGCTGCCCAAGGCCGTCTCCGCCGAGCGGCTCGCCGTGGCCGCGGAGCTGGGCCTGCACCGCGTCGTCGCCCTGTGCGAGACCGCCCAGGGCGTGGTCAACGCCGCCGAGATCGCCCGGTCCCCCAACGTCGTCGCGCTGATGTGGGGCGCCGAGGACCTCGTGGCCTCGCTCGGGGGCAGCTCGTCCCGGCGCCGGGACGGTGCCTACCGGGACGTGGCCCGCCACGCCCGCGCCGCCGTCCTGCTCGCGGCGGGCGCCGCCGGCCGGCCCGCGATCGACGCGGTGCACCTCGACCTCGCCGACCAGGACGGGCTGCACGAGGAGGCCCTCGACGCCGTGGCCTCCGGGTTCGCGGCCACCGCCTGCCTCCACCCGGACCAGGTCGGGACCGTCCGTGCCGCCTACCGGCCCTCCGCGGAGGAGGTCGAGGCCGCCCGCGAGCTGCTCGAGGCCGCCGGCCGCACCCCCGGGGTCTTCACGTTCCGCGGCCGGATGGTCGACGCGCCCCTGCTCCGCCACGCCGAGCGGCTCGTGCGCCGTGCGGAGCCCTGAGCTCCGCCCCCCGCCCCGCACGAGCCGCCCGTCCCGTCCCGTCCCGTCCCGTCCCGTCCCGTCCTGTCCTGTCCTGTTCCGTTCCGTTCCGTTCCGGAGGAGAGCATGAGCCAGCCCCTGACGATCGTCGTCCCGGTCAAGCACGTCCCCGACGCGGCGGGGGAGCGCGTCCTCGCCGGCAGCCCGCCCGTGGTCGACCGCTCGGCCGGGATCCTCTCCGAGCTCGACGAGTACCCCCTCGAGGCCGCCCTGCAGATCGTCGGGACGCACGGCGGCACCGCGGCCGGCCACCGCGTGCTGGCGCTCACCATGGGGCCGGCCGGCGCGACGGGCGCGCTCAAGCGCGCCCTCCAGCTGGGCGCCGACGCCGGGTACCACGTGCTCGACGACGCCCTCGCCGGCTCCGACGCCTGGGTCACCGCCCGCGTGCTCGCCGCCGCGGTCGAGGAGATCGCCCGCGCCGAGGACCGCACCGTGGACCTCGTGCTCACGGGCATGGCCTCCACGGACGGCGAGACGTCCCTGGTCCCCGGCCAGCTGGCCGAACGGCTCGGCCTCGCCCACGTGGGCTCCGCGAGCTCCCTGGCGCTGGCCGAGGACGGCGCCTCGCTTGCGGCCACCCGGCGCACCGAGACCGAGGCCCTGCAGGTCGTCGCGGACCTCCCGGCGCTCGTGGCCGTGACCGACCAGGCCAACACCCCGCGCTACCCGACCTTCAAGGCGATCGTGGCGGCCAAGAAGAAGCCCGTCCGGACGTGGTCGGCCGCCGACCTCGGCCTGGACGCCGCCGCCGTGGGCCTCGCGGGCTCGCGCACCGAGGTGCTGGACGCCGTGCCGCGCCCGCCCCGGACCGCCGGGCAGATCGTGCGCGACGAGGGCGAGGGCGGCATCCGCCTCGCCGAGTTCCTCGTGGCCCGCAAGCTCGTCTGAGCCCGCCCGCACCCCACCGCACGGCGGCACCGCCCCGGACCCGCAACGCCCGCGCCCGCACCGGGCAGGAGGAGGACGACCATGACCACCACCACCGACCCCGGCCCCTCGGGGACCCCGGGGCCGACCACCGTCCTGGTGGTGCTCGGCGGCCCGGACCGGCTGCGCCGCGCGGACCGGGAGCTGCTCGTGCTCGCCGGCGGCCTGGGCACCACGCACGTCGTCGTGCCGGACGCGCCCCACGACACCCTGCTCGACGCGCTCGCCGGCCACGCGGTGCACACCGTGCACGCCCCGGAGACCGGGCCCGGGGACCGGCTCACCACCCCCGCGGTCGCGCTCACCGAGGCCGCCGCCCGCGAGGCCGGCGCCACGGTGCTCCTGCTCGCCGCCGGGCCCGAGGCCACGGACGTGGCGGCGCGCCTCGGCGTGCGGCTCGGGGCCGGGGTGGTCACCGACGCGGTGGCCCTCGACGCCGACCTCGTCGCCACCAAGTCCGTGCTCGCCGGCGGCTGGACCACCCGCTGCCGGGCCACGAGCCCGGTGCTCGTCGCGACCGTCCGCCCGAACTCGGTGGAGCTCCCCTCCGACGTCCCCTCCGACGTCCCCGCCGACGCCACCGCGGCGGTGCCGACCGGGGCGGATCGCCCCCGCGTGCGCACGCACGCCGTGGAGGACACGGCGCCCGCCGCGCGGGTGGTGGGCCGGACCGCGCTGCCCGCCACCGGGCGCCCGGCCCTGGCCGAGGCCCGCGTGGTCGTGGCCGGCGGCCGCGGCACGGGCGGGGACTTCGGCCCGCTCGAGGAACTCGCGGACGCCCTCGGCGGGGCCATCGGCGCCTCCCGGGCGGCGGTGGACGCGGGCTGGGCCGGACCCGAGGCGCAGGTGGGACAGACCGGGCACACCGTGTCCCCGGAGCTCTACGTCTCGTGCGGGATCTCCGGGGCCGTCCAGCAGCGCACGGGGATGCAGACGGCGGGAACGATCGTGGCCGTGAACAAGGACGAGCAGGCACCGATCTTCGAGATCGCCGACCTCGGCATCGTGGGCGACCTGAGGACGGTACTGCCCCAGGCGGTCGCGCACCTCCGGGCGCTGCGCGGGGAGTAGGCGCCGGGACCCCCGCCCGTCCGGGCTAGCTAGCTAGCGCACCACCGTCCGGTGCCCGGCGTCCAGCCGGCGGGTCCAGCCGCGGGCGTCGAGGTGCTCGAGCAGGGGGATCGCGACGCGCCGGGTGGTGCCGAGCGCCTGGCGCGCCTGGCTCGTGGTGAAGGGCTGCGGCAGTCCGGCGAGCTCGCGCATCGCCAGGGCGGGGGCGGTGGGCAGCAGCACCACGCCGTCCCGCAGGCGCAGCAGCCGGCCCGTCCGCTCGGCCGCGGCGAGCTCCCGGGCGCCGAGCCGCAGCGCCGCCAGGTCGTCGGCCTCCGGGCTGCGGAAGGGCTCGGCGCCGAGCCGGCGCTCCAGCTCGAGCACCGCGTTCTCGTGGGCCCCGAGACCCCCGTGGTGGTGCGGGGAGCGGATGTGCCCGCCGTCCTGCGCCAGCCCGGCGCCCCGGACCACGGGCTCGACCAGCGCGGCGTCCGGCAGCCCGAGGAGGTCGCGGGCCGCACCCCGGGAGAGCCCCGCCGCCAGCGGGTCCCGGGCGTGCAGCTCGTCCACCGCGGTGCGCAGGCGCCGCGTCCAGGACTCCAGCGCCGGGGCGTGCACCCACCAGTCGCCGAGTACGTGCACGCCGGCCGGCGGGGCGGCCGCGCCGTCCGGCAGCAGCCCGAGGCGGTGCAGGTGCTGGGCCCGCACCGCGCCGCGGCGGGACACCTCCACCAGGACGTCCCCGCGCACGTCCATCCCGGCCAGCCGGGCGGCCCGGCGGGCGCGGTCGCCGCGCCGGCCCAGCCCCGGCGGGTCGGCGTCGAGGACCTGGGCGCCGCCGAGCACCGCGCGGCTGCCCGGGTCGCGGAGCACCAGCCGGTCCCCGAGGACCAGGGGCAGGGGGCGGTCGAGGACCAGCCGGGCGTGCTCGTCGTCGAACGGGCTCAGCCGAGCCGGCACCGCCGCGGTGCCGGCGTGGACCACCAGGTGCCCGGCCGTGTCCGAGAACGCGGGCCCGATGCTGCGGCGGACGTCGAGGACGCCGGTGAGCGGCCACGTGCCGGGGGTGACCAAGGCGTCCCCGCGGCGCACGTCGGCGGCGGAGACCCCGCGCAGGTTCAGCGCCACGCGCGCGTACGGCTCCAGCGCGGTGTGCGGCACGTTGCGGCTGTGCATGCCCCGGACCACGACCGGCACGGTCCCCTCGTGACCGAGCAGGTGCAGCCGGTCGCCCTGCCGGAGCGAGCCCGTGGTGAGCGTGCCGGTCACCACCGTGCCGGAGCCGGTGATGGTGAAGGACCGGTCCACCCACAGCCGCAGCCGTCCCTCGTCCGGGGCGGGCCCCCGCGTCAGCACCTCGTCCAGGGCCGCCCGCAGTTCGGCCAGGCCCGTGCCCTCGAGGGCCGAGACGGTGACCACGGGGGCGTCGCGCAGGCCGGTCCCCGCCAGCTCCGCGCGGACCTGGGCGAGCACCTCCCCGGTGCGCCCGGGCGCCCGGTCGGCCCGGGTGAGGACCACCACGCCGTGCTCGATGCCCAGGGCCGCGACGGCGTCGCGGTGGTCGCCGGACTGGGCCTGCCACCCCTCGTCGGCCGCGACGACGAAGCACACGACCGGAGCGGGCCCGAGACCCGCGAGCATGTTGCCGAGGAAGCGCTCGTGGCCCGGGACGTCCACGAAAGCGACCTCGGCCCCGGACGGCAGCGTGGTCCAGGCGTAGCCCAGGTCGATGGTCAGCCCGCGGCGGCGCTCCTCCTCCCACCGGTCCGGCTCCATCCCGGTGAGGGCCCGCACCAGGGTGCTCTTGCCGTGGTCGACGTGCCCGGCCGTGGCGACGACGTGCACGGTCACCGGGCACGTCCGGGGACGGGCTCCGCGGCGCCGAGGGCGGCCAGGGCCGCCTGCACCGCCGCGCGCAGGCGGTCGTCGTCGGACTCGGGCACGCAGCGCAGGTCCAGCAGGCACGCGTGGTCGTGGACCCGGGGGAGCACAGCGGGGCGGCCGGCGCGCAGCAGCGGGGCCGCCGCCTCGGGCAGCCGCACCGCCCACCCGGGCAGGGGCACGCCGGGCGCGCCGCCGCCGCCCACCCGGCCGTCGTGGGCGACCACCGGGGCGCCGACGGCCGCACCGAGCCGTTCGGCCCGGTCCCGCAGCGTGTCCGGGTCCGCGTGCAGTGCGTCCGCCACCGGTGTCGGCCCGCCCGTGAGGGTGGCCTCGAGGGCGGCGAGCGCGAGCTTGTCGGCGCGGACGGCCCGGGCGAGAGGGTGGGCGGCCATCCGGGCCAGCACGTCCGGGGTGCCGAGGACCAGCCCGGCCTGGGGGCCACCGAGCAGCTTGTCGCCGCTGGCGATGACCGCGTCGGCGCCGGCCTCCAGGGCGGAGGCGGCATCGGGCTCGGACGGCAGGTGCGGGTCGGGCACCAGCAGCCCGCTGCCGAGGTCGGCCACCAGCGGCACGCCGTGGGCCCGGGCCAGCAGCCGCAGCTCGCCGACCTCGACGCCCGAGGTGAAGCCCTCCAGCCGGAAGTTGCTGGGGTGCACTTTCAGGAGGCAGCCGGTGTCCGGGCCGATCGCCTCGGCGTAGTCGCGCAGGTGGGTGCGGTTGGTCGTGCCCACCTCCCGCAGCCGGGCGCCGGTCGACTCGATCAGCTCCGGCAGCCGGAAGCCGGCCCCGATCTCGACGAGCTCGCCGCGGCTGATCACGACCTCGCGGCCGGCGGACAGGGCCGTGGTGGCCAGCACCAGGGCGGCCGCCCCGTTGTTGACGACCAGCGCGTCCCGGGCCGGGGGGCAGGCGGCGAGCAGGGCCGCCCGGGCCCCGGCGCCGCGGCGGGAGCGGGTGCCCGTGCCCAGGTCCAGCTCCACGTCGACGTACCCGCCGGCCGTGCGCACCGCGTCCAGGGCGGCCCCGGACAGCGGGGCGCGGCCCAGGTTGGTGTGCACCACCACGCCGGTAGCGTTGAGCACCGGGGTCAGGCTCGACGCGGAGCAGGTGTCCAGGGCGGCCAGCACGGACGGCTCGACGTCCCCGGGGGCGATCTCGCCCCGCCGGGCCCGGTCCTGGGCCTCGCGCACCACCGCGCGGACGACGTCGTCGCTCAGCCGCTCGCGGGCCCGGCGGACGGCCGGCAGACCCAGGAGCTGGTCGGTGCGCGGGATGAGGCGCCGCGGGTCGTCCAGGGCCACAGGTCCTCCTCGTCGCGCGGCACGCCGTGCGGATGGGCGGTGCAGGAGTTGGCGGAGGCGGACGGGAATCGAACCCGCCAGACCGAGGTGCTCGGTCTCACCGGTTTTGAAGACCGGGGGGCCCACCAGGACCCGGACGCCTCCGCCACCCAACCTAGCACCGCCGTCACCAGTAGGCTGACGGCATGGAACAGACCCGGACGCCGACCCCGCCCCCGTCCGTCACCGGAGCGGTCCGGCTGACCGGCTTCGCCCACGGCGGCGGCTGCGCGTGCAAGATCCCGCCCGGCGAGCTCGAGGACGCGGTCCGCGGCCTCACCGGCCAGGCG
Source organism: Kocuria oxytropis (assembly GCF_040981195.1). NCBI lineage: Bacteria > Bacillati > Actinomycetota > Actinomycetes > Micrococcales > Micrococcaceae > Kocuria > Kocuria oxytropis. The sequence continues at coordinate 150,156 of NZ_JAVFXA010000010.1, read as the reverse complement.
GGGGCGGGCGTGCTCGTCGGTCTCGACGACGGGGACGACGCCGCGGCCGTCCTGGTCCGCGACGACCTCGCGGTGCTCTCCACCGCCGACTTCTTCACCCCGGTGGTCGACGACGCCTACGACTGGGGCCGGATCGCCGCGGCGAACGCGCTCTCGGACGTCTACGCCATGGGCGGGCGCCCGGTGATGGCGATCAACCTGGTGGGCTGGCCCCGCGACGCCCTGCCGATGGAGCTCCTGACCGAGGTGCTCCGCGGCGGCCTGGCGGTGGCGTCCGAGGCGGGCTGCCCCGTGATCGGGGGGCACTCCATCGACGACCCGGAACCGAAGTACGGGATGGCCGTGACCGGTGTGGCCGACCCGGACCGGCTGCTGCGCAACGACGCCGCCGCGCCGGGGCTGCCCCTGACCCTCACCAAGCCGATCGGCGTGGGGCTGCTCAACAACCGGCACAAGGCGACCGGCGAGGTGTTCGCCGAGGCGGTCGCCACGATGACCCGGCTCAACCGGGACGCGGCCGAGGCGGCGCTGGCGGCCGGGGCCCGGGCGGCCACGGACGTCACCGGCTTCGGCCTGCTCGGGCACCTGCACAAGCTCTGCCGTGCCTCCGGGGTCGGCGCGGTGCTCGAGCGCGGCGCCGTCCCCCTCGTGGAGGGGGCGGCGGAGGCGCTGCGGGACGGTTACGTCTCCGGCGGGACCCGCCGCAACCTCGACTGGGTGCGCCCCCACCTGCGCTCCGCCGCGGGCGTCGACGAGGACGACCTGCTGCTGCTGGCCGACGCGCAGACCTCGGGCGGCCTGCTCGTGGTCGGCGAGGTGCCCGGACACCCCGTGGTGGGTCACACGGTCGCGGGGTCCGGCATCGAGGTCCGCTGAGCCCCGTCCGGGGACGCCGCCGCGTGCTCAGCCGACGGTCGTGATCGAGTCGTCGGTGATCCCGGCGGCGCGCCGCGCGGCCAGGCGGGCCTTCTGCGGCTCGATCGTGTAGCGGGGGTCCACGGCGGAGTGCAGACCGGCCTCCATGACACCGAACCGGGTCAGCGCCGAGGAGGCCATCAGCGCGAGCCCCGAGAGCGCCGCGACGCCCCGGTGCCGTCCGCCCAGCAGCGCGCCGAGACCGCCGGCGACCGCCAGCCGCTCGCTCCACGCGAGCATCGTCCCGGCCTGGCCGTGGTGCAGCGGCTCCGCCGCGACCGGGTCCATCCGGCGCTCCATGAGCTTCGTGGCGACCAGCTCGCCCGCCACCCCCAGCACGGCCAGCCGGCGGGCGGGCCCGGCCTCACGGACCGAGGTGGTGACCATCGCCAGCCCGCCCGAGGCGAGGCTCGCCGAGCTCACGAAGACGAACGCCAGGTCCTCGCGGGCGGCGTTCCAGGTGGGCGTCGCCGTGTCGGAGAGCAGGGCCGCGGTGTAGGCGGCGAGGGGGCCGGCGAAGACCGCGGCCTCGACGCCGGCCGGCCCCTCCACGGCGCGCAGCACCGGGCGCAGCGGGCCCAGCGGCAGACGGGAACCGGCCATCCGGTCGACCTCGGACGCGACCGCGGTCCCCATGCCGGCCCCGAACGCGCTGAGGATCCACGTGCCCATGCTCATCGGCGACGTCGGCTTGAACGTGCGCAGCATGTGCAGGAACCGCTCCGGGCGGCCGAGGTCCGCGACCAGGGCCGCCCCGCCCAGCCCGAGCGCGGTCACCGAGCCCAGCCGGGCGTTGCGGCGCAGCTCGGCCCTGCCGGTGAGCTGGCCGCCGAGCGCGAGCAGCGCGGAGCCGCCGGCCACACCGCCGAGGAACAGGTAGGCCGCGACCTCGTGGCCCCAGGGGGCCGGCTTGACCACGGGGCGCCCGTAGTAGGAGCCGAACTCCGGCTCCGGGACCATGGACATCTCCCGGGAGCCGTCGCCGCCCCCGGCCGCGCCGGCGCCCCGCCGACGGGGGCCGTCCCGCCGGCGGCGCCGCGGCGGCTCGGGCGGGCGGTAGCTGTCGAACTCGGACAGGCTCACGAGCGGCCTCCCGCGAAGGCCACGGCGGCGGCGGCGAGCATGCCCACCGCGGCCAGACCGGCCCGCTGGTACATCCGGGGCAGGTCCGCGGTCGGCACCCGCGGGTCCGGGGGAAGCCCGTAGACCTCCGGCTCGTCGAGGAGCAGGAACACCGATCCGGTGCCGCCGACGCCGTCGAGCTCGTTGGCGCCGTAGAGCCTGGCCTCCGTGCGTCCCTGCGCGTGCATCTCGGCGACCCGGTGCCGGGCCGTCTCGACCATGTCCTCGTGCTCCCCGTACTTGATGGAGGTCGTCGGGCAGGTCTGCGCGCACGCGGGCGTCTGGTCGTCGACCATCCGGTCGTAGCACAGGGTGCACTTCTGGGCGACGCCCACGTTCTTCACCTCGGGCTTTCCCGGCGTGCCCGGCTGCTCGCCCCGTTCCGTCCGCGGGGCGGCGGTGCCGTCGGTGCGCCGCTCGATCACCCCGAACGGGCACCCGGCCACGCACGTCCCGCAGCCGTTGCACACGTCGTCCTGCACCACCACGGTGCCGTGCTCGGTGCGGAACAGCGCCCCGGTCGGGCAGACGTCGAGGCACCCGGCGTGCGTGCAGTGCTTGCAGACGTCGGAGGACATCAGCCAGCGGAACTCCTCGGTGTCCGGCGGGGTGGTGTCCTGGGGATCCGGCGCGGTCCGCGGCTCGGGCGGGCCGACGCGCGGCATGCCCAGGCTCACGAGCTTGCGCCCGGACTCGCGGGCCTCCTCGATGCGCTCGCCGTCCTGCTCGACGAACGCCACGTGCCGCCAGGTGCTGGCACCCAGGGCGCCGGTGTTGTCGTAGGAGGACTCGAGCAGCTGCAGGTCCCCGTCCTGGGGGTTCTGGTTCCACTCCTTGCAGGCCACCTCGCAGGCCTTGCACCCGATGCAGATCGAGGTGTCGGTGAAGAAGCCCTTCCGCGCGTGCCGGTGCTCCCAGTGCGCGTCGGCCGTGGGATCGGTCGGTCCGGCCAGCTGGCCCATCAGTGCTCCCTCGTCGGGTCGGTGGTCGTCTCGGTCCGGCCGGCGGCCGGGTCCGGGCTGCGGTCGCCGCCGCGGCCGGTGCTCGGGACGCCGCCGGGGACGTCGATCCGGGTGTTGCCGGTCTCCACGGTGGCCCCGGCACGCTCCTGGTACTCCCGGACCAGCTCGAGCAGGGCCGGGCCCCGCGGCCGGCGGCCCGGGCGGATGTGGCAGGAGCCCACCTTGGAGTCCTGGATCTGCACGTTGGGCTCGAGGGTCAGGCCGAGCAGGTCGTTGGCGGAGTCGCCGCTGACCACGGCGTCGTCGCCCACGCCCCAGTGGTACGGGAGCCCGATCTGGTGCACGGTCCGCCCGCGGATCGTCAGCGGGTTCATCCGGTCCGTGACCAGCACCCGCACCTCGATCGCCGCCCGGGGCGAGACGATCGTGGCCCAGCCGTACGGCTCCAGCCCGCACTCGGCGGCGAGCTCGGGGGAGACCTCGCAGAACATCTCCGGCTGCAGCTCCGAGAGGTACGGCAGCCAGCGGCTCATGCCGCCGGCGGTGTGGTGCTCCGTGAGCCGGTACGTGGTGAACACGTACGGGTACACGTCTGCGCCCGGGGTCCCCGCGCTTGGGGCGCTGAGGTTGTCCTGGCGTGCGAACAGCACCCGGGCGGGATTGCGCTGCTGGGAGTACAGGGCGTTGGCGACCGGTGACTCCTGCGGCTCGTAGTGCGTGGGCAGCGGCCCGTCCACCACGCCCTTGGGTGCGTAGAGCCAGCCCTTGCCGTCGCTCTGCATGATGAACGGGTCGTCGCCGGCCAGTCCGGCCGCCCCGCCGGCCCCGGGCTCGGGGCGGGTGCCCGGGGCGAGGTGGAGCGGGAAGTCCGGCACGTCGTCCCCGACCCACCGGTTCTGCTCCTCGTCCCACCAGACGTACTTCTTGCGCTCACTCCACGGCCGGCCCTCGGGATCGGCCGAGGCGCGGTTGTAGAGGATCCGGCGGTTGGCCGGCCACGCCCAGCCCCAGTCGGGGGCGGCCGGGCCCTGGTCCCGCCCGGGGGTGCGGGCCGCGGCGTGGTTGACGCCGTCGGCGTAGACCCCCGAGTAGATCCAGCAGCCGCCGGAGGTCGAGCCGTTCGCGCGCATCTCGGTGTACGAGGAGAGGGGGCTCCCGGCGTCCGGGCCGGTGAGGTGGCGGCCGTTGATCTCCGCCAGCACCGCCTCCGGATCCGGTTCGCCGTGCTCGTCCAGGGGGTAGTCCCAGGTGAGGTCCAGCAGCGGGCGGTCGCGCTCGTCCGCGGAGCCGGCCAGCCGCTCCCGCATGATCCGGCCCAGCTCGAAGAAGAACTGGAGCTCGCTCCGGCACTCGCCCGGCGGCGCCACGGCCTGGTGGCGCCACTGCAGCAGCCGCTGGGTCTGCGTGAACGTCCCCGACTTCTCCACGTGCGTGGCCGCGGGCAGGAAGAACACCTCGGTCTCGATGTCCTCGGTGCGCAGCTCGCCCGAGGCGATCTCGGGGCCGTCCTTCCACCAGGTCGCGGACTCGATGAGGTTGAGGTCGCGCACCACCAGCCACTTGAGGTGGGACATGGCCATGCGCTGCATCCGGCCGTTGGAGGAGCCCACCGCGGGGTTCTGGCCGAGCAGGAAGTAGCCCTCCACCTCGTCGTCGAGCATGCTCGTCAGCGTCTGGAAGGTGCCGTGGGCGCCGGTGAGGCGCGGGAGGTAGTCGTAGGCCCAGTCGTTGTCCGCGGTGGCGGCGTCCCCCCACCAGGCCTTGAGCAGGCTCGTCGTGTAGGCACCGGCCTCGGCCCAGTAGCCCTTCTGCTCCTTCGTGGCGATCGCGGCCAGGTAGTCCTCGAAGGTGTCGTGGGTGCCGGCCACCGGCATCGGCAGGTAGCCGGGCAGCAGGTTGAACAGCGTGGGGATGTCGGTGGAGCCCTGGATGCTGGCGTGCCCGCGCAGCGCCATGATCCCTCCGCCGGGCCGGCCCATGTTGCCGAGCAGCAGCTGCAGGATCGCGGCGGTGCGGATGTACTGGGCGCCCAGGCTGTGCTGGGTCCAGCCGACGGCGTAGGCGAAGCACGTGGTGCGCTCGCGCCCGGAGTTCTCGGTCACGGAGCGGGCCAGGTATTCGAAGTCCTCGGGAGCGATGCCGCACACGTCCCGCACCATCTCGGGGGTGTAGCGGGCGTAGTGCCGCTTGAGGATCTGGAACACCGTGCGCGGGTGCTGCAGGCTCTCGTCGCGCTCCACCCGGGAGTTCTCCATCGGGGCGCCCCCGCTGCCCATCTGCTGACCGGCGGCCTCGGGCACGGACTCGGCGCCGTGCTCGGAGTCGCCCGCGGGCCCCGCCACCCGGTCGTCGTCGCCGCGCGCCTCGTAGGCCCACGAGGACATGTCGTACTGCCCGGTCTCGGGGTCGAACCCGGAGAACAGCCCGTCCAGGTCCTCGGCGTCGCGGTAGTCCTCGTCCACGATCGTGGCCGCGTTGGTGTAGGCGCGGACGTACTCCTCGAACCACAGGTCACGGGTGAGCACGTGGTTGATCAGGGCCCCGAGCAGCACGATGTCCGAGCCGGCCCGGATCGGGACGTGCTTGTCAGCGACCGCGGAGGTGCGGGTGAAGCGCGGGTCCACGTGGATGACCCGGGCGCCGCGGGCCTTGGCCTCCGTGACCCACTGGTAGCCCACAGGGTGGCACTCGGCCATGTTGGAGCCCTGGATGACGATGCAGTCGGCGTTGGCCATGTCCTGCAGGGACTGCGTGGCACCGCCACGTCCGAACGAGGCTCCCAGACTGGGAACCGTCGAGGAGTGTCAAATACGGGCCTGGTTCTCGATCTGGATCGCTCCCGCGGCGGTGAACAACTTCTTGATGAGGTAGTTCTCCTCGTTGTCCAGCGTCGCGCCGCCCAGCGAGGCGAAGCCCATCGTACGGCGCAGCGGGCGGCCCTGCTCGTCGGCGTCCTGCCACCCGTTGCGGCGGGCCTCCAGGACACGGTCGGCCACCATCTCCACGGCGGTGGCGAGGTCCAGCCGCTGCCACTCGGTGGCCCGGGGCGCGCGGTAGAGCACCTCGGTCTGCCGGCCGGGCGCGTTGACCAGCTGCTCGCTGGCCGAGCCCTTGGGGCACAGGCGCCCGCGGGAGATCGGGGAGTCGGGGTCGCCCTCGATCTGGACGACCTTCTCGTCCTTGACGTAGACCCGCTGGCCGCAGCCGACCGCGCAGTACGGGCACACGCTCTGCACGACCCGGTCCGCGGTGCTCGTGCGCGGGGCCGTGGCCCGGGTGCGCTCCGAGGTCACGGCGGGGCCGCGGCCCAGCAGGTCGCCCGAGCGGATCTGACGGAGGACCGGCCACTCCAGTGGACTGAATCGTGCCATGGCAGGAGCATAGCCCGCCCGACCGACGTGTGGGCAAGGCCACACCGGGGCGGGTGCGTGCGGCCGGCCTGGTGCGCCGCCCCGCGGCCCGGCCGGCTAGCTCCGCGGGGACCCCGCCGCCCGGTCCGTGCTCCCGAGCACCAGGCGGCGGGTGCCGCGGACGGCCGTGGCGATCACCCGCTCGAGGGGCCCCTGGCCGAAGGCCCGCTGCCACAGCACGGCGAGGACGGCGGCCACGCCCACGTGCACCCCGAACCACAGCAGGCGGTCCTCGTGGTGGACGGCCGCGGCGAGGGCGAGCAGGTGGGCCGAGTACAGGGTGAGGGTGCGGCCGCCCATGGCCGCCAGCGTGGTCCACAGCCGGTTCGGTCGGGCGAGGAGCAGGAAGAGCCCCAGCACGGCCAGGCCGGTGCCGAGGTCCATCAGCAGGGTCACCGGGGTGTTGCTGTGCGGGCCGGGGGTGAGCAGCCACCACCAGGTGGAGGTGGGCAGGTCCGGGCTCGGGCCCCAGACGAGGATCTCGTCGATCTGGTCCTCGCTCAGCCACGGGGTGTGCCGCATCAGCTGGTCGTAGCCTCCGGCCTGGAGCACCAGCACCCAGTAGACGAACCACGCGCCGAGCGCCAGGACCACGCCGAGCACGGCGATCCGGACCCGCACCACGACCTCGTGCAGGTCCGTCCGGCCGAGCAGCAGACCGGCGCACAGGAAGGTCAGGTAGGGAACGGCCGGGTAGGTGCCGGTCAGCAGCACCTGGGCCAGGGCCGCCCCGGGCTCCGCCAGCACGCTGCCGACCGTGGGGTTGGCCGCCGCCGGCGCGGGCAGGGCGGGTCCGAGGACGTGCACGAGCACGGGGCCCAGGACCGCGAGGACCGCCGCCGTGCCCGCCAGGGTGCGGCGGCGCAGGCCCAGCAGCGGGACGGCGAGCAGGAAGAACGCGCCGTAGTAGACCAGGATGCCCAGGGCGGGCGCCGGGGACGGCATGACCTGGTTGATGGACAGCCCGACAGCTGCGATGAGCAGGGCCCGGACCACCAGCCCGGCGCGGGTGGCGGTGAGCGCGCGCCCTCGGTGCGGGGTGCGCCCGCCCGAGGAGAAGGCCAGGCTCATCCCGGCCAGCAGTGCGAACAGCGCCGCGGCCCGGCCCGCGAACAGGCTCCACTGCAGGGTGGGCTCGAAGGTCTCGGGGTCGTAGGCCGGCAGGATGTGGACGGCGATCATCCCGATCAGCGCCAGGCCGCGGGCGGCGTCCACCGCGATGAGGCGGGGTCTGCGGACCGGCGCCGCGTCGGTCGTGCGGGACGCGTCGGTCGTGGGGGCGTGGGTCGTGCGGCTCATGAGGTCTCCGGGGGGCGGGGGTGCGCAGGAGGTGCTGACCGCCGCCGGAGGGGACCGGGGGGTCGTGCGCGGGGCGTGCGCGGGGGGCGCGCGGGCAGGGCGGCCGCGGGGAGGGCCGGGCGGTCTGTCCGGCCGGGCGGGGTGGCCGGCCGGACCTGAGGGGGCGCCGACCGCGGCGCGCCGGGGTGGGGAGCCCGGTGCGGTGGTGGTCCCGAATCCCCCTGGGGCCCCTTCGACCCTAGGAGGCGGAGCCGGTCGTGTCCACCTGACGGGTCGGCGTTGTCGCAGGTCACAGCCGGATGCTGTGCTGCGGTCGGGTGGTCCGCGGTCGGCGCGCAGCGGGCGCGGCCCGTCCGGCCCGGGTCCGCGTGCGGGGAGTCGCACAGTTGTTACGAATGGGTAACTGATACCGCCGGTTCCTGTTTCTTCGGGCGTGTCTGCCTTCGTGTCCCGGCGGCACGTCGTAGGTTGCTTCCTGGGCACGGCGGACGGTGATCTCCGTCACGCCGGGCCCGGAGCCCCGTGCTCCCCGACGTGCGAGCCGCGTGCTCGTCCCGGCGTGGCCCCGTCCCCCGCGGACTGCGAACCCAGCACTCCCGGCGGGCCACTATCGACCATGGAGGAAACGATGAGAACGAAGCGGATCACGGGCACGGCAGCGGTGCTCTCCGGAGCCCTGCTGCTCACCGCGTGCGGCGGTGGCGGCGGTGCCGAGGCCGGCGCCGACGGCGGCGGCACCTTCAGCGTGTACATCGGGGAGCCCGAGAACCCGCTGATCCCCGGCAACACGAACGAGACCGAGGGCGGCCAGGTCGTCGACGCGCTGTGGACCGGTCTCGTCGAGTACGACCGCGAGACCAACGAGGCCGTCTACACCGGCGTCGCGGAGTCCGTGGAGTCCGAGGACCAGAAGACGTGGACGATCACGCTCAAGGACGGCTGGACCTTCCACGACGGCACCCCGGTGACCGCGCAGAGCTACGCCGACACCTGGAACTACGTGGCCAACAGCGAGAACGCCCAGGGCAACTCCTACTTCTTCGCCAACGTCGAGGGCTACGAGGACCTGCAGGCCGAGGAGGGCAAGTCCCCGGCCGGGACCGAGATGTCGGGGCTCGAGGTCGTGGACGACCGGACGCTCCGGGTGACCCTCACCGAGCCGTACGCGCAGTACCCCACCACCCTGGGCTACACCGCGTTCTTCCCGATGCCCCAGGCGTTCTTCGACAACCCGGAGGGCTTCGGCGAGCAGCCGATCGGCAACGGGCCCTTCAAGGCGGACGAGGCGTTCCAGGAGGGGCAGGGCGTCACGCTCACCCGCTACGAGGAGTTCGGCGGGGACGAGCCCGCCAAGGCCGAGGGCGTGGAGTTCCGCGTCTACACCGAGATCAACACGGCCTACAACGACCTCCAGGCCGGCTCCCTCGACGTGGTCGACCAGATCCCGCCGGACGCCATCGCCTCCGCCGAGGACCAGTTCGGGGAGCGGTTCAAGACCACTCCGCGCGGTGACATCACCTCGCTGGGCTTCCCGACCTACGACGAGCGCTTCGCCGACCCGCAGGTCCGCCGGGCCTTCTCGATGGCGATCGACCGGCAGGCGATCACCGACGCGATCTTCCAGGGCTCCCGCACCCCGGCCGCGTCCTTCGTCTCGCCCGTGATCGACGGCCACCGCGAGGACGCCTGCGACGTGTGCGAGCTGAACGTGGAGGAGGCCAACCGCCTCCTCGACGAGGCCGGCTTCGACAAGTCCGAGCCCGTGGACCTGTGGTTCAACGCCGGCGCCGGCCACGAGGAGTGGATGCAGGCCGTGGGCAACCAGCTGCGCGAGAACCTGGGCGTCGAGTACCAGCTGCGCGGCGACCTCCAGTTCGCCGAGTACCTGCCCAAGCAGGACGACAAGGGCATGACCGGGCCGTTCCGCTCGGGCTGGATCATGGACTACCCGGTCATGGAGAACATGCTCGGGCCGACCTACTCGACCGCGGCCCTGCCGCCGGCCGGCTCCAACGTGACCTTCTACTCGAACGAGGAGTTCGACGCGAAGCTGCAGGAGGGCAACGGCGCGGAGTCGATCGACGCCGCGATCCAGGCCTACCAGGAGGCCGAGGACCTGCTCGTGGCCGACATGCCGGCCGCGCCGCTGTTCTTCGGGCTCGTCCAGTACGCGCACTCGGAGAACGTCAGCGACGTGTACGTCAACAGCTTCGGGCGCGTCGAGGTCGAGGACGTCGTCGTCGGCTCGGAGTGACCCGTCCCGGACCCGGGGCGCCCCCACCGGGGCGCCCCGGGTCCGCCCGCGCACCACCTCCGCGCACCACCACCGTTCGGCACCACCACCGTTCGACACCACCACTGTCCGACACCTCCGCACACCCCGAGGAGACCCATGGGGCGGTACGTCCTCCGTCGCCTGCTGCTGACCGTTCCGGTGCTGCTGGGCGCATCCCTGCTCATCTTCGCCATGGTCTACGCGCTGCCGGGCGATCCCATCCGAGCGCTCGGCGGTGACCGCCCGCTCTCCGAGGCGGTCCAGGCGCAGCTGCGCGCCGAGTACAACCTCGACGACCCCCTGCTGATCCAGTACCTGAAGTACCTGGCCGGCCTGGTGCAGGGGGACTTCGGCACCGACTTCTCGGGCCGGCCCGTCCTCGACACGATCCTCGACCGGCTGCCCGTGACCGTGCGGCTGGCCCTCGTGGCCGTGGGCTTCGAGATCCTCATCGGCATCCTCGCCGGTGTCCTCGCCGGCCTGCGGCGCGGGTCGTTCTTCGACAACCTGGTGCTCGTCTCGACCACGGTGGTCGTGTCCATCCCCGTCTTCGTGCTGGGCTTCCTCGCCCAGTACGTCTTCGGCGTCCGGCTCGGCTGGTTCCCCATCGCGGGCATCACGCAGGGCTGGTACAGCTACGTCCTGCCGGGCCTGGTGCTCGCCGCCCTGTCCCTGGCCTACGTGGCGCGGCTGACCCGCACCAGCCTCGCGGAGAACCTGCAGAGCGACTACGTGCGCACCGCGCGCGCCAAGGGCCTGAGCGAGACCACCGTGGTCGGCAAGCACGCCCTGCGCAACAGCCTGATCCCGGTGGTCACCTTCATCGGCGCCGACCTCGGCGCGCTGCTGGGCGGGGCCATCGTCACCGAGTCCGTGTTCAACATCCCCGGCCTGGGCCGGGCGGTCTACGACGCGGTGCTGCGGCAGGAGGGCGCGGTCGTCGTCGGGATCGTCACGCTCTTCGTCTTCTTCTACATCTTCTTCAACCTGGTGGTCGACGTCCTCTACGCCGCCCTCGACCCGAGGATCCGCTATGAATGAGCCCCGCACGCAGACGCGCCACGACCCGGCGCACGGCGCGGACGAGCACCGCGAGTCCTTCTCGGACCGCGTGGACGACCGCGCCGAGGAGCTGGCCTCCGCGGCCGCCGCGGGCGACGTCGAGCAGGCCGGCCTGTGGCGGGACGCATGGCGCCAGCTGCGCCGCAACCCGTTCTTCATCGTGGGCGCGGTGCTGTTCCTGACCTTCGCCGTGATGGCGGTGGCCCCGCAGCTCTTCACCTCCGTGGACCCGCGGGAGTGCAGCCTCGCCCGCTCGGGCGACGGCCCGCAGCCCGGGGCCCCGTTCGGCTACGACATCCAGGGCTGCGACTACTACGCCAACGTGGTCCACGGGGCGCGCATCTCGCTGGCCATCGGCTTCCTCGCCGTCCTGGGGACCCTGGTCATCGGGGTGGTGGTGGGCGCCCTGGCCGGCTACTACGGCGGCTGGATCGACTCGCTCCTGGCCCGGGTCACGGACATCTTCTACGGCCTGCCGCTCATCCTGGGCGCCATCATCCTGCTGTCCGTGCTGCCGGAGCGCGGCGTGCTGGAGGTCTCCCTGGCGCTGGTCGCGTTCGGCTGGATGACGGCGATGCGGCTGGTGCGCTCCAACGTGATCGGGGTCAAGCAGGCCGACTACGTGCAGGCGGCGCGGGCGCTGGGCGCGCGCACCGGCCGGATCATCACCAAGCACATCCTGCCCAACGCCATGGCGCCGGTGCTCGTGTACTCCACGATCGCCGTGGGCACGATCATCGCCTCGGAGGCGACGCTGACGTTTCTGGGCGTCGGCCTGCAGCTGCCCGAGATCTCCTGGGGCCTGCAGATCAACGCCGCCCAGAACCGGCTCCGCGACGCCCCGCACCTGATCCTGTTCCCCTCGATCTTCCTGTCCCTGACCGTGCTCGCGTTCATCCTCATGGGGGATGCGCTGCGCGACGCCCTCGACCCGAAGCTGCGCCGATGACCTCCTCCGTTCCCGCACCCGCCGCGTCCCCCGGGGCCTCCGCGCCCGGGGAGCCGCCCGTCCTCGAGGTCGACGACCTCGCCGTGGAGTTCCGCTCCCGCCGCCGCACCGTCCGTGCCGTCAACGGCATCAGCTACTCCGTCCGCGCCGGGGAGACCCTCGCCGTGGTGGGCGAGTCCGGTTCCGGCAAGAGCGTGGGCGCCCAGGCCGTCATGGGCATCCTCGACATCCCCCCGGCGCGGATCACCGGCGGGCGGATCCGCTTCCGCGGGCAGGACCTGCTGCGGATGAGCCGCAGGGAGCAGCGCGCGGTCCGCGGTCCGGGGATCGCCATGGTCTTCCAGGACGCGCTCTCGGCCCTCAACCCCGTCTTCACCGTGGGGCACCAGATCGGTGAGCTGTTCCGCGTCCACCGGGGCGCCTCCCGCGGCGAGGCCCGCGAGCGGGCGATCGAGCTCATGGAGCGCGTGGGCATCCCGGCGGCCCGCGAGCGGGTGGACGCCTATCCGCACCAGTTCTCCGGGGGCATGCGCCAGCGCGTGATGATCGCCATGGCGATCGCCCTGGACCCGGACGTCCTCATCGCCGACGAGCCGACGACCGCGCTCGACGTCACCGTCCAGGCCCAGATCATGGACCTGCTGAGCGAGCTGCAGCGCGACACCGGGATGGGGATGATCCTCATCACCCACGACCTCGGGGTGGTCAACGAGGTCGCCGACCGCGTGGCCGTGATGTACGCCGGCAGCATCGTGGAGAACGGGACGGTGGACGAGGTCCTGGCCCGGCCGCTGCACCCGTACACCCGGGGGCTGATGGCGTCGATGCCCAGCCTCGAGTCCCACGGCGAGCGGCTGCACCCGGTCACCGGGACCCCGCCGGACCTCTCCGCGGTGCCCAGCGGCTGCGCCTTCCACCCGCGCTGCCCGCTGGCGCGGTTCGGGCGGGCGGCGGCGCCGGGCAGGGACTGCGCGGCGGACGTCCCGGTCCTGCGCGAGGTCGTCCCCGGCCGCACGGCCGCGTGCCACTACAGCGAGGAGCTCGAGCATGAGTGAGTCACCGACCCCGACGACGGACGCCCCGCTGCTGGAGCTGCGCGAGCTCGCCAAGCACTTCCCGCTGACCCAGGGGATCGTGTTCCGCAAGACCGTGGGGCAGGTGCGCGCCGTCGACGGCGTGAGCCTGACGCTGGGCCCCGGGGAGACCCTGGGGCTGGTCGGGGAGTCCGGCTCGGGCAAGTCCACCGTGGCCAAGCTCGTCATGGGCCTGGAGCGGCCCACCGCCGGGCAGGTCCTGTACAAGGGCCGGGACATCACCGCGATGTCTGCCCGTGAGCTGCGGGACTACCGGCGCAACGTGCAGATCATCTTCCAGGACCCGTACTCGTCGCTGAACCCGCGGATGACGGTGGGCGACATCGTGGCCGAGGCGTGGGACGTGCACCCCAACTCCGTGGCCCGCGCGGACCGCGGTGCCCGGGTCCGGGAGCTGCTCGAGCGCGTGGGCCTGCGGGCCGACTACGCGAACCGGTACCCGCACCAGTTCTCCGGCGGCCAGCGGCAGCGCATCGGAATCGCCCGTGCGCTGGCCCTGCGCCCGGAGGTGATCATCTGCGACGAGCCCGTCTCCGCCCTCGACGTGTCCGTCCAGGCCCAGGTGATCAACCTGCTCCAGGACCTGCAGGACGAGTTCGGGCTGTGCTTCCTGTTCATCGCCCACGACCTCTCGGTGGTGCGCCACCTCAGCGACCGGGTCGCCGTGATGTACCTCGGCGGGGTGGTGGAGACGGGTGACCGGGACGCGATCTACCAGCGGGCCGCGCACCCGTACACGCAGGCGCTGCTCTCGGCCGTGCCCGTCCACGAGCCCGCCCTGCGCGGGTCCCGCGAGCGGATCATGCTCAGCGGCGACCTGCCCAGCCCGGCGGACCCGCCGTCCGGGTGCCGCTTCCGCACGCGCTGCTGGAAGGCCCAGGACGTCTGCGCCGAGCAGGTCCCGGAGCTCGTGGACCGCGGCCAGGGGCACCCCTCGGCCTGCCACTTCGCCGAGACCCGCGACCTCCTGCCCGGGCGGGCGTGACCGGCGGCGGCCGGGTCCCCGGGTCCCGGGCTCAGCCCGGCGGACCGGGGTGCCGGGGCCCGGCCGAGCCGGGGAAGGCCTCGCGCGCCCACAGCCGCATCACGGCGTAGCTGCGCCAGGGGCTCCAGGCGGCGGCCGCGGCCGCCGCGGCGGCGGCACCGGGGGCGCCGAGCGCGCGGCGCAGGACGAGGTCCTGGGGCAGGAAGACGTCCGGGTCGCCGAGCACGCGCAGCGAGATCGCCCCCGCCGTCCACGGGCCCACCCCGGGCAGGGCGAGCAGGCGCTCCCGCAGCATTGCGGCGTCCTCCCCGCCCGCGGCGCCGCCCGCCGGGGCGTCGAGGACGAGCCCGTCCTGCACCGCCACGGCGAGCGCGTGCACGGTCGCGGCCCGGCGGCGGGTGACGCCCATCTCCTGCTGCAGCCGGGACGGGTCCGTCCCGGCGATCCGCCGGGCCTCCGGGAAGGCGGCGGCGCCGCCGGGCACGGGCGTGCCGTGCCGGCGGACCAGGCGCCCGGCGAAGGTGCGGGCCGCGGCGAGGGAGACCTGCTGGCCGAGCACGGTCATCACCGCCGTCTCGAAGCCGTCCGGCGCCCCGGGCAGCCGGATCAGGGGCCAGGCGCGCACGTCCGCGGCGAGGGCGGGGTCGGCGGCCAGGGCATGGTCCGCGGCGGGGGACTCGGTGCCCTCGCCGAGCCAGCGGCGCACCCGCGCCAGCACGGGCTCCAGGGCCTCCGCCGCCCCGGGCGCCACGTGCACGGGCAGCCCGGCGGGAGTGAGGCGGTCCCAGCGGACGGTCACGGTGCGCGCCGTCCCGGCCGCGCGGACGGGACGCCGGTGGGCGCAGCCCGCCAGGTCGTCGCACCCGGGCACCGCCTGGGAGGCCAGGAAGTCGCGGAGGAAGCCGGGGGACGCCGGCGGGGGGAGCAGGACGTCCACGGCGCCCGCCGGCCCGTCGTGGTGCATGCGGTGCTCCCGGTGGTCGAGGGGTCGAGGTCCGGACCCAGCCTGTCCCGGGGGCGGGCGCCTGTCCAGACAGAAAGTCGCCGCACCCCCCTGTGCAGATTGTTCAACAATCACTAGACTGGCACGACAGTGACCGTGGCCACACCGTGGGGCCGGCGCCGTGCCGCGGCGCAGGTCGCCCCCGTCCCGAGGAGACCGCATGTCCAGCTCCGCACCTGCCCCGTCCGGACCCGAGAGCCGCGGCGCCGTCAGCAGCCCCGCGGCGATGCGGGCCGTGAACCGCTCCGCCCTGCTGGGCGCCCTCTTCCTGATGGCCACCAGCGCCATCGGCCCGGGGTTCATCACCCAGACCGCCAACTTCACGGTGCGGCTGGGCGCCGCCTTCGCGTTCGCGATCGTCATCTCCATCGTGGTGGACATCGCGGTGCAGCTGAACGTGTGGCGGATCATCGGCGTCTCCGGGCTCAAGGCCCACGAGCTCGGCAACCGGGTGCTGCCCGGTCTCGGCTGGGTCATCGCCGCGCTGGTCGCCACCGGCGGGCTCGTGTTCAACATCGGCAACACCGCCGGCGGCGGGCTCGGCCTCGACGCGCTGCTGGGCCTGGACCCCACGTGGGGTGGCGTCATCACGGCGCTGATCGCCGTGGGCGTGTTCGTCAGCAAGCGCGCGGGCGTGGCCCTGGACCGCATCGTGGTGGTCCTCGGCGTGCTGATGCTGCTCGTCACCACCTACGTCGCGATCGTCTCCCGCCCTCCGGTGGGGGAGGCGATGCGCAACGTGGTGCTGCCCGAGAACGTGGACTTCCTGGTCATCACGACCCTCATCGGCGGGACCGTGGGCGGGTACATCACCTACGCGGGCGCCCACCGCATCGTCGACGCCGGGATCACCGGCGTGGACAGCGTCAAGCAGATCTCCCGCAGCTCCGTGGTGAGCATCGTGCTCACCGGGGTGATGCGCTTCCTGCTGTTCCTGGCGATCCTCGGCGTGGTCGCCGGCGGCGCGCAGCTCTCGGGCGAGAACCTGGCCGCCCAGGCGTTCCTCTCCGCCGCCGGGGAGGTGGGGCTGCGCCTGTTCGGCGTGATCCTGTGGGCCGCGTCCATCTCCTCGGTGATCGGCGCCGCCTACACCTCGGTGTCCTTCCTCACGACCTCCCGCACGAAGCCCCGCACCCGCAACCTCATGACCATCGCGTTCATCGTGGTCTCGGCCACGGTCTTCGTCCTGCTGGGCCAGGCCCCGTCCACGCTGCTCATCGTGGCGGGGGCCGTGAACGGGCTCATCCTGCCGCTGGGCTTCGCGGTGCTGCTGTGGGTGGCCTGGCGCCGGCGGGACCTGCTGGGCGGCTACCGGTACCCCACCTGGCTCGCGCTCATCGGCACCGCGGTGTGGCTGCTCACCATCTACCTGGGCTACCAGTCCCTCAGCGGCATCGCCGCGCTGTGGGCATGAGCGCCGGGGGAGCGGCGGGCCTGCCGGGCCGCCCGGAGCGTGCCGGCCTGCCCCCGGGCGCCGCCCGGGCGATGTTCCGCAGCGGTCTCGTCACGCCCACCTCGGGCTGGTGCGACGGCTTCGCGCAGGCCAACCTGATCGTCGTCCCGCAGGACTGGGCCTTCGACGTCCTGCTCTTCGCCCAGCGCAACCCCAAGCCGTGCCCGGTGCTGGGCGTGCTGGAGGCCGGCGACGTGACCGGGCCGATGCTCGGCGGGGGCGACGTCCGCACCGACGTCCCGCGCTACACCGTCTACCGGGACGGCGCGGCGGAGGGCACCCGCACCGACCTGCTGGACGTGTGGCGCGATGACCTCGTGACCTTCGCCCTGGGCTGCAGCTTCACCTTCGAGGCGGCGCTGCAGGAGGCCGGGATCCCCATCGCCCACATCGAGCAGGGCGTCAACGTCCCGATGTACCGCACGGACGTCCCCTGCGCCCCCGCCGGGCGGCTGTCCGGGCCGCTGGTCGTGTCCATGCGGCCGGTCCCGGCCGGCCGGGTGGCGGACGCCGTGCGCATCACCTCCCGCTACCCCGCGGTGCACGGGGCCCCGGTGCACGTCGGCGCCCCGCAGGAGCTGGGGATCCGCGACCTCGCCGCCCCGGACTACGGGGACCCCGTGGAGATCCCGCCCGGGCACCTGCCCGTCTTCTGGGCCTGCGGGGTCACGCCGCAGGCGGCCGTGCTCGCGTCCGGGGTGCCCTTCGCCCTCGGCCACGCCCCGGGCCACATGCTCGTCACCGACCTGCCGAACTGGCAGTACCAGGTGCCCTGAGCCCGGCCGGCGCGGGGCCCTCCAGGGCGTCGAGCAGCTGCCGCCGGGAGGCCCCCAGGTAGTCGTGCATCTGCTCGGCGGACTCCTCGCGCCGGCCCTGCTCGAAGAGCTCGAGGATCCGGGCGTTGCGCTCGATCCAGGGCGCGTGGAAGGACGGGTCCTGCCGCATCGTGTAGAACACGAGCCGCACCTCCGCCAGGGTCCGGGACATCAGCTCGTTCTGGCGCACCGACCCGGCCAGCTCCACCACGCCGCGGTGGAAGCGCTGGTTCGCGTCCGCCATGCCCAGGACGTCCCGGCGGCCGCGGGCGTCCCGGCCGTCCTCGACGGCGGCGCGCAGCTCCGGGCAGGGGGCCGGCTCCGACCAGCGCAGCGCCGAGGTCTCCAGGGCCAGCCGCACCCGGTGGATCTCCCGCACGGCGTCCGGGCCCGGCCGGGCGACCGAGACCCCGCGGTTGGGCACCCGGACCAGCAGGTTCTCCCCGACGAGGACCGTGAACGCCTCGCGCAGGGTGTTCCGGGAGACCCGCAGCGCCTCGCTGACCCGGGCCTCGGAGAGCCGGGTCCCGGGCGGCAGCCGGCCGGCCACCACGCCCTGGCGCAGGACGTCCACGGCCCAGGGGATGGCCTCGCCCTGCGGTGCGGGCCCGGCCAGGGCGACGGCCGTCCTCAGGAACTCGTTTTCCACGGTGTTCATCAAGCCACCATCCTGACATCCCGCGGGGCCCGGTCCCGCCGCGGCACCCTGGTGGCGGACCCCGGCCGTCCCCTAGGCTTCCAGCACACCCGTCCCACTCCCTGGAGGCTTCGATGCAGAAGACCGGTGCGGCCCTGGCCGCGGCTGCCGTCCTGACCGTGACCGCGTGCGGGGGAGGGGAGCCCGGAGGGGCGGGCGGGGACGGCGAGCTGACCACGGTCAGCATCGGCGTCATCGCGAGCACGGACGTGGCCCCCCTCTACCTGGGGATCGAGCAGGGCTTCTTCGAGGAGGAGGGGCTGGAGCTCGAGATCACCCAGGCCCAGGGCGGGGCGGCCATCGTCCCGTCCGTGGTCAGCGGGGAG
Source organism: Kocuria oxytropis (assembly GCF_040981195.1). Taxonomy (NCBI): domain Bacteria; kingdom Bacillati; phylum Actinomycetota; class Actinomycetes; order Micrococcales; family Micrococcaceae; genus Kocuria; species Kocuria oxytropis. The sequence goes on along the minus strand of NZ_JAVFXA010000010.1, from coordinate 131,789 downwards.
CTCGACTTCGGCTTCAGCAACGTGACGTCGCTGATCGTCGCCCGGTCCCAGGGGCTGCCGCTGCAGATCGTCGCCAACGCCAACAACTCCACCGGCGTCCGGGGCGAGGACTTCGCCGACGTCCTGGTGCGCGGGGACAGCGACATCCAGGACGCGGCGGACCTCGAGGGCCGCACGGTGGGCGTCAACACCCTGAACAACATCAGCGACACCACCATCCGCGCGGCCATCGAGGCGCAGGGCGGCGACCCCGGCAACGTCGAGTTCGTCGAGATCCCGCTGCCGGACATGCCGGCGGCCCTGGACCGGGGCGAGGTGGACGCGATCGGGTCGATCGAGCCGTTCCGGACGATCGCCCTGCAGGACGGGGCGCGCTCGGCCGTCTCCAACTACGCGTTCCCCATCGAGAACCTGACGGTGGCCGTGTACTTCACCACGGACGAGGTGGTCGCCGAGGAGCCGGAGATGGTGGAGTCGTTCCGGGCGGCCATCGAGAAGTCCCTCGAGTACGCGCAGGACAACCCCGACGAGGTCCGCGCCGTGCTGCCCAGCTACACGCAGCTCGACGAGGGGCTGATCGACCAGCTCGTCCTCCCCTCCTATCCCACCGAGGTGAACCGGCAGTCCGTGCAGGAGCTCGCGGACCTCGCCGTGCAGCACGGCCTGATCGAGGAGGCGCCCGACCTGGACGAGCTGCTGCCGGAGTGACCGCCGGCCGGGCGACCGGTGGCCGTGCCCGCTCAGGAGAGCCGGGCGATCACCTGGTCGGCGTCCACGGCGTCGCCGGGCCCCGCCAGGAGCTCGCGGACCGTTCCCGCCCGCGGCGCGGACACCCGGGTCTCCGTCTTCATGGCCTCCAGGACCGCGACGTCCTGGCCCGCGGCCACGTCCTCCTGCTCCGCCACCAGCCACGAGACGAGCGTGCCCGCGAAGGGCGCGGTGACGGCGCCGTCGTCGGCCGCCTCCGCCCCGGCAGGGGGCGCGCTGTCCGCGGGAGCGGCGCTCAGGGCCGCGGCGAGGGCGTCGGGGATCCCGATGCGCAGGCGCCGCCCGTCCACGTCCACGGTGAAGCGGGTGCGGCCCCCCTCGTCCGCGCGGGCGTACTCCGCGTCCGGGGCGAGCCGGTCGGCGAACTCCTCCTCGATCCAGGTGGTCCACACCCCGAGCTCCTCGTCCCCGGTGAAGGCGGGCTCGTCCAGCACGGTGCGGTGGAACGGGACCGTGGTGGCCACGCCGTGCACCTGCAGCTCGCGCAGCGCGGTGCGGGCGCGCACGAGCGCCTGCGCGCGGGTGGGGGCGCTGACGACGAGCTTGAGCAGGAGCGAGTCGAAGGTCGTGGCCACCCGGGTGCCGCGGCGCACCCCCGAGTCGACGCGCACGCCCGGGCCGGTGGGGGTGTCCACGGCCTCGACCGTGCCGCCGGAGGGCAGGAAGCCGCGGCCGGGGTCCTCGGCGTTGATCCGGAACTCGAACGCGTGCCCGCGCGCTGCCGGGGTCTCCAGCACCGGCAGGGGATCCCCGGCGGCCACGGTCAGCTGGGCGCGGACCAGGTCCACGCCGTAGACCTCCTCCGTGATCGGGTGCTCCACCTGCAGCCGGGTGTTGACCTCCAGGAAGGAGATCAGCCCGTCCTGGGCCACGAGGAACTCGGCCGTGCCCACCCCCACGTACCCGGCCTCCCGGAAGATGCCCTCGGCGGCGGCGGCGATCCGCTCGCGCTGGTCGTCCGTGAGGAAGGGTGCGGGGGCCTCCTCCACGAGCTTCTGGTGGCGCCGCTGCAGGGAGCAGTCCCGGGTCCCGAGCACGACGACGTGGCCGTGGGCGTCGGCCACGACCTGCGCCTCCACGTGCCGCGGGCGGTCCAGGAAGCGCTCCACGAAGCACTCGCCGCGGCCGAACGCGCTCTGCGCCTCGCGCGCGGCGGAGAGGAAGGCGTCCTCGACGTCGTCGAGCTCCCGGACCACGCGCATGCCGCGGCCGCCGCCGCCGTGGGCGGCCTTCACGATCACCGGCAGGCCGTGCTCCTGCGCGAAGGCGCGGGCGTCCTCCGGCGACTCGACCGGCCCGTCGCTGCCGGGCACCAGCGGGGCCCCCGCCCGCCGGGCGATCTCGCGGGCGGCGACCTTGTCCCCCAGCAGCAGGATCGTCTCCGGGGAGGGGCCGATCCAGGTCAGCCCGGCCTCGATCACCGCCCGGGCGAAGCCGGCGTTCTCGGAGAGGAACCCGTAGCCCGGGTGCACGGCGTCCGCGCCGCACCGGAGCGCGATCGCGAGGATCTCGTCCCCGTCCAGGTAGGTCTCGGTGGCCGAGCTGCCCTCCAGCGCGTAGGCCTCGTCGGCCAGCCGGACGTGCGGGGCGTCGGCGTCGGGGTCGGCGTAGACGGCCACGGACCGGAGCCCGGCCTCGGCGCAGGCGTGGACGACGCGGACGGCGATCTCCCCGCGGTTGGCGATCAGGACTGTGCGCACGGTGCTACTCCTGGGAGCTCTCGGTGGGTGTGTCAGGGGGTGTGCCGGCGGGTGTGCCGGCGGGTGTGTCGCCGGAGGTGTTGCCGGGGGTGTCGGTGGTGGCGCCGGCGGTCCCGGGCGCACCGTCCCCGGTGCGCCCGCCCGGGGGCGGCGCGTCCAGCTCGGGCGCCGGCACCGGCACGAAACGCAGGGACCGGCCCGGGCGCAGCTGGGCGAGCACGCCGAGGTCCTCCGGGTGCACCACGCCCAGCACGGGGTAGCCGCCGGTGGTGGGGGCGTCCTGCAGCAGCACCACCGGCAGGCCCGAGGGAGGGACCTGGACGCAGCCGGGCACGGTCCCCTCGCTGGGCAGCTCGTCCGTGCGCTCCCGCGCCAGCGGCTCGCCCGTCAGCCGGGCGCCCACGCGGTCGGAGGAGGCCGTCAGCTCCCACTCCTGGGCGAAGAACGAGGTGACGGCGGCGGGCGTGAACCAGTCGTCGCGGGGGCCCGGGACCACGCGGACCGCGGGCACCGCGGGCGGGTCGGGCACCGGCTCGGGCTGCCGGACGGCCGTGCCCGGGTCCGGCCCCACCGGCAGGGTGTCGCCGGCGGCGAGCGGGTCCGGACCCAGCCCGGCGAGGGTGTCCGCGGAGCGGCTGCCCAGCACCGGCGGGACGCCGAGGCCGCCCCGGACGCCCACGTACACCCGCGCCCCGGCGGTCACGGCGCCGACGGCCAGCCGTTCGCCGTCGCGCAGGGCGAAGGGGGTGCCGAGCGGGGGCCGCCACGGCGCCGGGCCGGTCACCGTGAGCGCCGCCCGCGCGCCGGTGACCGCCAGGACGTGCTCCCCGTGGGCGGTCAGCTCGAGCCCGCCCAGCAGGTTCTCCAGCACCGCCGCAGCCGGGGCGTTGCCCACGAGCCGGTTGGCCGAGGCGGCGGCGGAGGCGTCGAGCGTGCCCGAGGGGGAGACCCCCAGCGCGGCGGAGCCGGCGCGGCCGGTGTCCTGGACGAGCGTCTGCAGTCCGGCGGAGCCGACCTGCAGGTGCGGCCCGGGCACCGGGGGCGCGGGATCGGGGGCGGACGGGGTGAGCCGCGCGAGCTCGCGCACGGGCCGGTAGCGGACCCGGTCCCCGGGGCGCAGCAGGGCCGGGTCGTCGCGGCCGAGGTCGAACATCCGGGCGTCCGTGCGCCCGATGAGCTGCCAGCCGCCGGGGGAGCTGCGGGGGTAGACGGCGGAGAACCGCCCGGCCAGGGCCACCGACCCGGTGGGCACGGTGGTGCGCGGCGTGTCCCGGCGCGGGACGTCCAGGCCGTCCTCGGCGTCGCCCACGCAGTAGAAGAAGCCGGGGGCGAAGCCGGCGAAGGCCGCCGTCCAGGTCTGCTCCGAGTGGGCCCGGACCACTCCGTCCGCGCCCAGACCCGTGAGCTCGCCGACGGCCGCGAGGTCCTCGCCGTCGTAGACGACGGCGACGGTCACGGTGCGGGCCGCACCGGTCCCGGCGCTGCCGCGGGGGACGGTGCGGGCGGTCCGGACGGCGTCCCGCAGCGCGGCGGTGCTGCTCGCCCGCACCACCACGGTCCGCGCGCCGGCCACGCAGTCCACGAGCCCGGGCAGGTCCGCGCCGGCGAGCCGCGCGTGCACCGCCACGGCGTCGTGCAGGTCCGCGCACTCGACGAGCGCCGCGCGCGGGCCGAGCGGCCGCACCGCGCGGGGCCGGTCCTCCTCCGGCGTGCTCACAGGAAGCTGCCGACCCGCAGGCCGGCCTCCTCGAGGGCGCCGCGCACGCGCTCGGCGATGGCCAGCGCCCCGGGGGTGTCCCCGTGCACGCAGATGCTCTGGGCGTCGACCGCCACGAGCGAGCCGTCGACGGCCTCGACGACGCCCTCGACGGCCATCCGCACCACGCGGGCGGCGATCTGCTCGGCGTCGTGCAGGACGGCGCCGGCCTCCGTGCGGGGCACGAGCGTGGCCTGCGGCGTGTAGCCGCGGTCGGCGAAGGCCTCGCGGACCGTGCGCAGCCCGGCCGCCCGCGCCTGCCGCTCGATCTCGGAGCCGGGCAGCACCAGCAGGGGCAGGGCGTCGTCGACGTCGCGCACGGCGTCGACCACGGCCCCCGCGTGCTCCTCGTGGTGGACGATCGCGTTGTAGAGGGCGCCGTGCGGCTTGACGTAGCTCACCCGGGTCCCGGAGGCGCGGGCCAGGGCCTGGAGGGCCCCGATCTGGTACACCAGCTGGTCGGTCAGCTCCGCCCGGGGCACGGCGATGAAGCGGCGCCCGAAACCCTTCAGGTCGTCGTAGGAGACCTGGGCGCCCACGGCCACGCCCTGCTCGGCGGCCACGGTGCAGGTCCGGCGGGCGACCGTGGGGTCCCCCGCGTGGAAGCCGCAGGCCACGTTGGCGCTGCTGACCACGTACAGGACGGCTTCGTCGCCGTCCATGGCCCAGGCGCTGAGCGACTCGCCGCAGTCCGCGTTGAGATCGATGTCGGAGGGGGACATGCTGTGCTCCTTGTCACGTCGGTCCCTCCAGCATGCCCTGTCCGAGGAGATTGTTCAACAATATTTGCCGTCGGGATCCGATCCCCGCCGAGGGGTGGACCGCCGGTCCCGACGCTCGTAGGGTGGCCCGCACGAGGGCACGAGGGCACGAGGGCGCCGCGGCAGCACGGCGGGACCGCGCCGCCCTCCTCCACCGAGAGGACAGCGCATGAGCGAGTGGACCCCCGGCACCGCGGACGGCTCCCCGGGGTCCGTCCTGGCGCACCTGAGCGAGTCGACCGTGCTCCTGGACGTGCCCGGCGCGGACCGGGACGGCGTCATCCGGCAGCTCGCCGAGCTCGGCGCGCACACGGGACGGGCCTACGACGCGGACGAGACCGTGGCCGCGGCCCTGGCCCGGGAGGAGGAGGGCTCCACCGGCGTCGGCAACGGCGTGGCCCTGCCGCACGCCGAGTCCGCCGGGGCCGAGCGGCCGATGGTCGCGTTCGCCCGCAGCACGGAGGGCGTGGAGTGGAACGCGCTCGACGGCGAGCCGGTGCACCTCGTCTTCCTGATCTCCCTTCCCGCCGAGCGCACCGGGGACGAGCACCTGGAGCTGCTGGCCCAGCTCTCCCGGGCACTGGCCGAGGAGCCCTGCCGGCGGGCCCTGCTCGGGGCCGGGAGCGCCGCCGAGGTGCTGGCCGTGCTGGCCGAGGCGCTCGGATGACCGGACCGGGCGCTCGCGCTCACTCGCGGATGAGACGGGCCCGCCCGGCCTGCCAGCCGAAGACCGCCGCGAGCACACCGACCACGGCGAACATGACGCCGGCCGCCGCGAAGCCGCCGGTCCAGTGCAGCAGCTGCCCCACCAGGAAGGTGCCCGAGGAGCCCAGGCCGTAGCCGACGCCCTGCATCATGCCCGAGAGCCGCACCGCCATGTCGGAGCTGCGGGTGCGCAGGGCGATCATCGTCAGGGCCACGGCCGTCAGGGCGCCCTGGCCCAGCCCCAGCAGCCCGGTCCAGACCCAGATGAGCTGCACGGGCCCGAAGATCGAGAGCACGAAGCCCCCGCCGGCCATAAGGGCCACCGCGGCGTTGAGCACCCGCTGGTCGGCCAGCCGGGCGGCCAGGACCGGGGCGACCAGGGACCCCGTCATCTGGAGCAGGATGGACACCGCCACGATCAGCCCGGCCGCGGCGCCGTCGATCCCGCGGTCCCGCAGGATGGGGGCGAGCCAGGCGAAGACGCTGAAGGACATCATGGCCTGGAAGACCATGAACAGGGTGATCTGCCAGGCCACCGGGGAACGCCACGGACCGGGCCCGCCGGTGTGCGGCGGCGGGGGGCCGGGCGCCCGGTGCCGGAGGGCCACCGGGACGAGCAGGGCCGCCACGAGCGCCGCGGGCACCGCCCACACCGCCAGGGCACCCCGCCAGGAGCCCGTCGCCTGGAACAGCGGATAGGTGAGACCCGCGCCCAGGGCCGCCGAGGCGCAGATCGCCGTGGTGTAGAGCCCGCTCATCAGCCCGATGCGGTGGGCGAAGTCCCGTTTCACGATGGAGGGCAGCAGCACGTTGCCCACGGCGATCGCGGCGCCGCACGCGACCGTGCCGGCCAGCAGCTGCGGCACCGCACCGGCCCCGGGCAGCCCCCGGGCCGCCAGGCCCAGGGCCAGTACCACCATGGCGCCCAGCAGCACGTTCTCGGCGCCGAACCGGCGGGCCAGGCGTGGCGCGAACGGCGCGAAGACGCCCAGCAGCGTCACGGGGGCCGTGGTCAGCACGGTGACCGCCCATCCGGGCAGCCCGGCGGCCGCGGTGATCTCCGGGAGGATCGCGGAGAAGCTGGAGAAGACCGTGCGCAGGTTCAGGCCCACCAGGACCACGCACGCGGCGAGGTAGACCAGTGCCCTGCGGGATGCCGGGAACGGCGTCGGATCGGCCTGCGGACTCGGCACGGACGGGTCTCCTTCCGGGGTGGTGCGCGGCGCGGGACCGGCGGGGCCGGGCGCCCTCGAGGCGCGCGGGTCCACAGTACTGTGCCGGCGCCGCACTCCCGCCCACACCGCCGGCCTGGGCGGCGATTTCTCCGCCGGCACGCAAAACACTCTGTACATAGTTATTGTGACCTGGAACACTGGCGGCCAGGACACATCCCACGCCGACGGCGCGCGCCCCGGGCCCGCGCCGCGGAAAGGAGTCGGAAGCGATGCCGATCGACACACCCGGGGCGGACCCGGCCGCCGCCCTGCTGCAGGACTTCTCCCTCGAGATGACGGGCAAGGACGTCCCGGCGCTCGAGGAGGCCGCCGCCGTGATCCCCCCGGGGACCCGGATCAACGTGACCTTCCTCGGCAACGAGGACCTGGGCATGCGCGTGGCCGCGGCCCGGACGGTGCGCGAGCACGGCTTCGTGCCGGTGCCCCACCTCTCGGCGCGGCGGCTGCGCTCCCAGGACGAGCTCGAGGAGTTCCTCGCGGCGCTCGCCGAGGCCGGTGCCGCGGAGCACGTCTTCGTGGTGGGCGGGGACCCCGAGACGCCGCTGGGCCCCTACGAGGACTCCCTGTCGGTGATCCGCACCGGGGTGCTCCAGCGGCACGGGGTGCGGGGGATGGGCGTCAGCGGGTACCCGGAGGGCCACCCCGGCATCGACGACGCCACGCTCTGGTCGGCCCTGACCGACAAGACCGCCGCGATCCGCGAGCAGGGCCTCGAGCCCGAGGTCATCACCCAGTTCGGCTTCGACCCGGACCCGGTCCTGGAGTGGCTGGCCGAGGTGCGCCGCCGCGGCGTCGACGCCCCGGTGCGGATCGGGGTGCCGGGCCCGGCGGGCGTCAAGCGCCTGCTCGGCTACGCGCGCCGCTTCGGCGTGGGCACCTCGGCCGGGATCGTGCAGAAGTACGGCTTCTCCCTGACGAACCTGCTGGGCACCGCCGGCCCGGACCGGTTCGTCCGCGAACTCGCCGCCGGCCACGACCCCGCCGTGCACGGGCGGGTGCTGGTGCACCTCTACACGTTCGGCGGCCTGCGAGCCACGGCCGAGTGGGCCCGGGAGTTCGGCGCGGGCGGGAGGAGCCGGTGAGCGCCGGCCGGGCGTCGATGCTCCGCCCGGACCACGCCAGCCTCGTGGTGCACGGCCGGGACCAGCCGGGGATCGTCTCCGTGGTCACCTCCGTGCTCGCCCGGCACGGGGCGAACATCGTGGCCCTCGACCAGCACTCGGACGACCCCGAGGGCGGGGCGTTCTTCCAGCGCACCGTCTTCCACCTGCCCGGCTACCCGGCGCAGCGCCCGGCGCTGGAGCAGGACCTCGGCGCGGTCCTCGCGGACGGCTTCGAGCTGGAGTGGCGGTTCACGGACCTCGCGGTGCCGCGGCGGGTGGCGATCTTCGCCTCGAAGTCCGACCACTGCCTGCTGGACCTCATCTGGCGCCAGCGCCGGGGCGAGCTGCCCGTGACCATCTCGATGGTCGTCTCCAACCACCCCGACATGGCCGAGGACGTCCGCGGCTTCGGCATCCCCTTCTTCCACGTCCCCACCCGGGACAAGAAGGCGGCCGAGGCGGAGCACCTGCGGCTGCTGCAGGGCAACGTGGACCTCGTGGTGCTCGCCCGCTACATGCAGATCCTCTCCTCCCCGTTCCTCGAGGCCGTGGGCGTCCCGGTGATCAACATCCACCACTCGTTCCTGCCGGCCTTCATCGGCGCCGCCCCCTACCGCAAGGCGAAGGAGCGGGGCGTGAAGATCATCGGGGCCACGGCGCACTATGTCACCGAGGATCTCGACGAGGGCCCGATCATCGAGCAGGACGTGGTCCGGGTCTCGCACCGGGACTCCGCCCAGGAGCTCGCCCGGCGCGGCGCGGACGTGGAGCGCCAGGTGCTCTCCCGTGCCGTGCTGTGGCACTGCCAGGACCGCGTCATCCGGCACGACCGCCAGACCATCGTGTTCTGAAGCCCGTCCCCGCCCCGGGCGCGCACCGCCCCGGGGCACCACCGCAGAGAAGGAGCTCACCGTGGCACCCCGCACCCTCCAGGACGTCCTCGACGCCTCGAACGGCACCGTCGAGCTGCTGCGCAACTCGCAGATCGGCGCGTACGTCTATCCCGTCGTCGCGCCCGAGTTCCACAACTGGCGCAGCGAGCAGAAGGCGTGGCGGGAGACCGCCGTGCTCTACGACCAGTCCCACCACATGGACAACCTGTTCATCCGCGGCAAGGACGCGCTGAAGCTGATCTCGGACACCGCGATCAACAGCACCGCGACCTTCCCCGTGAACAAGGCGAAGCAGTACGTGCCCACCACCCCGTCCGGCCACGTCATCGGCGACGGCATCCTGTTCCACCAGGAGGAGGACGAGTACGTCTACGTGGGCCGGGCCCCGGCCGCCAACTGGCTGCTGTACCACGGCGAGACCGGCGGCTACGACGTCGACATCGAGGTCGACCGCCGCTCCCCGTCCCGCCCGATGGGCAAGCCCGTGGTCCGGAAGTACTGGCGCTTCCAGATCCAGGGCCCCAGCGCGTGGCAGATCATCGAGAAGCTCAACGGCGGTCCCCTCGAGCAGCTGAAGTTCTTCACGATGGACCGGATGAACGTGGGCGGCGCCCAGGTCCGCACCCTGCGCCACGGCATGGCCGGGGCCCCCGGCCTGGAGATCTGGGGTCCCTACGAGTCCTACGACCAGGTCCGGGCCACGATCCTCGAGGTCGGCGCCGAGTTCGGGATCGTGCCCGTCGGCGCCCGGGCGTACCCCTCGAACACCCTCGAGTCGGGCTGGATCCCGTCCCCGCTGCCGGCGATCTACACCGGCGAGGGCACGGCGGACTACCGGAAGTGGCTCGGGGCGGACAGCTACGAGGCCACCAACGCGCTCGCCGGCAGCTTCGTCTCCGAGAACATCGAGGACTACTACCTCACACCCTGGGAGCTGGGCTACGGGTCCTTCGTGAAGTTCGACCACGACTTCATCGGCCGCGACGCCCTGGAGGGGGCGGACCCCTCGACCCAGCGCCGGAAGGCGACCCTGGCCTGGAACGCCGAGGACATGACGAAGATCTTCGCCTCCCTCTTCGACACCGAGGGACCGGACTACAAGTACTTCGACCTGCCCCTGGCGAACTACGGGTCGTCCAACTACGACGCGGTGGTCGACGCCGACGGCCGCACCGTGGGCCTGTCCCTGTTCACCGGCTACAGCTACAACGAGCGCAAGGGCCTGTCCCTGGCCACCGTCGACCCGAACGTGCCCGAGGGCACCGAGCTGAAGGTGGTCTGGGGCGAGCCGGACGGCGGCAGCCGCAAGACCACCGTGGAGCCGCACGAGCAGCTCGAGGTCCGCGCCGTGGTCAGCCCGGTGCCCTACTCCGAGGTGGTGCGCAAGGACTACCACGGCGGCTGGCGGACCGCGTCCGCCCAGGGCTAGCCGAGGAGCGGTCCGAGGGACCGCAGCACGGGCCCGGGCTCCCACCGGCGCACCCCGTCGACGGCGCCGACGGGGTGCGCGCCGGCCACCGAGTTGGTCACGAACACCTCGGTGGCGCGGGCGAGCTCCTCCCACCGCACCGGGCGCTCGCGGACGTCCGCCCCGGCGGCGCGCAGCGCCGCCAGCACGCGGGCGCGCACCACCCCGGGCAGGATCCGGCCGTCCGCGGGCGGGGTGAGCACGGCGCCGTCGACGACGACGAAGACGTTGGCCCGGCCGGTCTCCAGGAGCGTGCCGTCGGCGTCCACGAGCAGCGGGTCGCAGCTGCGCGACCACAGGCCCGGGACCGGCTCGTGGGCGAGCACCCTGCGGTCCGCCCACTTGTGCCCGCCCAGTCCGCCGGGGAGCCGGACCGGGACGAGCCGCCACGGCGGCACCGGCTCCGGCGGGAGGGCCGTGGCCGTGACCGTCACGCTCAGGGCGCCCGCCGGGGCGGGGACCGCCGTGATCCGCAGCCGGTGCGGGCCCGGGAGCGCGGCGGCCCGCTCCTGCACCTCGCCGCGGACACCCCGGGGCAGGTCGGCGCCGTAGCACGTGCGGCAGCTGGCGCCGAGCCGCCCGAGGTGGGCGTCGAGGTCCACGGGGGCGCCCTCCCGCACGAGCAGGGTGGTGAACACCCCCTCCCCGGACGCCGGCGGCAGCACGGGCAGGGCGGGGAGGGTCTCGGGGCCGGTCGCGGGCCGGTGCCCCTCCCAGTCCTGCCGGAGGTCCCCGTCCAGCTCGGCCCCGACGGCGTCGAGAAGGGGTACCGCCTTCACGAGCGTCTCGTGCGCCTCGTCCACGGGGTCGGAGTCGGCCACGATCCCGCCGCCCACGCCGAGCCGGACCCGGTCGCCGGTGAACTCGAAGGTGCGGATCGCCACGTTGAGCACGAGCCCGGCCGGGCCCGCCGTGCCGATCGCCCCGGTGTAGACCTCGCGGGCCGCGGGCTCGAGGGCGTTGACGATCTCCATGGCCCGGATCTTGGGCGCGCCGGTGCAGGAGCCCGGCGGGAACGTGGCCCGCAGCAGGGCCCCGTCCCCGAGGCCCTCGGGCAGCCGCCCGTGCACGTCCGCCACCAGGTGGTGCACCCCGGTGTGCGGTTCGACCCGGGGCGCCGCGGGCGCCCGCACGGAACCGGGCACGCACGCCCGGGAGAGGTCGTTGCGCATCAGGTCCACGATCATGACGTTCTCCGCCCGGTTCTTCACCGAGGCGTGCAGCGCCGCGGGGTCGCTCGCGGCCGGGGCGGTGCCCTTGATCGGGGACGTCAGCACGTCCCGCCCGGTGCGGCGCAGGAACAGCTCCGGGGACAGGCTCGCCACCGCCCCCTGCGGCAGGCGCAGGAACGCGGCGAAGCGCGGGGCGAGGGCCTGCTGGCCGGCGCAGAACAGGTCCAGGGGATCGCCCCGGTACCCGGCCTCGAGGCCCCGGCAGATGTTGGTCTGGAAGACGTCGCCGTCCCGGATGTGGCCCAGGACAGCGGTCACGGCGGCGGCGTGCGCGGTCGCCGAGGCGTCGGCGGTGAAGGGATCGCACCCGTAGGGCGCCGGTCCGTGCGGGGTGCCCGGCGCCGCCAGGGCGAGCCGGCGCGCGGCCGCCACCCGGGCCGGGTCCGTGCCCGGCAGCCACTCGAGCACCCAGGCGCCGTCCGCGGCGCGGTGGCGCAGGACGTGGTCGTAGTACCCGAGGTGGTGCTCCGGCAGCCGGGCGGGTCGCGGCGGGGCGGCCGGGAGCCGCTCCAGCCGCCGGGCCAGCTGGTAGCCGAGGTAGCCGATCCAGCCGCCGCCGAAGGCGGCGCCGGAGTCCTCCGTCCCGGTCCCGGGCTCCTGCGGCGCCGGGGCGTCCAGGGCCGCGAAGGGGTCCTCGGCGGCGTCCAGCACCCGCAGCGGCCGGACGCCGATCACGGTGTCGCCGTGGTGCCAGTCGCCGAACAGCCCCACCAGCCCGGGCTCGTCCCGCAGGGCCCGCAGCATCTGCACCGGGGACAGGTGCACCCCGGTGAGGATCTCCTCCCTGACCATCCCGGTCTCAGCCGTTCCCCGGGCCGGTCCCGGACGGTGCGCCGCCGCCGGGGGAGAAGCGTCCGTCGACGATGCGCGCCCGGAGGACGTCCACGAGGGCAGTGGTGAGGTGCGGCTCATGGGGACATGATCCCACCCCGGCCGCCGGCGGCTCGACCGGCGGTCCCGGCCGCGGCGGAGCAGAAGGCCCGCCGCGGTTATCGGCCCGCGATAACCCGGCTTGGCGGCCCGCGGCGCGGGCCGCGAGACTGGCACCGAGAGCCCCGGGCGCCGGGGCGTCCGCACAGGAGGGAGCAGGGATGATCTTCATCGTCGTCAAGTTCAAGGTGAAGCCGGAGTGGGCCGACCGCTGGATCGACTACTCGAAGGAGTTCACGGAGGCCACCCGCGCGGAGCCGGGCAACCTGTGGTTCGACTGGTCCCGCAGCGTGGACGACCCGCACGAGTTCGTGCTCGTCGAGGCGTTCGAGGACGACGGCGCGGGCCCGCACGTGAACAGCGACCACTTCAAGAAGTTCACCGCGGAGGCCCCCCAGGCGCTCGTGGAGACCCCGCACATCATCAGCGAGCAGATCTCGGCCACGGGCTGGAACCGGATGGGGGAGATCACGGTCGAGCAGACGTCCCGCTGATCCGCCGTCAGGCCGGGAGCGCCGCGCTCCCGGCCTGTTGGCATGCGCAACCGGGCACGCGAGAATGTGAGGCATGACCGCACCCGACTCCGGCATGGCCTCGGTGCAGAAGGCCTTCGCGCTGCTCGACGTGATCGCGGCCGATCCGCGAGGGGCCACGGCCAAGGACATCAGCACCGAGCTCGGGATGCCGCTGCCCTCCGTCTACCGGCTGCTGCAGACGCTGGTGGCCTCCGAGCACGTGGTGCACCTCCGGGGCCAGCGCCGCTACGGGCTGGGCTACAAGGTGCACGCCCTGGACCTCTCCCTGCGCCGGCAGGTCGGCACCCCGGTGACCGTCCGGCGGGCGGTCCGGGAGCTGCACGTGAGTGCCGATGCCGCCGCCTACTTCGCCGTCTACCGCGGTGACGCGATCGTGGTAGCGCACGTGGTCGACTCCCTGCGCCGGCCGCGGATCGACCCCCTGGACTTCGGCTTCACGGACGCCGCCCACGCCACGGCCTTCGGCAAGATCCTGCTCTCGCGCATGGACGACCACGAGGTGGCGGACTACCTGGGCCGCCACGGGATGCGGCCCCTGACGGAGCGCACGCTCAGCACGCCGGAGGAGCTGGCGCAGGAGCTCGGGCGGGTGCGCTCGGAGGGGATCGCCGTGGAGCGCGAGGAGTTCGTGCCGGGGGCCTCCTGCCTGGCCGCGCCCGTCGTCGACGCCGCCGGGCGCACGCTGGGCTCCGTGGCCGTGTCGCTGCGGCCGGAGGACTTCGAGCGGCGGCACCGGTCGATCGCCCCGGTCCTGCGGGGCGCCGCGGACCGGGTGGGGCGGGCCCTGCGCGCGGCGGAGGGCTGCCCGGCCGGCCCGCCGGCCGGCTGAGCAGCCCTCCGCCGCCCGGTCCTACAGGTGCCGGCCGGCCAGCTGCTCGGCGATGTAGTCCGCCTGCCGGGCGGCCAGGGCCACGATCGTCAGCGTCGGGTTCGCCGCGGCGCCGGTGGTGAACAGGGAGCCGTCCGCCACGAAGAGGTTCGGCACGTCGTGGGTCTGGCCGAACCCGTTGGTCACCCCGTCCTCGGGCCGCTCGCTCATCCGGGCCGTGCCCATGTTGTGGGTCGCCGGGTAGGGCGGGGTGTGCTGCACGGACGTCGCGCCCACGGACTCGTAGAGCAGCGAGGCCTGCTGGTAGCCGTGGTTGCGCATCGCGATGTCGTTCGGGTGGTCGTCGAAGTGCACGTTGGGCACCGGCAGCCCGAGGTGGTCCGTGACGGCCGTGTTGAGGGTGACCCGGTTGCTCTCCTGCGGCATGTCCTCGCCCACCACCCACATCCCGGCCGTGTTCTCGTAGCCGTCCAGCATGGCCGCGAACTCCGGGCCCCAGGACCCGGGGTCCCCGAAGCTGGCGAGGAACGCGGGCCCCAGGGAGATCGTCTCCATGTAGTAGCCGCCGGCGAAGCCGCGGTCGACGTCGTGCCGGGACTCGTCCGCGACGATCCCGGCCATCGTCTCGCCCCGGTACATGTGCACCGGGCGCTCGAACTGCGCGTAGACGGAGCCCGTGGTGTGGCGCATGTAGTTGCGGCCCAGCTGCCCGGACGAGTTCGCGAGCCCGTCCGGGAACAGCGGGGAGCCCGAGAGCATGAGCAGCCGGGGGGTCTCGATCGCGTTGCACGCCACCGCCACGACCCGCGCCCGCTGCCGCTGCACCTGGCCCTGGGCGTCGACGTAGAGCACGCTGTCGACCAGACCCTTCTCCGTGTGGGTGATCTGCACGGCGTGGCAGTCCGGGCGCAGGTCGAGGTTCCCGGTGCGCAGCGCCTTGGGGATCTCCGAGACGAGGGTGGACCACTTCGAGCGGTTCTTGTCGCCCTGGAAGTTGAACCCGTCCTGGACGGAGGCCGGGCGCCCGTCGTACGGCTCGGCGTTGGTGCCGTAGGGGCCGGTCGCGTAGTGCCGGTAGCCGAGCTTCTGCGCGCCCGCGGCGAGCACCTTGTAGTTGTTGTTCGCCGGCAGCGGCGGGCGGCCGTGCCGGTGGGTGGAGCCGATCTTCTGCTCCGCCCGGTCGTAGTACGGGGCGAGGTCCTCGAGCGTGATGGGCCAGTCGAGCAGGTTGGCGCCGTCGACGCGCCCGTAGACGCTGCGGGTGCGGAACTCGTGGGCCTTGAAGCGGGGCGTGGCCCCGGACCAGTGGGTGGTGGTCCCGCCCACGGCCTTGACGATCCACGCCGGCAGGTTGGGGAAGTCCCGGGCGATCCGCCACGAGCCCGTGGTGGTCCGGGGGTCCAGCCAGGCCATCTGGTGGAAGGCCTCCCACTCGTCGTTGACCCAGTCCTCGGGGGTCAGGTGGGGTCCGGCCTCGAGGAGCACCACCTTGATGCCCTTCTCGGTCAGCTCGTGGGCGAGGGTCCCGCCGCCGGCCCCGGAGCCGATGACGACGACGGCGGAGTCGTCGTCGAGCTCGATCCGGGCGGCGCGCTGCCGGTCCTGGGGGGTGGTGGTCATGCGGTCTCTCCGTGGTCGATGACGTCCGACCCCTTGAAGAGGTCGTTGAAGGGCTGGTCCGTGGTCTCCGAGGCGCCCTGCTGGTCGAGGTTCCACCCCTCCTTGGGGGCGGCGGTCGCCACCTCGTAGCCGAGGGGGCCGTACTCGGTCAGCTCCTCCTCGGACTCCTCGATGCGCGGCTCGGGCAGCCAGTCGAGGTCGTCGAAGCCGCGGTGCAGGTAGCCGCCCTGCGAGAAGGACTCTCCCTCGTAGCCCAGGGCCTCCCACACCTCGTGGTCGTCGTAGAGGTGCAGCACGGTGGTGCGGCGGATGAAGCCGAAGAACTCGAGGTCGGCGATCCGCTTGAGCACCTTCAGCGCGGCGTCGTCGTCGAGCTCCGTGAACGGCCGGTCGCTGAGCGAGTTCAGGGTCAGCAGTCCCTGGGTCAGGGCCATCCGGAACCACGTGGAGCTCTCGGCCTCGGCGACGATCTTCTCCGTCATCCGTTCGTAGGGGCCGTCGGGGATCCGGGGGTGGGGGAACGCGACCCGGATGACGCGCGTCAGGGTGCGCTTGGCCTCGTCGGTCAGGGCGAGGGCGTTCAGGGCGGAGTACTTCGCGGGATAGACCATGGGTCTCCTCCTCGTCGGCGGTGACGGGTGTAGCTCAGAGTGTGAGCCAGCTCACGGGGCGGTGCCAGGGCCGTTATCGCAGGGCGAGAATCGGCGGGCCCGTGAGAGCATGGGCGCACCGAAGGAGGCCGCGTGATCGTCGAACGACTGCCGGAGCACCTGCGCGAGGAGGCCGTGTCCCTGTGGCAGGACGCCGGTCTGACCCGCCCCTGGAACGATCCCCGCGCGGACCTGGACCGGGCGCTCGGCAGCCCGTCCTCCACCGTCCTGGCCGCCGTCGAGGACGGCCGCCTCACGGGCACCGCCATGGTCGGCCACGACGGCCACCGGGGTTGGGTGTACTACGTGGCCGTGCACCCGTCCCGCCGGGGACAGGGGCTGGGCCGCGAGCTGATGGCCGCCGCCGAGCACTGGGTGGCCGGGCGCGGCATCCCGAAGATGCAGCTGATGGTCCGCACCACGAACACGGGCACCCGGGAGTTCTACGAGCGGATGGGCTACGCCGTGCAGGACACCGTGGTGCTCGGGAAGTTCTTCGACCCCGAGCGGCAGGCCCGGCAGAGCGGCCCCGCCCGGCTCAGCGGAGGGGATCGGTGACGCCCTCCGGGCAGTCGTAGCGCGTGAAGTCCCAGGCGCTGCGCCGTGCCCCGGCCCGGTAGGCGCTGTCCCAGAACTCCAGGACGGCCCCGTGCGGATCGGGCAGGGACCGCACGGCGTCGTAGCGCAGGACCGCGAGGTGGCCCGTGCCGCGCTCGCTCCAGACCGCGGCGTCCGGGCGCAGGGGTTCGCCGGCCAGCCCGTCCGGCTCCGGGGCGGTGTAGGAGTAGAAGGCCGGCTCCGGGAAGGCGGGGTCCCCGAACCAGAACCCGGAGCTGATGACCTCCCGGGAGTAGGCCTCCCGGGTCACCGGGTCCGTGCCGGGCGCCGGGTCCACGGAACGGTCGGCGAAGCGGGTCACGGCGATGTCGAAGGTGTGCCAGAAGTGGTGCACGGGGCTGGTCTTGCCGGACCAGCCCGCGGCGAACTCCTCCAGCAGCAGGTTCACCCGGCTCAGGACCTGCCAGTAGCGGGTGACGGCGGCACAGTCGTAGGCGGCGTGCTCGGCGTCGGCGCTGAACGGGCGTGCGGAGTCGGGGAGGTCGAAGGGGTGGGGGCGGGCGATGGTCACCTCCGCGCCGACCGCCGCCAGGGCGTGCAGCACCCGGGCGTGGAACTCGGCGACCGACAGCCCCGGCAGGGCGAAGGAGGTCCGGACGCCGGCGGTGGTGCTCACGTCGAGCCGGTGGTCGAGGAAGTCGAAGTCGATCGTGAAGACCGGGTCCCGTCCCATCGGGCGGGTGGTGATGCCCCGGCCGGTGAGGTGGAACGGGACGTTCCACCAGTGGTTCCGGCGCGGCGCGGACGCCAGCCGCACCTTGCCGACCACCTGGGCGAACCGGTGCACGGTCTCCAGGGTGTCCCGCCAGGACTCGTAGGCCATCTCGGGGAACGCGGGCTGGGTCATGGGTGCCTCCTGCACCCAGTGTGCGGCCGGACCGGCCCGGGCGTCCAGGACGCCGGGACCGGACCGGCGCTCCCGGTGGGACACTGGACGCAGACGAGCCGGTGGCGGCGCGCAGCCCCGGGCAGGGGCCCCGCGCCGGAGCCGGGAACGACGACGAACGGGTTGCCCGTGGTGCGATCCTCCGCCGCCGACCCACCGTCCGGGCTGCTGTCCTGGGGGCAGCGGCGGGCCCGGTGGGTGCTGGCCGCCACCGTGCTCGGCTCGGCCCTGACCTTCATCGACACCACGGTGGTGAGCATCGCCCTGCCGGCCGTCGGCGCCGACCTCGGGGCGGGCAGCGCCGGCCTCACCTGGGTGGTCAACGGGTACACGCTGAGCCTGGCCGCCCTCGTGCTGCTCGGCGGCTCGCTGGGGGACCGGTACGGCCGGCGCCGGATCTTCCTGCTCGGCGTCGCCTGCTTCGCGGGGGCCTCCGCCCTGTGCGGGCTGGCCCCGGACGTCACCGTCCTCGTCGCCGCGCGCGCCCTGCAGGGGATCGGCGGCGCCCTCCTGGTGCCGACCGCCCTGGCGATCCTGCAGTCCTCCTTCGCACCGGAGCACCGCGCCCGCGCGATCGGCGCCTGGTCGGGGCTCACGGGGGTGGCCGCGGCCGTGGGCCCGTTCGCGGGCGGCTGGCTGGTCCAGACCACCTCCTGGCGGTGGGTGTTCCTCGTCAACCTCCCGATCGCGCTCGCCGTGGTGCTGATCGCCCGCCGGCACGTCCCCGAGTCGAGGGACCCGGCGGCCTGCCCCCAGCTCGACGTGCCCGGCGCCGCGCTGCTGGTGTCCGGGCTCGGGGCGCTGACGCTCGGGCTGACGACCGCCGCCGGGGACGACCCCTCGGTGCCGCGCACGGGCGGGGCGCTCGCGGCCGGGGCCGGCCTGCTGGCGGCGTTCCTGCTCCGGGAGCGGCACGCGGTCTCGCCGCTGCTGCCGCCCGCCCTGCTCGGCCGGCGGCTGTTCGTCGTGGCGAACGTCATCACCTTCGTGGTCTACGCCGGCCTGGGGGCGGTCTTCTTCGTCCTCGTCGTCGCCCTCCAGGTGGGCGCCGGGTTCTCGCCCGTGGCGGCCGGGCTGTCCCTGCTGCCCGTCACCGCCCTGATGCTGCTGCTCTCCCCGTCGGCCGGTGCCCTGGTGCACCGGGTGGGTCCGCGCGTGCCCATGACGGCCGGGCCGCTGGTGGCCGCGCTCGGGGTGCTCCTGCTGGGGCGGGCGGGCCCCGGGTCCCACTACCTCCTGGAGGTGCTGGTCCCGGCGGCGGTGTTCGGCGCCGGGCTGACGCTGCTGGTCACGCCCCTCACGGCCACGGTCCTCGGCGCCCTGCCCACGGAGCAGGCCGGGCTGGCCAGCGGGGTCAACAACGCCGTGGCGCGCACGGCGGGCCTGCTCGCGGTCGCCGCGATCCCGCTGGTCGGCGGGCTGGGGGAGACCGGCCTCACCGACCCCGCCCGGGTGCGGGAGGGGTTCCCCGTGGTCATGGGGGTGTGCGCGGGACTGCTGGCGGCGGGCGGGCTGCTGTCCGCCGTGGCCCTGCGCCCCGCGGTCCGGGACCGCTCCTGACGCCTTCGCGCCGCGACACATCCTTGACCGCCCGATCGGCGCGTTCCTACCCTGAAGCCCCTGGTGGCACGGCGGTGGGGTGCGGAGACCGGGGCCGCGGGGCGCGGGGGCGCCCGGGCCCCGGAGGTCCGTGGGGCCGGCGCCGGGGTCCTGCCGTGCGCATCCGCGCTCGTGCTCGCGCACCGGCCGCCGGCCGGTTCGACCGAAAGCAGTGGTGAGCCATGCGTCCTCCCGAGCACACGGCCGGTCCCGACGACCACTCCGGTGCCGATGCCGGTGCCACCACCGGTGCCGGTGGCGGGAGGTCGCGGCGGCTGCGCCGGGCCGGCTCCGCCCTGGCCCTGGCCGTGCTGCTCGCGGCGGCCCCGGCGGCGGGAGCGGCCGAGGCCGCCCGGGCCGTCGTCCCGCAGCAGGCCGCGGTCCTTCCCGCCCAGGTCCCGCCGGGGCTCGAGGACTTCTACGCCCAGCAGCTCGTGTGGACGGCGTGCGGCGCCGCGGCGGAGTGCGCCCTGGTGCGGGTGCCGCGGGACTACGAGAACCCGGCCGCCGGGGAGATCGAACTCGCCGTCACCCGGGTCCCGAGCACCGACGGCGCCGCCGAGCAGGGCTCCCTGCTGGTGAACTTCGGCGGCCCAGGCGGGTCCGGGACGGCGTCGATCGAGCCGTGGTCGGCCGGTCTGGACCCTCGCGTGCGCGCCGGCTACGACATCGTGGGCTTCGACCCGCGCGGCGTGGGCAGCTCCACCGCGGTGGAGTGCGTCGACGACGCCACGATGGACGCGATGCGCGCCGACTACGACGACCCCGACACCCCGGAGGGACTGGCCGAGGTCCTTGCGGAGGCGGAACGGTTCGCCACGGCGTGCGCCGCCGGCACCGGCCCCCTGCTCGGCGAGGTGGACACGGTCAGCGCCGCCCGGGACCTGGACATCGTGCGGGCGGCGCTGGGCGAGAGCGAGCTCGACTACCTCGGCTACTCCTACGGCACCCTGCTCGGGGCGACGTACGCGGACCTGTTCCCGGAGCGCACGGGCCGGTTCGTGCTGGACGCGGCCATGGACCCGTCCCTGGACGGCGCCGGGCTGACCCTGGACCAGGCCGCAGGCTTCGAGCGGTCCCTGCGCGTGTACGTGGAGTCCTGCCTGCCCCTGGACGGGTGCCCGTTCGAGGGCACCGCCGACGAGGGCCTGGCCGAGATCGAGGCCCTGCTCCGGCAGATCGAGACACAGCCCCTGCCGACCGCCGACGGACGGCCGCTCACGGTGGACGACGCGGTCAGCGGGCTCATCAAGCCGCTCTACGACCCGCGCATCTGGTGGTTCCTCACCCAGTCCCTCGCCCTGGCCACGGAGCACGGGGACGGGACCGGCCTGATGCGCCTCGCGGACATCGCCTACGGGCGGGGACCGGACGGCACCTACAGCAACGCCTACGAGGCGAACAACGCGATCGACTGTCTCGATCACCCGGAGGACGCCGAGCCCGCCGCGATGGCGGCCCTGGACGAGCAGCTGCAGGAGGCGTCCCCGACCCTGGGCGACTGGTTCAGCCACGGGGAGGCCACCTGCGGGGCCTGGCCGCACGAGCCGGTCCGGGAGCCCGCGCCCATCGACGCCGCCGGAGCCGGGCCCATCCTGGTCGTCGGCGGCACGGGGGACCCGGCGACCCCGTACGCCTGGTCGCAGGCCCTCGCCGCGCAGCTCGAGGGCGGGCTCCTGCTGACCCGGGTGGGCGAGGGGCACGGGTCCTACCTGTCCGGCAACAAGTGCATCGACGAGACGATCACGACCTACCTCCTCGAGGGCGTGCTGCCCGCCGAGGAGCGGATCTGCTGAGCCGGACCCCGCAGGTGGAGGAGACAGAAGGAGGGCCGGCACGGGATCGCCCCCGCACCGGCCCGGCCACCAGGGAAATCAGGAAGATCCGGCGGCTCCGCCCCATCCTACTGAGACGCGGGTCACGGATCAGCACTTGATTTTCCCGGACCCGTCCGGGACGTCGCCGGGCGTCACCCCGGCCGGGGCCGCCGGGGCGGCGCGCACGACCGGGGCGGGGCGTCCGCTCCCGGGGTCCGCCCGGCCGGGAATCGGAGTAGATTGCCTGCATGGACGTCCGCGGGGGGATCGTGCGCACACTGTCCGTGCTGGCGCTGCTGCTGAGCGGCTGCGCCCCGGACGGCGGCGGGACCATGGCGACCGGCGAGCGCCTGGGCGCCCCGCCGGACGCCCCCGCCCTCGACGTCGAGGTGGTGGTGGACGGTCTCGAGCTGGCGTGGGACGTGGCCCGCACCCCCGAGGGCACCGTGCTGGTCACCGAGCGGGGCGGGCGGCTGCTCGCCCACGACGAGCGGGGGACGCGGGAGGTCGCGGCGGAGCTGGACGACCTGTTCGTGGGCAGCGAGGCCGGGCTGATGGGCCTGGAGGTCTCGCCGGACTTCGACCGGACCCGGGAGATCTTCCTGTGCCACGCCACGCGCACCGGCGACGGCCGGCCGCAGGACGTGCGGGTCACCCGCTGGCGGCTCGACGAGGACGCCGCGGCGGCCGAGCGCACCGGGACCGTGGTGGACGGCCTGCCCATCAGCTCCGGGCGGCACAGCGGCTGCCGGCTGCGCTTCGCCCCGGACGGCACCCTCCTCGTCGGCACCGGGGACGCGGCGCAGGGCCGGAACCCGCAGGACCCGGACTCGCTCGGGGGCAAGACGCTGCGGCTCCGTCCCGACGGCACCGTCCCGGAGGACAATCCGTTCGCCGACCGGGACGGGCCCGCGGCCTCCGTCCACACCCTGGGCCACCGCAACGTCCAGGGACTGGCGGTGCAGCCCGGGACGGGCACCGTGTGGTCGGCGGAGCACGGCCCCGGCACCGACGACGAGATCAACGTCCTCGAGCCCGGCGGCAACTACGGGTGGGACCCGGCGCCCGGCTACGACGAGTCGGTGCCCATGACCGACCTCGAGAAGTACCCGGACGCGGTCCCGGCCGCGTGGTCCTCCGGGCGCCCGACCGTGGCCCTCAGCGGCGCCGTGTTCCTCGAGGGGGCGCAGTGGGGCGCGTGGGAGGGAGCCCTGGCCGTGGCCGAGCTGAAGAACACCGGGGTGGGCGTCTACCGGGTCGAGGACACGGCGGTCACCGGTCTGAGCCGCATGGCCGAGCTGGAGAACGACTACGGCCGGCTGCGCTCGCTGACCCTCGACGACGAGGGCGCCCTGTGGGTGACGACCTCCAACGGGCAGGACGACGCCGTCCTGCGGGTCACCCCGCGGCCGGACGGGGGCTGACCGGTCCCCGGGCCGCATCGGGGCGCCGGACGGACCGGGGCGCCGGCGACCCCGGGGAGGAGCCGGCGCGCAGCGCTCAGGACTCCGCCTGGCCCTGCCGCCAGTAGCCCATGAAGGACACGTGGTCCTTGGGGATGCCCGCCGCGTCGACGCACAGCCGGCGCAGCGCCTTGACGGTTCCGGACTCCCCGGCGAGGAACACGTAGGGGACGTCGGCGCGGGCGGGGGTCGCGACCGACCACGCCCGGGGCTCGGCGGCGTCCTCGGCCACCGACAGGGCGGGGGCCCCGCGGCCGCGCTGCGGGCGGCGGCCGGCCAGGACGTCGTCCACGGCCCCGCCCGGCAGCTCCAGGAGGTGCGCGAGACGGACCGCGGCCCGGTGCCCGTGCCCGGCCGGCTCCGCGCCCCCGGCACGGGGCAGCACGTGCAGCCGCACGTCCGGGAGATCGGCGGGCAGGCGGTGGGCGGCGACGTCCTCCGGGTGCGGGACCTCGAGCACCACGTCGAGCCGGGGACGGGCTCCGCCGGTGACCGGGCCGCGGTGGGCGTCCGTGAACTCCTCCGCGACGGACATCAGGGCCGGGGCGGCGGTCTCGTCCCCGACGGCGAGCACGCGCCGGGCGCCGCCGTGGTCCCACGCCGCCCAGGGCCGCTCCCGCGGGCCGGGACCGAGCAGGTACACGCGCTCGCCGGGGGACACCGCGGCCGCCCACCGGCTGCCCGGCCCGTCCTGGGCGTGCCCGCCGTGGACCACGACGTCGATCACGAGCTCGGGGACGACCATCCCGCAGAACGTGGTGCGCCGGACGCCGCGCACGGTGTAGGTGCGCATCCAGCCGCGCTCCTCGGGGGGCCGGGCGAACCAGCCCTCGCGCAGTCCCACGGACAGGTCCGCGCGCTCGGGCTCGCGCCCCGGGGGCGGGACCAGCAGCTTGATGTAGGCGTCCCGGCACCGGGTCCGGTCCCCGGCCCCGACGAGGGCCGGGGACAGCCCGGCGAGCTCCGGGCCCGCCAGGGTGATCCGGCGGAAGGACGGGCACAACTGGGTCACGGAGGTCACGGCGGCCTCGACGCACAGCACGGGGGCGTCCTGGGCGGCGGCCTCGGGGGCGGGGGCGACGGTCATGGCAGGGTCCTTCCGATCTCGGCGGCGGAGGCCGCCCGGGGCGCGGGGCCCAGGGTCACGGGTGCGTCCGGGGCGGTGGGGTGGGAGCCCTCGCGGGCCCGTCCGCGGGGCAGGACGACGGGCCGCCCGCCCACGGGGTCCCGGGCGACGTCCGCCCGGAGCCCGAAGACCTCGGCCAGCAGCCCGGGGGTGAGCACCTCGGCGGGCGTGCCCACGGCCACGATGCGCCCGGCGGCCATCGCCACGAGCCGGTCGGCCACCCGCGCGGCCAGGTTCAGCTCGTGCAGGACGGCGACGACGGTGGCGCGGCCGGCCCCCGGCCCCTCCGGGTGCTCCAGCCCCCGGAGCATGTCCAGCAGGTCCACCTGGTGGGCCAGGTCGAGGTAGGAGGTGGGTTCGTCGAGCAGCATCGTCCGGGCCCGCTG
The DNA here is from genome assembly GCF_040981195.1 of Kocuria oxytropis. Taxonomy (NCBI): domain Bacteria; kingdom Bacillati; phylum Actinomycetota; class Actinomycetes; order Micrococcales; family Micrococcaceae; genus Kocuria; species Kocuria oxytropis. Next base: position 107,708 of record NZ_JAVFXA010000010.1, on the reverse strand, counting down.
GGCCAGGGTCAGGGCGATCCAGACCCGCTGGCGCTGGCCGCCGGAGAGCTCCTCCACGGGCCGCCCGGCCAGGGCCGTGAGCTCGGTGAGCTCCATCGCCCGGGCCACGGCCGCGTCGTCGTCGGGGGAGGGCGCACCCCACCACCGGCGGTGCGGGTGCCGGCCGCGCTCCACGAGCTCCGCGACCGTCAGCCCCTCCGGGACCACCGGCGACTGCGGCAGCAGGCTCACGGAGCGGGCGTACTGGCGGGCGTGCCACTCGCGCACGCCGCGGCCGTCGGCCTCGAGCGTGCCGGCCACCGGGCGCAACTGCCGGGACAGGCCCTTGAGCAGGGTGGTCTTCCCGCACCCGTTGGCGCCGATGAGCACGGTGGTGGCCCCGTGGGGGATGTCGAGGTCCACCTCCCGCACCACGGCGCGCTCGCCGTAGCCGAGGGACAGGCCCCGCATCCGGAACGCGGGGACCTCTGCGGAGGGGTCCGCGACGGGTCGCAGTACGGGGTGCGGCTCGGGGGTCATGCGAGGGCTCCTCTCCGCTGCCGCACGAGCAGCCACAGCATCACGGGGGCGCCCACGGCGCCGGTGACCACCCCGGCGGGCAGCTGCACCTGCGCCAGCAGGTCCGCGCCCACGGAGTCGGCGAGCACCACCACCACGGCGCCCACGAGGGCGCACGCCACGATGGAGGTCCGCCCGCGGGTCAGGGCGGTCGCCACCGGGGTGGACATCAGCGCCACGAAGGCGAGGGGGCCGGTCGCGGCCGTGGCCACGGCCGCCAGCAGCACTCCGAGCCCCAGGGCGAGCGCCCGGCTGCGCGCGGGGCGCGCCCCGAGCCCGGCCGCCAGCTCCGGGCCGAGCTCGGCCGGTTCGAGCGCGCGGTGCACCGCCACGGCCGCGGGCACCGCCAGGACCAGGCACGCCGCGAGGACCGTGATCCGCTCCCACGTGGCGGCGCTGAGCGAGCCCGCGGTCCAGAGCGCGGCGTCCTGGGCGGAGTTCAAGGACAGCCGTGCCAGCAGGGCCGCGGTGACGGCCTGGGCGAGGGCGGCCACGCCGATGCCGGCGAGCAGGAACCGCTCGCCCACGATCCCGCCGGTGCGCAGCCGCACCGACGCGGTGGCGATGAGGGCCGCGGCGAGCAGCGCCCCGGCCAGGGCGGTCCAGGACACGGCGGTGCCGCGCAGGCCCCACACCGCGGTGCCGGCCACGGCTCCCGCCGCGGCGCCGTAGGTGATGCCCAGGATGTCGGGGCTGGCCAGGGGATTGCGCAGCACCCGGCGGAACAGGGCCCCGGAGCAGCCCAGGGCGGTCCCGGCGAGGGCGCCCAGCACGGCGCGCGGCAGCTTCTCCTGCAGCACGATGAAGCTCGCCCCGGGGATCTGCTCCCCGGCGAGGATCGCGAGGAAGTCCGGGACCGTCACGGTGTAGCGCCCGAGCAGTACCCGCACGGCCAGGACCGCGAGCAGGGCGAGGGCGAGCAGCGCGACCGCGCGGCGGGTGCGCCGGGACCGGTCGCGGCGCACCGCCCGCACCAGCCCGGCCGTGCCGGGCTCCCCGGCGGCGGCGGGGGCGAGCACGGTCCCGGTCACAGCGTCACGCTCCGTCCCCGGCGCAGCAGCGCCAGCAGCACGGGCACGCCCAGCACCACCGTGGTCACGCCCACGTGGATCTCCTGCGGCGGGGTCAGCACCCGGCCCAGGACGTCGGCGGCCAGGAGCAGCACGGGGCCGAGCACGGCGCTGAACAGGACGATCCAGCGGTAGTCGCCGCCGAGGAGGCGGCGCACGGCGTGGGGCACGAGCAGTCCCACGAAGGCGATGGGACCCGCGAGGGCCGTGGCGGAGCCGGAGAGCAGGACCACGCCCACGAAGACGAGGACCCGCTGCAGGCCGAGGTCCACGCCCAGCCCGTGGGCGAGCTCGTCGCCGAGGGCCATGGCGTTGAGCCCGGAGGAGCCGCCGAGCACGAGCAGCACGCCGAGCAGGACCAGGGGCGCCACCGCGGCGAGGTCGGTGGACTCGGCGCGGGCCACCGAGCCGATGCTCCAGAACCGGAAGCGGTCCAGCACCGCGGGCAGCACGAGCACCACGGACGTGGTCAGCGCGGTGAACCCGGCGTTGACGGCCGCCCCGGACAGCACCAGACCCGCCGGGGTCGGGGCGCCGCCGCCGAGCCGGGACGAGCCGAAGACGAGGACGGCGGCCACGGCCGAGCCCGTGAGGGCCAGCGCGGTGAGCTGCCACGTGGCCACGGGACCGAGCCAGCCGATCCCCAGGACCACGGCGCACGCGGCCCCCGCGGTCAGGCCGAGCAGACCGGGGTCGCCCAGCGGGTTGCGGCTGACCCCCTGCATCCCGGTGCCCGCCACGGCCAGGGCCGCGCCCACCAGCACCGCCGTCAGGGTCCGGGGGATCCTGCTCTGCACCACCGCGGCGTCGATGCCCAGCCCGGCGGAGACCTGGGACCAGCCGCCCTCGAGCAGGGCGGCCGGCAGGCCGGTCAGCACCGCGACCACCGTGGCCGGGTCCACCGAGCGGGCCCCCCAGAACAGGGAGGCCGCGGCGGCGGCCGCCAGCAGCAGCACGGCCGCGGCCAGGGCGAGACCCCGGCGCCGTCGGGCGGCGCCGGGGACCCGCGGGACCGGCGGGGCGGGGGAGGCCGTGCTGGTGGTGCTCACCGGGACCGGGGTCTCACTCGTCGCCGGCGGACGCGGCGGCCTCGGCGATGTCCGGGACCACGTTCTCGAGCGCCCACGGGATGCTCAGGGGGGACGCGGCGGAGACCGAGAGCACCTCCTGCGGGTCCGTCTGGAGCACCAGTCCGCCGTCGGCCACCGCCGGGATCCTGCTGAGCAGCGGATCGTCCTGGATGGCCTCGCGGACGCCCTCGTCCTCGGCCCAGCTCACGAAGACGTCGGAGGTCAGCTCGTCGGCCTTCTCGGGGGACCAGGTGACGAAGAACTCGTCCTCCTTGCCCTCGGCGGCCTGCTGCACGGCCTCGGACTGGACCATGCCGAGGGACTGCAGGAACCTGGGGCGGTTGTCCACCGCGGTGTAGGCGAAGATCGGGTCGGCGGCCGCCGGGTCGATGGTGCCGTAGACGAAGGAGGTGCCCTCCAGCTCGGGGTACTGCGCCGCGGTCTCCTCGATCTGCTGCTCGACGTCCGCCACGACCTCCGCGGCGCGCTCCTCGCGGCCCAGGGCCTCGCCGATGAGCTCGGTGGAGTCCTGCCACGACGTCCCGTAGGCCACCGCGTCCTCGGGGTAGGCCACCACGGGGGCGATCTCCGAGAGCTTGTCGTACTCCTCCTGGGTCAGCCCCGAGTAGGCCCCCAGGATGATGTCCGGCTGCAGTGCGGCGATGGCCTCGTAGTTGATCCCGTCCGTCTCGGCGTAGGTCTCCGGGGCCTCGGCGCCGGACTCCTCCAGTGCGGCGTCGAACCAGTCGGTGGAGCCGTTCTCGTTGGCGCCGAAGTCCGTGGTGGGCACGCCCACGGGCACCACGCCGAGGGCGGTCGCGACGTCGTGGTTGACCCAGGACACCGTGGCCACGCGCTCGGGGGCCTCCTCGATGGTGGTCTCGCCGAACTCGTGCGTCACCGTGCGCGGGAACTCGCCGGTGGCTCCCTCCGCGGACGCGGAACCACCCGCGGACTCCCCGCCCGCGGGGCCGGTGGAGCACCCGGTGAGGACCAGGGCCCCTGCGGCCAGCAGGGCGGCCGGGGCGAGGACGCGACGGCCGGCGGCGGTCGGAGCGGGGAACAGCGGGCGCGGAGCGCGGGGAAGCAGAGAGGCCACGGCCACCCTTTCGGACGTCGACGACCGTGGCCGTCGGTGCGGAACGCGGTAAGGCAAGGGTTGCCTCACCAGCACGACAGGCATCACCCTAGGGTGCGATCCGGCCAATACGCAACACGGGCATGTGCTAATCCGGTCGGTGTGGTGGTCGGCGCGGGACGGATCGGGACCGGCCCGGTGCGTAGAGTGGTCCGGGTGACCGGTGCAGCGTTCCCCCGAGTCCGAGGAGAGAACCCATGGCGTCCGACCTCCCGTCCTCCGTCGACGTGCTCGTGGTCGGCGGCGGCCCCGCGGGGCTGTCCGCGGCCACCTGGCTGGGCCGCTACCAGCGCTCCACCCTGGTCGTGGACGCGGGGCAGCAGCGCAACCTGCCCGCCGAGGCAGCCCACGGCCTGCTGAGCAGGGACCCGATCGCCCCGGCCGAGCTGCTGGCCGAGGCACGTGCCGGGCTGGCGCAGTACCCGCAGGTGACGCTCCACCACGGCACGGTCGCCGGCCTGCGCCGGGACGAGGACGGCCTGTTCCGCGCCGACGTCGACGGCGCGGAGATCGCCGCGGAACGGGTCGTGCTGGCCACCGGGGTCCGCGACCAGGTGCCGGAGCTCGCCGGCATCGCCGACCACTACGGCGTCGACGTGCACCACTGCCCCGCCTGCGACGGGTTCTCCGCCCGCGGCCGGGTGGTGATCGTCCTGGGCTCCGGCCGGCACGTGCCGGCCTTCGCCGCGGAGCTGCTCGACTGGGCCGACAGCGTGCGGATCGTCACCGGAACCACCGGACCGGCGTTCGACGAGGAGCAGCGCGCGGTCCTGGCCGACCACGGGGCCGAGGTCGTGGACGGGGTCGCCGAGGCGCTGATCGGGGCGCCCGGCGCCCTGGCCGGCGTCCAGCTGACCGGCGGGGAGCTCGTGGAGGGGGACAGGGTCTTCTTCTCCTACGCGCACCACCCCGGCAACGACCTCGCGCGGCAGCTGGGCTGCGAGCTCGACCACGAGGGGCGCATCGCCGTCGACGGGTTCCAGCTCAGCAGCGTCGACGGGGTCTACGCCGCGGGCGACATCACCGCCGGCCTGCAGCTGGTGCCGATCGCCATCGGCAAGGGGGCGGCCGCCGGGGTGGCGTGCGCCACCTCGCTGCGGGGACACCCCGGAACCGGACCGGCCCCCGCCCCGCCGACGCGCTGGTTCACCGCGCGCTGAGGACCTCGCCCCGGCCGGGCACCGGAGCGGCAGCTCCTCGGCGCACCGCCCGGCTGTCGACGGCAGGGCCGCGGGCCCGCCGCCCCGCAGTCCGCTGCTCGGTCCCCCCGCGGCGCTCCGGCCCCGGCCCCTTCGTTAAGGCGTGTGTCCCGGTGTCTGTCCCCCGGACGGCCCCGGGGCATACAGTGCGGTTCTGCATGGACCTTCTATTTCGGGGAGTTGACGGCAATGGCGCCGAAGACCGTGTTCCTCGCCTGCGCCGAGCAGGACGAGCTGTACCGGGACGTGTTCACCGCCCAGTGGGCCCGCAGCGGGGACCAGGCCCGGTTCCTGGACCCGCCCGAGGACGGGGCGGACGCGCAGCGGTGGCGGCGCGACGTGCGGGAGCGGATCCGCGGCAGCGACGGGGTGATCGCGCTGATCGGCGGCGGCACCGCCGTCTCCTCCGCGGCGCGGTGGCAGCTCAGCTGCGCCGTGGCCGAGGGCAAGCCGCTGCTGGGCCTGTGGGTGGAGGCCGAGCACCGGAGGAAGCCCGTGGAGATGGGCCCGGCCCGCTGCGAGAGCTGGACGTGGGAGAACATCGGGGACTTCCTCGACCGCCTCTGATCCGCCCGGGCCCGACCCCAGGGCTCGGCCCGGCCTGCGGAACGTGCCCGCGGGACCCTGCGGACGGCCGGGCGGCCCCGGGTGGAGTTTCCGGGCGGCCTGCCCCAGGATTGAGCGGTGCCCGACGACCGTACCGCCACCGCCGCCGACCACGAGCCCGTGCCCGAGCTGCTGGTCGGCCTCGTCCTCTCGCCCCGGATCGCGGGCGCCCTGCCCCCGGACCTCGCGGACTCCCTGACCGGGCCCCTGCACGAGCGCTATCCCGGCGTGCGCTGGCGGGTGGCCGCGGTGACCGACCGGCTGGTCGTCCCGCCCGCCGACGGCCTCGACCTGCTCGAGGCCGCCCGGGACAGGATGCTCGACGAGGACTGGGACCTCGTCGTCGTCCTCACGGACGTCCCGCTCAAGGACGGCCGCAGCCCGGTGCTCACGCAGCTGAGCCCGGTGCACGGCGTGGGCCTCGTGGCGGTCCCGGCCCTCGGGGCCCTGCACGTGGGGCGGCAGGTCCGGCGGACCACCGTGCGGGTGGTCGGCCACCTGCTGGGCCACGACACGGAGGACGCGGACGACGCCGACGCCCAGGAGGAGCTCGTCCGGCGGGCGCGGCAGCGCTCGGAGGACGTCGAGGACCGGCCCGAGGACAACGCCGTGCAGTTCACCGCCCGCGTGCTGAGCGGCAACGTGCGCCTGCTGCTCGGGATGATCCGCGCGAACCGGCCGTGGACCCTGGTGGTGCGGCTGTCCCGGCTGCTCGCCCTGGCCGCGGCGACCGGTGTGCTCACCCTCGTCGCCTCCGACCTGTGGCTGCTCGCCGCCGCCTACGGCCCCTGGCGGCTGGGGCTGCTGGGCCTGCTGTCGATCGCCGCGGTGACCGGCGCGCTCGTCGTGGGCGCCCGGCTGTGGGAGCGCCCGCGGCGGCGGGCGGAGCGCGAGCAGGTGGCGCTGTTCAACCTGGCCACGGCCGCGACCGTGGCCATCGGCGTGTCCGTCTTCTACCTCGCGGTGCTCGTCCTGTCCTGGCTGGGGGCGCTCCTGCTCGTGGACGGCGACGTCTTCGCGGCCGTGATCGGCGCCCCGGTGGGGGCGGTGGAGTACGTCAAGCTCGCATGGCTGACCGCCACGCTGGCCACCGTGGGCGGGGCCCTCGGCGCCGGGCTCGAGGACGACGACGCCGTGCGCGCCGCCGCGTACACCCGCTCGGAGCCCTGACCGGACCGCCGCGGGCCCGGTGCGCGCACCCCGACGGTCAGTAGACTTGGTGTTCCCGGGGAGGACCCGGTGCCGATCCGGAAGGACACGATGGCCGCCACGCCGAAGACCCCCGCGAGGACCCGCACGCCCCGGCTGCGGCGCAGCAACTGCCACCGGCCCGGGATCACCCGCCGCGGCCACGGCAGGGGCTTCTCCTACCGGCACGCCGACGGCACGAAGGTGCAGGACCGGGCGGAGCTCGAGCGGATCCGGGGACTGGCGATCCCCCCGGCGTGGAAGGACGTGTGGATCAGCCCGCTGCCCAACGGCCACATCCAGGCCACGGGCATCGACGACGCCGGGCGGCGCCAGTACCTGTACCACCCGCGGTGGCGCGAGCTGAAGGACCGCGAGAAGTTCGACCGCGTCCTCGACTTCGGCGACACGCTGCCGCAGGCCCGCCCGGCCGTCACCCGGCTGCTGCGCTCGGAGGGCGCCACGGTCGAGAAGGCCTGCGCCGCGGCCTTCCGGCTCATGGACGAGGCGGCCCTGCGCGTCGGCAACGAGGAGTACGCCCAGTCCAACGGCTCCTACGGCGTGACCACCCTGCTGGTCCGGCACGTGCGGGTGGACGGCCCGGACGTGCACCTCGACTTCCCCGGCAAGAGCGGGCACCGCTGGACACTGAGCCTGCGGGACGCCGACCTCGCCGCCGCGCTGGCGCCCATGCTGGAGCGCGGCCCGGACGAGACCGCGCTCGCGTACCGCGACGAGGACGGGCAGTGGGCCGGCATCACCAGCGCCCGGCTCAACGACTTCGTGCGGGACCGGTGCGGACCCGACTTCACCGCCAAGGACTTCCGCACGTGGCAGGGCACGGTGACCGCCGCGATGGCGCTCGCCGCCCGGGCCGGCACCCGGCCCAGCGAGAGCGCCCGGAAGAAGGCCGTGTCCGCGGCCATGCGGGAGGTCGCCGAGCACCTGGGCAACACCCCGGCCATCGCCCGCAGCTCCTACACGGACCCGCGGGTGGTCGACCGGTTCCTGTCCGGGGAGACCCTCGACGCCCCCACCTACCGGGCCGCGGAGCGGTCCCTGCGCGCGTTCCTCACCTGAGGCCGCGTCCACCGCGCTCCCATCCGGCTCCGCTACGGTGGCACCATGCCTTCCCTCGACTCCCGGGCCCCCGGCGGCGCGCACCGCGCCGCCGCCGGCCCGGACGACACGGAGCCCCGAAGTACGGGCTCCCCCGAGCCCTCCCTCCCGACCGGGAGGAGCGCCGCGTGCTAGAAGCCTGGATCCTGCTCGCCGTGGCCGTCCTCCTGGTCGCCGGCAACGCCCTGTTCGTGGCCGTGGAGTTCGCGTTCCTGACCGTCAACCGCAACGAGGTCCGCGCCGCCGAGGAGGCCGGCGACCGTCGTGCCGCCGCCGTCGAACGGGCCCTGACGAGGACCGCCACCAACCTCTCGGGCGCTCAGCTGGGCATCACCCTGACCAGCCTGGTCGTGGGGTTCCTCGCCGGACCCTCGCTCGGGGTGATCCTGGCGCAGGGCCTGGGCCTGACCGGGATGTCCCCGGGGGCCGCCACCGGCATCGCCACCACGGCCGCGTTCGTGCTCGCCACCTTCACCCAGATGGTCTTCGGGGAGCTCGTGCCGAAGAACTGGGCGATCGCCGAGCCGATGCGCGTGTCCCGGCTCGTGGTCCACCCGCAGCGGGTCTTCATGCTGCTGCTGGGCTGGCTGGTGACGGTCCTCAACTCCTCGGCCAACGCGGTGCTGAAGCTGCTCGGCTTCACCCCCACGGAGGAGGTCGCCAGCGCACGCACCGCCGGGGAGCTCATGGCCGTCGTCTCCCGCTCCGGGGCCGAGGGCACCCTCGACGCCGGCACCGCCGAGCTGGTGGCCCGCTCCATCGAGTTCGGCGACCGCACGGCCGCCGACGTGATGCGCCCGCGCCCGCAGGTCACCTTCCTGGACGACCACACCGTCCAGGAGCTCGTCGAGATCTCCGCCGCCACGGGCCACTCCCGCTTCCCGGTGGAGGGCGACTCCGTCGACGACATCGTGGGCGTGGTGCACTTCAAGCACGCCCTCGCCGTGCCCTTCGAGGAGCGCGGACGGCGCACCGTGCGCGAGATCGCCGTCCCGACGGCCACCGTCTCCGCGTCCATGACGCTGGACCCGCTGCTGCGCGAGCTGCGCAAGCCCGGTCTGCAGCTGGCCGTGGTCGTCGACGAGTACGGGGGCACCGCCGGGATCGTGACGCTGGAGGACCTGATCGAGGAGATCGTCGGGGAGATCGACGACGAGCAGGACGAGACCGTCGCCCGCTACCGCCGCACCCGCGACGGGGCGATCTCCGTGTCCGGGCTGCTGCGCCCCGACGAGCTCGGCGAGGTCATGGGCCTGGAGCTGCCCGAGGGGGACGAGTCCGACACCCTCGGCGGGCTGCTGGCCGAGAAGCTCGACCGGCTGCCCCTGGCGGGAGACACGGTCACGCTCGAGGCCGGCGACCACGTCCACCGCGACGACGACAACCTGCCCACCACCACCGACGTCACCCTCACCGTCGTCCGGCTCGACGGGCACCGCGTGGACCGGATCGTCGTCCGCCGCGGCGACGGCCGCCGTGCCGACGCGGGCGGTGCGGCACCCGCCCCGGCCCCCGGGGAGCCGGTCGCCGGAACGGCCGTCGATCCCGCGGACGGCACGGCGGCCGATGGCCCCGCCGGGAGGGCCGGTGACCCGTCCGGCTCCACGGCCGTCGGCACCGAGAGGAGGCGGTCCCGATGAGCGAAGGCCTCGCCATCCTCGTCCTGATCCTGCTGCTGGGCGGCAACGCGTTCTTCGTGGCCGCGGAGTTCGCGATGGTCTCGGCCCGCCGCGACCAGATCGAGCCGAGGGCCGCCGCCGGGTCCGGCGCCGCCAGGATCGCTCTCAAGGGCATCGAGGACGTCTCCACGTCACTGGCCGCCACCCAGCTGGGCATCACCGCCTGCTCCCTGCTGATCGGTGCCGTGGGGGAACCCGCGATCGCCCACCTGATCGAGGGCCCCATGGCCGAGGCCGGGGTGCCCGCCGGGCTCGTGCACCCCGTGGCCCTGGTCATCGCCCTGCTGGTCGTCACGTTCTTCCACATGGTGATCGGCGAGATGGTCCCCAAGAACATGGCGATCGCCCGCCCGGCCGCCTCGGCCCTGCTCCTGGGCCCGGTCCTGCGGGTCTTCGTGCTGGTCTTCCGCCCCTTCATCTGGCTGATGAACCAGTCCGCGAACCTCGTGGTCCGCCACGTGCTGAAGGCCGAGCCGCGGGACGAGGTCGCCTCCTCCTTCACCTCGGACGAGGTCGCCGGCTTCGTCGCCGAGTCGGGGCGCGAGGGCCTGCTCGACGAGGACGAGATCACCCTGCTCACCGGGGCGCTGAACTTCGAGCACCTCACCGCGCAGGACGTGGCCATCCCCGCCGGGCAGCTGCACACCGTGGCCCGCTCCGCGACCGTCGCGGAGCTGGAGGAGGAGTGCGCGCGCACGGGGTTCTCCCGGTTCCCCGTGCGGGAGGACGACGGGACGCTGGTGGGCTACGTCCACACCAAGGACCTGCTCGGGACCCCGGCCGAGCGCCGCCACGACCCCGTCCCCCCGGAAGCCGTCCGCCGGCTCGGGGCGGTGCCCGCCGACGCCAAGCTGCAGCAGGTCGTGCGCGCCATGCAGCAGCGCAACGCCCACCTGGCGCTCGTGGGCGGACGGGTGAGGGCCGCCGGGGAGGCCTCCGTGGTCGCGCTCGAGGACGTCCTCGAGGAGCTCGTCGGAGAGGTCCGGGACGCGACCAGCCGTCCCTCCTGACCCGGCGGCCCGCGCCGCGGAGGTCCTCGTCCCGCGGTCGGGCGCCTACTCGACCACGGTGACGGTGGCCTCGGTGAGGTAGGGCTCGACGTCCCGGTTGACGAGGTGGTTGGCGGTCTCCTCGTCGGTGAGCCGCATCAGCCGGTCCCGGTCGCCCGGCTCGCTGAACAGGTCGCCGGCCGCCACGGTGCCGGTGGCCTCGACCTCGTCACCGGGCCGCAGGTCCTCGGGCATCTCCGTCACGAAGACCACGGTCTGCTCGGCGCCCATGGTCAGGAACTCCTCGCCGTAGATCTCCTCGACCTCGTTGGTCAGGGTGATCTCCTTGCCGACCAGCTCCTCGGTGGAGACCTCGGACTGGTCCAGCTGGGTCAGCCGGGTCTCGTCCTGGCAACCGGTCAGCAGCAGCGCCCCGGTCAGGCCGGCGGCGGCGAGGGTCAGGGTGCGGTGGGTCATCATCGTGCTCCTCGGTGGTCGGGCAGGACGTGCACCGGACCGAGAGTCCTCGGCCCCGGAGGTCCCACCCTAGCGGCCCGGACCGGGGGGCGGCAGGGAGGCTCCTCGCCGTCCCTCAGGACAGCCCCACCTGGGTGGCCGAGTAGCCGAAGCCGACGACGTCGTCACGGCCGTCGCCGTCCACGTCCCCGAGCAGGCGCGGGTACCGTGCCGGGTCCCAGCCGGCCGACCACCCGAACGCCGTGGACGTCAGCTCCGGGCCGACGAAGAAGTCGTCGTCCCCGTAGGCCGCGTGGACCCCGGCGTTGCCGAAGCCGGCCACGTCCAGGATCCCGTCGCCGTTGAGGTCGGCGAGGTCCCGGGGGTGCCGGTCGGTGCGCCAGCCCTGCGCGGTGCCGAAGTCGGCGATCTCGAGCGTGACCGGGAGGTACTTCGGCTCGCCCGGGGCGAAGGGCCGGGAGTAGGCGGCCAGGACACCGCGGCCGCCGAAGCCGACGACGTCCGCGGGGCCGTGGCCGTTGACGTTGCCCACCGCGCGGGGGTGCTGGTCGACCCGCCAGCCCTGGGCGTAGCCGAAGTCGCGGATCTCCAGAGCGGGCTGGGTGAAGGTGTCGCCGAGGGCCGAGAAGTAGGACACGTAGGTCCCGGCGTCCCCGAAGCCGACGATGTCGGCCGTCCCGTTGCCGTCCATGTCGGCGAGCGTCCGCGGGTGCCGGTCGACCCGCCAGCCCCGGTCCCAGCCGTAGCTGTCGATCCGCTTGCCCGTGCCGGAGAAGGTGCGGTCCGCCCGGCCGTGCGAGACGGTCACCCCCGAGTAGCCGAAGCCCACGACGTCGGCGGTGCCGTTGCCGTTGAGGTCCGCGAGCTCGCGCGGGTGCTGGTCGACCCGCCAGCCCTGGTTCCAGCCGAAGTCGCGGATCTTGAGCTGCGGTGCGGTGAAGCCGCCGTCGCCCTGGGAGTAGGCCACGTAGACCCCGGCGTTGCCGAAGCCCACGATGTCGTCGCGGCGGTCCCCGTCGACGTCCGCCAGCGTGCGCACGTGCCGCGCGTTGGACCAGCCCTGGGCCGTGCCGAAGTCGCGGACCGTCAGCACCGGCGCGGCGAAGGTGCCGTTGGCCTGGCCGCGGGCGACGAAGACGCCCGGGTCGCCGAAGGCCACGACGTCCGCGCGGCCGTCCCCGTCGACGTCGGCGAGCTCGCGGACGTGCTGGCCCACACGCCAGCCGTCCGAGTAGGACAGGAAGCCCTGGGTCGACACGGCGTGGGCCGGTCCGGCGACGGCGATGCCCGTGCCGGCCAGCGCCGCTGCGGAGACTCCGGTGAGCAGACGGGTCATCGGTGAGCGTTTCATGGTGGAACCTCCGGGTTCCGGGAAGCCGAGAGCGAGGTCCGCAGCGCCGGACGGCGGGTCGAGCCGGTCGGCCCCCGCCGACCGGCCGCCGTCCGCGGGCTCGGCCGGGGCCCCGGATCCACCGGTGGCCGCACCCCGCCGAACGGACGGACCTGCTGGTGGGACCAGTCTAGATCCGCGCGTATGCCATGGCACAGAGTTTCCCGGGCCGTGCCGAATCGTGATCCCGGAGCCGGAGCCGGAGCCGGGGCCGGGGCCGTCAGCGGCGGATGCCGCGCCGGAAGTACAGGACCGGGCCCACGAAGTTGATCGCGATGATCGCCGCCCACTTCCCCTTGCTGCCGTTGACCTCCTCCGCGGGCCGCAGCGCGAGGTCCGCCCAGGCCGTGGCCGCCAGCGAGACCTGGACGGAGGCCAGTGTCAGCAGGGCGGTCTGCTGTCCCGGTGTGAGGTCCTTCCAGCGGGTGCTCCGCCCGGTGCCGGTGCGGGTCATGGTCGTCCTCCTGGGCTCGGGGATCCGGTGGTCCCGGCGGCCGCTCCGGGGGCGGCCCGTGGCACCCATGCTGGTGCGGGCGCCGCCGGCAGTCAACGCCCCGCCGGTGCGCGCGGGCGTCAGATGCTGATGTCGGGCCACAGGATGCGGTAGGCCACCGTGTAGGCGGCCACCCACGCCAGGGCCAGGGTCAGCAGGGCCGCCCCTGCCACGGCGGATGCCCCGGCGCGGCGGCGGACCGTGCCGGCCAGGTGCCACGCCGCGGGCACCACCCCGAGCACGCCCAGGAGCAGGACCGCCTGGCCGAGCCGGGTGAGGGGCCGCACGAGGGAGAGGTCCGGCTGCACGCTCGCCGCGACCAGCACCAGTCCGGCCAGCACGGCCACCGGGGCCGCGCAGGCGAGCCGCCGCACGCGCCGGGGCCGGACCCCGTCCCCCGGCACGTCCCACCGGCGTCGCCTCCGCAGGCGGTTCACCGGCCACGCGACCAGCGTCCCGAGGAGGACGAGGAGCGCCGCGAGCAGCAGGATGTGGGGCACGAACAGACCGTGCCAGGCACTCACCCTGGTCTCGGCGCGGTAGGCGACCAGCGTGACGTCCCGGACGCCGTCCTCGTCGGTCCGCGCCGCGAGCGTGGCCGTGCCCCCGGGCTCCCGCCACAGCCACGGCTCCACCTCGTGCATCGTGCGGACGGGGGCGCCGGGGGAGCCCACGCGGAGCGTCCCGTCCGGACCGGCGCCCACGGTGGTGATCGCGAGCGCCCCGAGCAGGGCCGCGGCGCTCGACTCCGCCCGCCGGGTGCTGCGGTAGTGCCCGGCCGCCGCGGCGGCCCGCTCCGCGGTGCCGGGCGGGGGCGCCGGATCGTTCCGGCCGGGCGCGGCGACGTAGCGGCGGGCGAACTGCTCGACCAGCTGCTGCCGCAGCACCGTGGCGCTGGGGGCGCGGACCCCGTTGCCGTTCACGGACACGAACAGGCCCGTGTCCGTCTCCGGGAACAGCACCAGCTCGCTGTGGAACAGGCTCGTGTCGCCGCCGTGGGAGAGCACCCGCGTCCCGTGCATCTCGTGGCCGCGGAAGCCCAGCGTCATCTGCTCGGCGGCGGCCAGCCCGCCCAGGGACGCGGGCGGCAGCGCGGGGGCGTGCATGGCCGCCAGTGTCCCGGGGCCCAGCACCTCGGCGGGGCCGTGGCCCAGGTGCAGGTTCAGGAACGCGGCCATGTCCCGGGCCGTGGTGCTCACGGATCCGGCGGGCGGGACGGAGATGTGCTCGAAGGGCGCAGGGCCGGCCCCGGGCCCCGGGAAGCCGCCGGCCATCCGGGCGGCCAGGGCCGGGGGCAGCGGCTGCTCCGCGGTGCTGGAGGTCATGCCCAGCGGCTCGAGCACCTCCGCGCGCACGTACTCCTCGAACGGGACGCCGGTGACCTGCTGGACGACGTAGCCGGCCAGGGCCAGGCCGTAGTTGGAGTACGCCGGGGTGCTGCCCGGCGCGAAGATCTGCCGCGGCGGGTCCTCGGCCAGCTCGGTGCGCAGGTCGCGGACCTTCCCGGCGTCCGGCGTGATGAGGTGGTCCACGCGCTCCTCGAAGCCGGCGGTGTGGCTCAGCAGGTGCCGCAGCGTCACCGCGCCGAGGGGGAGCTCGAGCGGGAAGTCGAGGTGCTCACGGACGTCGGCGTCCAGGTCGAGGGCGCCGTGCTCCACCTGCTGGAGCACGGCCGTGGCGGTGAAGAGCTTGGTCAACGACCCGATCCGGAACAGGTGGTGGTCGGGGTCCACCGGGGTGGCGCCCGGCACGAGCCGGGCACGGTCCGCCGCGCCGAATCCGCGCACCGTGACGATCTCGCCGCCGGAGACGACCGCCACGCTCGCCCCCGGGAGGCCCTCGGCGTCGAGGAACGCGGGGACCAGCCCGTCGAGCCAGGTGTCGACGTCCTCGGCGGTCGGTTCCCGCACGCTCCCGTCCTCCGCGGCCCCGTGCTCCAGAGCGGAGGCGGAGGGTGCCGCCGGGTGCACGAGCAGCAGCACGAGGAGCAGCGCCAGCACTGCCCCGAGGGCTCGCGGGGCCGCCGCGGGCCACGGTGACGGTGCCGGGATCGGGTGCACGCGCATGGGGCCATCCTGCTCCTCCGGCGGGTCCCGTGTCCGAGTGTGACCGCGGCGGACCCGGGGCGGGCCGCCCGGGGGACCGGTGCGGTGCCGCGGGTCTAGCCTGGGGGCATGACCCGGTCCCGGACCTCGTCTCCCTCCGCTCCCGTCCTGTGGCCGGTCGCCGGAGCGGCCGCCGGGCTGCTCTCCGTGCTCCTGGGCCTCGCCGGGGGACTGATGGAGACCGCGCTCTCCGGCCCGTGGCCCGCTGCGGCCGATCCCGCTCTCGGGCCGTTCCTGGTGGACAACCGGGGCCCGCTGCTGGCGCAGAGCCTGTTCTTCGTCCTCGGCCAGGCGGCGCTGGTCTGCTTCCTCGGCTGGGTGCGGGCCCGGCTGCTGCGCGCCGAGGGTCCGCCCGGCACGGTGTCCGCCGTGGCCTTCGGGGCCGGACTGACGGCCGTGGGCCTGAACATCGCAGGCCAGGGCGTGCAGCTCGTGCTGACCATGCCCTCGGCGGCGTGGACGGACCCGCCGACGGCGGGCGCGGTGACGGACCTGTGCGTGGTCCTCCTCGCCCTGGCCAACCTGCCCCTCGCCGTGTCGTTCGCCGCCGTCGCCGTGCTCTCCCTCGCCCGCGGCGCGTACCCGCGGTGGCTCGGCGGGATCGCCGCCGGGGCGGCCGCCGCGGCCCTGTTGTCCGTCTTCTCGCTCGTGCCCACCGCGGGGCCTCTCTCCCCGCTCGGCGAGCTCACCACGGCCCTGCGCCTGGCGCCCGTCCTGTGGTACCTGCCGGCGGCGGTCGTGATGCTCCGGGACCGGCCGTGACCCGCCGGCTGCCGCGGGGCGCCCGCCGGCGCTGGGCGGAGCTGGAGCGCGCGGCACCGTTCCGCCCGGGCCCGCCGCCGGCCGTGGACGCGGCGGGGTCCGCCGGCCTGCCCGAGCCCGCGCGCCGCTGGCTCGCGCGGGCCGTTCCGCCCGGCACCCCGGCCTGGTCCGCGGCGGAGCTGTCGATGCGCGGTGAGATCCGGCTCGGCGGCTCCTGGCGACCCTTCTCCGCCCGGCAGCTCATCGTCCCCGGGACCGGCTTCGTCTGGGCGGCGCGGACGCGGCTGCTCGGCCTGCCGGTCTCCGGCTACGACCGGTACGGACCGGACGGGGGAGAGCTGCGGTGGCGGCTGCTGGGAATCGTGCCCGTGATGTCGGCCGGCGGCGCGGACCTCACCCGCAGTGCCGCCGGCCGGCTCGCCGGGGAGAGCATCACGGTGCCACCGGCCTGCCTGCGCGCCGCGTGGTCGGCGGGGCCGGACCCGGACACCGCCGTGATGTCCTGGGACCTCGACGGGGTGCGCGAGGACGCCCTGCTCCGGGTCGACCCGGAGGGCCGGCTGCGGGAGCTGAGCATGCAGCGGTGGGGGGACCCCGACGGCACCGGGTACGGCCGGCACCCCTTCGGGGTCGCGCTCTCCGAGGAGGTCGAGGTCGAGGGCGTGCTCCTGCCCACGGTCCTGCGGGCCGGCTGGGCGTGGGGGACCGGCGGTCAGGCCGCGGGGGAGTTCTTCCGGGCCCGGATCGAGGACGTGCGCTTTCGCTGAGCCCCCGCTCCCTGGACGGTCCTCTCCGGGACCGGCCAGGGCGTCCCGGAGAGGACCGGGCTTCCGGGCCGCCCCTGCCGGGAGACTCCTGCCGTCCGGGGCGGCCCGCAGGCGCCGGTTCAGCGGGCCGGGCCCCGGTCGTCCGGGCCGTCGCCCGTCGGGTCCTGCGGCCCGTCCTGCCGCTGGTCCCGCGACGGGCCGGGCGGCCGGTCCTGCTGCCCGTCCCGCACCCGGTCGTCCGCGGCAGCGGACCAGGGCGCCGTCGCCGCCGGGCGGGGCGGGGGCTCCACGGGACCCTGGTCGAGACGGAACGGCGGGTACTCGTCCCGCAGCAGCAGGACGTAGGCCAGGACCCGGTTGACCCAGCGGTTGATGCCCACGACCAGCGCGAACAGCTCGGGACGGTAGCGACCCGTGAAGAGCAGGACCACGGCGGCCACGAGCACGAGCAGCCCGAGCAGGGAGGGTCCCCAGCTGGTGGTCGTCGTGCCGTCGTCGCCGCTGCGGGTGCTGCTCCACGAGCTCCCGCCCCCGGTGAGCACGCCGAGGATCAGCAGGTGCGGGATCGCCAGCAGCCACCACTTGACCAGCACGAGTCCCCGCGAGAGCCGCTGCGGGAAGGCGACCTCGAGTTCTGCCGGGTAGTCCGCGCGTGCCAGGGTGAAGGGCGGATAGCGGTCGGTGCCCAGCGCGGAGTACGAGTAGAACCCCACCCGCCAGCTCCACCGCAGGACGCCCACGCAGAAGGAGAACCACGAGGGCGGGTACCGGCCCGTGAACAGCACGGCGATCCCGGCGGCCACGGTGGTGACCGCGAGGGCGAACCAGAGCACCGCGAGCACGATCACGTGCGGGACCACCAGCAGCCACTTGACCAGCCACAGCCACCGGGACAGCCCGGCGTCGAGGAAACCCGTCAGGCGCACGGGGGAGACCGGCCGGGGGGTCCCCTCCCGGTCCGGGGCGCCGGCGAGTGCCGCTCCGGGGCCCGTGCCGCGCGGCGGTGTGCGCGGGTCGATGTCCCGGCCCAGTCCCGCGGCCCCGAGCAGCAGCAGCGGGACGCCCACGACCAGCCCGGCGAGCCCCCCGATCAGCTGGCCGCCGGCCAGGGGACCCAGGAGCTCGGAGCGCGCCCCGAGCTGCAGGTCCGCCCAGACCGGCCGGGTGCCGTCCGCGTTCATCACCACGAGCGTCCAGCTGCCCGAGCGCAGGTCCAGGGTCAGCTCCCGGGGGCCGGTGCCCTGGTCCGAGTCGGCCCAGAAGGTCTGGTTCCCGGGCCGGTCGGGAACCCGTTCACCGGGCACCCGGGCGGCGGTGTCGTCCCCGGACTCCGTGGCGTCGCCCAGCTCCGCGTGGGGGACGCCGTCGAGGTACCGCCCGACGTCGCCGGTCTCGGCCACGCCCACGAAGATCTCCTGCTGCGGGTCCGCCGCCGTGACGCGCACCTGCACCCGGCCGAGCCGGTCGAGGAAGGGCACGGGGGAGACCGGGACGTCGCCGAGGTCGAGCACGGTGGGCGGGCCGACCAGGGCGTAGGTGATCGTCTGGTGCCGCTCCGGCGACGTCGTGAGGAACCGGCCGTCCTGCTGGGCGGCGGCGGCCCCGGCGAGGACCAGACCGCTGACGAGCGCGGCCAGGCCCAGCGCGGTCAGCAGGGCGCCCAGGACCAGGAGCACCCACTGCCCGGGCCGGGTCCGGCGCGCGGTGCCGTGCCGGACGGACGGGGTGGGCGGGCTGGGGACGGGGTGTCCGTTCATGGGAACTCCTGGGGAGTCGGGCGGCGCCCCGGTCGGGACGCCCGGGGTCACAGGGCCGCGGCGAGGTCGCGGCCCCAGGCGGCGGCGAGCTCCTCCTCCCCGGGGAGGAGCTCGTTGTCCATGCTCACCAGGAAGCTCTCGGGCCGCGCGAACAGCTCGTAGCGGTGCTCCTCGAGGGCGCGGGCGATCTTCTGCGAGGCCCGGCCGGTGAGCACCGCAGGACCCTTGACCCGGGTGTCGAAGGCGGCGGCCCGTCCGCCCGCCGCGGCCAGCCCGGCGAGCCACTCGCGGACACCGGGCCCGCCCGCGGAGCCGTCCACGTCCAGGTGGTGGCGGGAGGCGTCCCGCACGGCCTGCTCGCGGGAGTTCTCCCGGCTCAGCCCGTGCCCGTGGGTGGGGGCGCCGACCACCAGCACGTCCCCGGCGGCCGGGGGATGCCGCTGCGCCTCGGCGGTCGAGCGCACCTCCGCGGGGGCCCCGGCCTCCGTGAGCCCGCGCGCGATCGACCCGGCGATCCGGTGGGTGTTGCCGTACATGGACTCGTAGACCACCAGGACGGTCATGACGGGTCTCCTCTCCGTGCTCGGCCGGGCGGGCTGTCCCCGCCCGGCGTGCGGACCGGGCGGCCCCGGCTCACCCGCGCAGGACCGCGGCCCCCGTGACCCGGTCCGCCGCCAGGTCCGCGAGGGCCCGGTCCGCCGCCCGCAGGGGATAGGTCGTGGTCGTGGGGCGCAGGCCCAGCCGGGAGGCCAGGCGCAGGAACTCCTCGCCGTCCTGCCGGGTGTTGGCGGTGACGCTGCGCAGCTGCCGCTCCTGGAAGAGCTCCGCGGCGTAGTCGAGGGCGGGGACGTCGCTGAGATGGATCCCAGCCACGGCGAGGGTCCCGCCCCGGTCCAGGGCGCGCAGCGCCGGAGGGACGAGGGTGCCCACGGGGGCGAAGAGGATCGCCGCGTCCAGCGGCACCGGGGGAGGCTCGTCCGCCTCGCCCACGAAGGAGGCACCCAGCTCGCGGGCCAGGTCGCGAGCCGCCGCGGACCGGGTCATGACGTGGACCTCCGCGCCCTGGTGCAGGGCCACCTGGGCGGCGAGGTGGGCGGAGGCGCCGAAGCCGTAGATGCCCAGCCGGCCACCCGGCGGCAGCTCGGCCCGCCGCAGCGCCCGGTAGCCGATGATCCCGGCGCACAGCAGCGGTGCCGCGTGCTCGTCGTCGAACTCCTCGGGCAGCCGGTAGGCGAACGCCTCGGGCACCAGGGTGAGCTCCGCGTAGCCGCCGTCCTGGTCCCAGCCGGTGAAGCGCGGGGCCGTGCAGAGGTTCTCCTGGCCCCGGCGGCAGAAGCGGCAGCGGCCGCAGGTGTGCCGCAACCACGCGGCGCCCACGCGCTCGCCCGTCCGGAACCGGGCGCACCCGGGACCCGTGCCGACCACCTCGCCGACGACCTCGTGGCCCGGGATGACGCCCGCCCGGTGCAGCGGCAGGTCGCCCTCCACGAGGTGCAGGTCGGTGCGGCACACCCCGCAGGCCCGCACCCGCACGAGCAGCTCACCGGCTCCCGGCACGGGGTCGGGGCACCGGCCGAACCGCATCGGCCCGCCGGCCACGGGACCGGGCTCGTCGATCCACCACGCACGCATGCCGTCCTCGTCGATCCCCCGGGGAAGGGCTCCGGCCGCGGCCGTGACCCCTGTCCTGCTCCGAGTCTAGGAACGGATCGAGGCTCCCGGGAGGAAACGAGGAATGTTAATGCCCCGCCCGGGCGGGGCCGTCCGTCCCGGTGCGGTCCGTCGCGGTGCGGTCCGTCGCGGTGCCGTCCGTCCCGGCGGGGACGGCGCGGAGCACCGAGACCAGGACCACGGCGGAGACCCCGGCGAGCACCACGAAACCTCCCATCGGGCCGACGACCTCGGGGACGGTGAAGCGCACCCCGGCCAGCAGCTGGGCCGCGGTCTGGGCGACGATCAGCGGGGCCAGCAGGACCTCCAGCACCAGCAGGGACAGGGCGAGGAGGTAGCCGGACGGCCGCCGGCGCAGGATCAGCACCCCGGCGGCGACCGCGGCCGGGGCGATGACCGCCAGGTCCAGGACCATGGTGAACTCCGTGCTGTAGGGCCCCAGCCCGGGTGGCGCCGCGCCCGTGAGCGCGGCGGCCAGCAGGGGAGTGCCCCACACGGCGAGCAGCACGGCGCCGCTGGCGAGCATCAGGACGGCCGGGCCGAGCCGGGGCGTGCCCGCCGGGAAGAGCGGCCCGCGCTCCGCCGCCGGGAACGCGGCGACCATCAGCACCACCGCCCACAGGGCGGCGGAGAACACGACCGCGTGCAGCAGCGACAGCCGGTTGTGGGCGACCGCGCCCAGTGCGTACCCGGCGTAGACGTAGAGGAAGAACCCCAGGGTGCCCAGCAGGAGCAGTCCGGCCCGCCGGCTTCCCCGCCGGTACCCCGCCGCGCAGACGCCCAGCAGGGGAAGACCCAGGAGCAGGACCACGAGATCGGTGGCACGGCTGCCGGCGGCCGTGAAGACGGTGTCGTAGCGGTACAGGCCCCGCCCCCAGATCTCGGCGCGCTCCCCGCGCAGGGTCTCGAACGGATAGGGGCCGCTCCCGCCGGCGGCGAGCAGCCCGGTGACGGCCGCCGCCGCGGCTCCCGCCCCGACCACCGCGCACAGCACCAGGACCGCTCGGGAGATCCGCATCCCGCTCCTCCTCGTCCCCTCGTCCGGGACCGCCCAGCCTAGGCGCGCCGGGACGCGCGGGGAACACCGGGGCCCTCCGCGCCGCACGGATGTCGGGCGGAGGTGTTCCCAACCGGGACGCGGGGGACGACCATGGGGGGACGACGGACCGCCCGGCGCGGCCCGCGTGGCCGGTGCCCGGGCAGCACCCGTCCCGGCGCGCGACGAGAGGACTCAGCCATGACCGAGCGCATCGACCGATGGCCCACGGGGGCCCCGTGCTGGGCTGATCTCATGGTCTCGGACCTGGACCGGTCCATGGACTTCTACGCCTCCGTGCTGGGGTGGCGGTTCACGCCCTCGGACCCGGCGTACGGCGGCTACTGCAACGCCCTGGTGGACGGCGAGCCGGTGGCGGGGCTGTCGCCGGCGCTGCCCGACATGGACGACGACCCCCACGCGTGGGCGGTCTACCTCGCGTCCGACGACATCGTGGCCACGGGCCGGGCCGCGGTGGCGGCCGGGGCGCGGCAGCTGTTCGAACCGATGGCCGTGGGCACGTTCGGCACCATGGGCGTGTGGATCGATCCGACCGGCGCGGCCTTCGGCGTGTGGCAGCCGCAGGACCACACCGGGTTCAGCATCGTCGGCAAGCACGGGACCGTGGCCTGGTGCGACCTGCTGACCTCGGACCAGGCGGGCGCCGAGCGGTTCTACGCCGAGGTCTTCGGGTACACGTACCAGGACATCGGCACGCGGCACGAGGCGTACGCCGTGTTCACGGTCCCGGGCATGGACCGTTCGGCCGGCGGGATCGGCGTGCCCGCCGAGGACATCGAGCACCTGCAGCAGGCGCCGCCCCTGTGGTGGGTCTGCTTCGAGGTCGACGACGCGGACACCGCCGCCGAACGGGTCGTCGCCGCGGGCGGCGCACTGGTCCAGGAGCCGGAGGAGTTCGGGTACGGGGAACTGGTCTTCGCCGCCGGCCCGGACGGTGAGCGGTTCGCCCTGATGGGCCCGTCCTCCGAGGACTGGACCGAGGAGGGGGACGAGGACACCGGCGAGGACGACCCCGAGCGGACCCCCCGGGGCGCCGGGCCGTCCTGAGGGAGGTCCCCGCCCGCCGGCGGCGGGCCGGGACGCCGTGGCCTCAGAACATGCCCACGACGGCGCCGACGAACCACAGCACCGCGAACAGGGCCACGAGGCCGAGGATGACCGCGAGCGCGATCTTGCCCTTCGACGAGTCGCCGGGCCGGTCCACGTCCTGCTCGTGGTTGGTGGGCCCGACGCCGGAGCCGGCATCGGGCGGGGTGTCCCCGGCGAAGCTCTTCCCGGACTCCTCGTCGAGGGCCTCAGCGGCCTCGTGGGGGTCCTGGCGCGCGTGCTCGGGATCGATCTCGGCCACGGGGTCCTGCTTTCTCGGGTCGGACGTGCTGGAACGGGTGGTTCCCGCAGGATAGCAAGCCTGCTGGCGAATCGGGGTGTCCCGGGGCGGAGAGCGCCGGGGCCGGCCGGGACGCCTCCGGGTGCTCCGGCCCGGGACGGCCGCTCAGGTCAGCAGCGCAGCGGCCGCGAGACCGGCGAGCACGGCGAGCACGGTCAGCGCGCCGGTGCCCACGGCGTTGAGCGCCGCGCGGAGCACCCGCCCGTCCCGGGCCAGCCGCACGGTGTCGGTCATCGCGGTGGAGAAGGTGGTGTACCCGCCGCAGAAGCCGACCACGGAGGCCGCGGCCGCACCACCGCCCAGCGCCCCGGTCAGCGCGGCCCCGGACAGCGCCCCGGCGAGGAAGGAGCCGCTGACGTTGACCACCACGGTGCCGGCCGGGAAGGACGTGGGCCAGCGCTGCCGCACGGCACCGTCCACCGCGAACCGGGCCATCGCGCCCAGGCCGCCGAGGAGGCAGATCAGCAGGGCGGTCACGTGCGCCGGCCCCGGGCCGCGAGGACCGTGCCGGCCAGGCAGGCCAGGAACCCGCACCCCAGCGAGACCCCCACGTAGGCCAGGGCCCGTCCCACGGCGCCACCGGCCAGCAGCCGCTCCGTCTCGAGGGCGAGCGAGGAGAACGTGGTGAACCCGCCCAGCGCCCCGGTGCCCGCCCCGAGGCGCAGCAGCATCCCGCGGGGCGTCTCCTCGCCGCGCCGCAGCAGGGACTCCAGGAGCATCCCGAGCAGGAACGCGCCGAGCAGGTTCGCCGCCAGCGTGGCCAGGGGCCAGCCCGCCGGTGCCGGCAGCAGCAGCGCGAGGCCGTGCCGGGCACCGGTGCCCACGGCCCCTCCGGCCCCCACGGCCAGGACCAGCAGCAGGCGCCGGTGCGGTGGTCGGCTCACGGCGGCCTCCTCGGGACGGGCTCCCGGCGGGAGCGGTCGGCGGGTCGATCCTACCGGGGGTCCGTAGGATGTCCGGGTGCAGACGATACGCGGCGCCCGGATCCTCCTGGCCCTCAAGACCTCGCTCGCCGTGGCCCTGTCCTGGGTCGTGGCCCAGCGGATGCCCGGCGTGATCGACGACTACCCGTACTACGCCCCGCTGGGCGCGATCTCCGCGATGTACCCGACCGTGCTGGGCTCGGTGCGCGCCGGGCTGCAGACGGTGGCCGGCATCGCCCTGGGCATCATGCTCGCGGCGGGGGTCCTGCTGGTCGGCGACCCCAATCTCTGGTCGGTCTCGGTGGCGGTCGGCCTGGGCGTCCTGCTGGCCGGGATCCGGCAGCTCGGGGCCGGTGCGGAGTACGTCCCGGTCGGCGCCCTGTTCGTCCTCATCGTCGGGGGGCAGAACGCCGAGGGCTTCTCGGCGGGCTTCCTCGTGCAGATGTCGGTGGGCGTCGCGATCGGGCTGCTCGTCAACTTGACGGTCATCCCGCCCCTGGACTTCCGCACCGCCCGCCTGCAGCTCGACCGGCTGCAGAACGTCGTCGTCGACTACCTCGAGGACGTCGCCGGGGAGCTCGCGGAGCCCGGGACCACCGGGGGGCGCGACTGGCGCCGGCGCAACCACTCCCTGGTGCGGATCACGGCCGAGGTGCGCGAGGCCGTCGACGAGTCGGCGCGCAGCGCCCGCGGCAATCCCCGGATCGTGTTCCGCCGCCGGCGGCACCGGACCGAGGACGCGGGCGACCCCGGCTACGACTCCCTGCTCAAGCTCGAGAACGTGATCTTCCACCTGCGGGGCTTCACGGACGCGGTGCGCGAGCTCTACGACCCGGCCCAGCACGACTGGCTGGTGCCCACCTCCCTGAGCGCCCGGCTCGCCGAGGCGGTGCAGTCCGCCGCCGACGCGGTGCGCGCGTGGGCGGACGGCGAGGACCCGGAGGAGGCGGCCGAACGGGTCCGCTCCCTGGTGGGACGGCTCCACTCGGAGCTCACCGACCCCGCACGGTCGGAGGACCAGCTCGTCATGGCCGCGGCCCAGGACCTCGCCCGGCTCGTGGCGATCCTCGACCCGCCGACCGCCCCGACGGCCGGCAGCAGCGCCGTGGCCCGGGGCTGAGACCCGACGGTCCGGCACGGGCCGCCGGCCCGGTGGGCACGCCCCCGGGCCGGCGACGGGGTCAGGACCGCCCGCGCCGCCGCAGGCGCAGCACGCCCGCCGCGCCCGCGGCGATCCCCGCGGCGAGCAGCCCGCTCAGCACACCGGCGCCCGGCTGCCGCTCCGGCTCCGCGGCGGCCGTCTGCATGTTGAGGCCGGCGTTGACGGCCTCGGGGGCCTCCGCCACGGGGGCGGCGGCCGGCGGGGCCGCCACCGGGGCGGGGGCCACCGGGAGGACCTCCACCGGAGCCGGAGCCACCGGTGCCGCAACAGGCGCGGGGACCGGCGCCGGGGCCACCGGTCCCCCGCAGGCCACGACGGCCTGCTCGAGCAGGGCGAGGAACGGGCCGACCGCCGCCTCGTCGAGGGCCAGCTGCGCCAGCAGCGCCTCGAACGCCACGGCGGCGTCGGCGAGGGCCTGCTCGGCGACGGCCGGGTCGAGGGCGCCGAGGGCGGCGGTGAGCTCCTGGTCGAGCTCGGCCAGGCGGGCCTCCGCCTGGGCGACGGCCTCCGGGTCCCCGGACTCCTGGGCGGCCATCAGCGCGGCCCCGGCGGCCTCCAGCTCCTGCAGGCTCGGTCCGCCGGCGCCCTCCACGAGGGTCGCGTACTGGGCCTCCGCGGCGGCCACGGACTCGGCCGAGGAGTCCAGCGCCGCGAGCGCGTCGGGTGTCAGGCCGGCGCCGGCCAGCGCCGCGTCCAGCTGCGCGGTGGCCTGCAGGCAGGCGGGGTCCCCGGGGGCGGCGACGGCCCCCGGGGTGCCCACGAAGAGGCCTCCGGCCAGCATCGCGGCCGCGGCGCCCGTGGCCGTCCAGGTCTTTCCAGCAGTCATGTCGTGCGTCTCCTGTGCTCGGTCCTCGCCCCGGGGCCACCCCGCGGCCGGCAGCGCGCGGCAGACCTCCCCCCGGCGTCACCGGTCCGCACGTGCCGGCGGGGGCGACAGGAAATGTCGTGCTGCTGGCCCTGCGGCGTGCGCCCTGGAACTCGCGGAGTTCCGGGCGGCGCGTCCGGCGGACTGCTGTGCCGTCAAACTACTTTCCGGTAGACAGTGTTGGCAATAGTGAACTGCTGGAGCGGGTCACGGAGCCGGAGCCCGGCCGCAGCGAGGCGGACGAGGGGAGGGCGGGGGCGCGGTGCGCCTCTCCGCGTCCCGGGTGCGCAGGACGTGGTGCGGACGTGCCGCGTCCCCCGGCCACACTGCGGCCCCTGCCACGTCGAGGCCCCGGGCACGCCGCGTCCCCCGGGTGCGGTGGCACCCGGGGGACGCGTGTGGTGGGACGGCGCTGCGCCGCGGCGGAGTGCGGCTCAGCCGGCGGGAGTGGTCTGCAGGCTGTCCTGCCGGGCGGCCCAGGCGGCGTAGGAGCCCTCGAGCTCCGCCACGTCGTAGCCGGCGTGGCGCAGGGCGGAGGCCACGACCGAGCTGCGCAGCCCGCTCTGGCAGTAGGTCACGATCGTGCCCTGCTCCGGGAGCCTGGCCAGGTTCCACAGGACCCGGCCGCCGTGCAGCTGTGTCGCGCCGGGCACGGCGCCCGCGGCGTGCTCGCTGACGGCGCGCACGTCCAGCAGCAGCACCTTCTCGAAGGCCTCGACCTCCTCGGGGGCGACCAGCCGCGGGGTGGACTGCGGCAGTCCCTCGATCCCGGTGACGTAGCCGGCCACGGCGTCGATGCCCACGCGCACCAGGTGGTCCCAGAACTCCTGCGCCGCCTCCTGGTCGGCGGCCAGCAGCACCAGTGGACGGGAGTCGGTCTCCGGGTTCACGGCCCAGGCGCCGAAGGTCGCGATCGACTTCCCGGCCGGGATGTTCAGCGCCCCGGCCACGGTCCCGGCGTGCACCTCGTCCGCCGAGCGGGTGTCCACGAACGTCACCTCGTCGGCCGCCAGCTGCCGGGCGACCTGCTGCGCGTCGAGCTCGGGCAGCGGTGCGCGCTCGCCCATGACGGCCGGGCCCCGGCGGTTCTGGTTCTTCATCCGGCCGAAGTAGAACGGGGCGTCAGGCTGGCCCTCGAGCAGCTCGGCGACGAAGCCGGCCTCGTCGTCGGCCGCGAGGTAGGGGCCCCACCAGGCGTAGAGGCGCTCGTAGCCCACCGTGGTGGACGGGATCGCGCCCAGGGCCTTGCCGCAGGCCGAGCCCGCCCCGTGGCCGGGGAAGACCTGGACGTGGTCGGGCAGGGTCAGGAACTTCTCCTTGAGGCTGGTGAACATCTGCTGCGCGCCGAGGAAGCGGGTGTCCACCCCGCCGGCGGCCTCGTCCAGCAGGTCCGGGCGGCCCAGGTCCCCGGAGAACACGAAGTCGCCGGTGAGCAGGTAGCCGGGGGCGTCGGCGAAGGCGCCGTCGGTGACCAGGAAGGACAGGTGCTCGGGGGTGTGGCCGGGGGTGTGCACCGCGGCCACCACGATGTTGCCGATGCGGATCTCGTCGCCGTCGTGCAGGCGCTCGGCCTCGAACTCGTACTGCCAGTCCTCCCCGCCCTCGCCGGAGACGTGGACGGTCGCCCCGGTGGCCGCGGCCAGCTCGCGGGTGCCCGAGAGGTAGTCGGCGTGGATGTGGGTCTCGGTCACGGAGGTGATCTCCATGCCGTTCTTCGCGGCCATGTCCCGGTAGACGTCGATGTCGCGGCGGGCGTCGACCACCAGCGCCTGGCCGGTGCGCTGGCAGCCGATGAAGTAGCTGGCCTGGGCGAGGTCCTCGTCGTAGATGCGCTCGATCAGCATGGGAATCTCCTTCGTCGGGTCGGTGGTGACGCGGGCCCCGGAGGTGTCCCCGCGTCGTCCTGACCACCACGGTAATACCCCTGGGGGTATAGTGCAAGTACCCCTGGGGGTATCTAGTCCCCGCGTCGCCCGGAGGGCCGGCGGCGGTCCCGGTGCCGGGCGGCCGCCTCCTGGTAGGACGCCACGAGGACCTCCGTCGCGGCTCGCCAGCCGAGGCCCTCGGCCTCCGCCCGGCCGGCGGCGCCCATCCGCGCGCGCAGGACGTCGTCCTCGAGCAGCCGGCTCAGGGCCGCGGTGAGCGCGTCGGCGTCGCCGGGCGGCACGAGCAGCCCGGTCCGTCCGTCCTCGACCGCGAACGGGATGCCGCCGGCCCGGGCGCCGACCACCGGCACTCCGCTCGCCAGGGACTCCAGGGCCACGAGGCCCAGCGTCTCCGTGCGGGACGGGAACGCCAGCACGTCCGCCGAGGCGTACGCGGCCGCGAGCTCCTCCCCGGTGAGCCGGCCGGGGAACACCGTGGGGGTGCCCGCGAAGCGCCGTTCGAGCTCGGGCCGGTGCGGGCCGTCGCCCACCACGGCGAGCCGGGTGCCGGGCAGCCGCCGGATCGGCTCGAGCAGCGCCGTCACGTCCTTCTCCCGGGACAGCCGCCCCACGGACAGCACGAGCCGCTCCCCGGGGTGTCCTCCGGTGAGCCGGGACCGCATCGCGGGGGAGGCCTTCGCGGGGTGGAACAGGGCGGTGTCCACCCCCTTCGGCCACAGCGCCGTGCGGCGCACGCCCAGGGCCGCGGCCCGCTCCACCATGGGGCCCGAGGTGCACAGGTTCACCTCCGCGAGGTTGTGGGTGGTGCGGATCCACCGCTCCACGGGCCGGCGCAGCACGCCGAGGCCGTGCCCGAACACGCTCATGTACTGCGGCACGTCGGTGTGGAAGGACGCCAGCAGCGGCAGGTCCCGCGCCCGCGCCGAGAGGGCTCCCCACGCGCCGAACCACACGGGGTTCACGGCGTGCACCACCTCCGGGCGGAACGCCGTCACCGCGCGCTCGACGCGCGGGGACGGCAGCCCGCCCCGGACGTCCCGGTACCAGGGGAACGTCACGGACGGGGCGCGCACCACCCGGTGCGGGCCGTGGCGCGCCGGCGGGTCCCCCGGCGTCAGCACGAGCACCTCGTGGCCGAGGCCCGCGAGCTCGTCGAGGGTGCGCGTCAGGCGCGTCACCACCCCGTCGACGTTCGGGAGGAAGACGTCCGTGTACAGCGCGATCCGCATCCGCCGGCTCAGGAGCCCACGCCCGCGGGGTGCATCGGCCGTGCCGGGAGCCCAGGGCGCCGGCGGGCGTTCCACACGGACGTGGCCGGGATGCGGGAGAGGTCCACGCGGTGGGCCCAGCGCCCGGCGGTCTGCTCCACCTCGCGCAGCAGCCCTTCCGAGAGGGTGGTGGGCCGCAGCCCGAGGTCCAGGAACGCGTCGTTGTCCACGTGCAGGTCGTTCTCCGCGGACTCCTGACGGGGATTGGGGACCGTCTCCACCTCCGCCCCGGTCAGCTCGGACACGAGCCGGGCCAGGTCGCGGACGCGGTGGGTCTCGGTCATCTGGTTGAAGATCTTCACGCGGTCCCCGGCCGCCGGCGGGTGGGCGAGGGCCAGTTCCACGCACCGCACCATGTCCTGGATGTGGATGAACGCGCGGGTCTGCCCGCCCGTGCCGTGCACGGTCAGCGGGTGCCCGACCGCCGCCTGGACGAGGAAGCGGTTGAGGACCGTGCCGTAGTCGCCGTCGTAGTCGAAGCGGTTGACGAGCCGCTCGTCCAGGGCGGTCTCCGCCGTGCTGGTGCCCCAGATGATCCCCTGGTGCAGGTCGGTGATCCGCAGCCGGTCGTTCTTGGCGTAGAACGCGAACTGCGTCTGGTCCAGCACCTTGGTCATGTGGTAGATCGAGCCCGGGTTGGAGGGGTAGAGGATCTGCTGGGGGACGCCGCCGAGCGGACCGGGGACCTCCACGTCCAGGTAGCCCTCCGGGATCCGCATCCCGGCCGTGCCGTACCCGTAGACGCCCATGGTGCCCAGGTGCACGAGGTGGACGTCGAGGCCGGACTCCACGATCGCGCACAGCACGTTGTGCGTGGCGCCGACGTTGTTGTCCACGGTGTAGCGCTTGGTGCGGGGGCTCTTCATGGAGTACGGGGCCGCCCGCTGCTCGGCGAAGTGCACCACGGCGTCCGGGCGCTCCATGACGAGGAGGTCCAGGAACGCCTCGTAGTCGGCGGCGAGGTCGATCTCGGCGGCGCCGATCCGCCGGCCCGTCAGCTCCTCCCAGGCCGCGCGCCGCTCGTCGAGCCCCCGGATGGGGGTCAGCGACTCGGTGCCGAGGTCGGCGTCCACGGCACGCCGGGAGAAGTTGTCCACCACGAGCACGTCGTGGCCGCGCGCGGACAGGTGCAGGGCGGCGGGCCAGCCGCAGAAGCCGTCTCCGCCGAGGACCGCGATCTTCATGTGTTCTCCGTTCCCGGGCCCGGTCGCCGGTCCCGTCGTGTCGGTGTCGGACCCAGTCTGCGCGGGGCGCATGAATCAGGGGTGAACGTCCAGGGTCAGCTGCTGGTGCGCGAACGAACCGGCCGGTACCTGCCAGCCGGGCCCGGCGAGCTCGCGCAGCTCACGGGGCAGATAGGCGCGGCGCAGGGACCGCAGCCCGTCGGTGCGCAGGAAGGAGCCCGGAGCCAGCGGCAGCACGCCCACCGCGTACAGCCGGTAGGCCGCCCGGCTGCGCACGAGGTCGTTGTGCACCACGAGCCGGCGGGCCAGCCGCTCGGAGTCCGCCACGAGCTCCCGCAGCGGGCCGGGGTCCAGGTGGTGGAGCAGGTGGTTGGAGACCACGACGTCGAACGTCTCCCCCGCCGCGACGAGCTCCCGGCTGGTGACCCGCCGGAAGACCGGGGCCGCTGCCCGGGGGCGCCGGGCCGCCCAGCGGGCGGTCCGCGCCGAGGCCCAGGCGTGGGCGCGGGGGTCCGGGTCGATGCCGGTGATCCGCAGGTCGAACCCGTCCCGCAGCGCCCACCGGGCCAGGGCGCGCGCCACGTCCCCGCCCCCGGAGCCCACGTCCAGCAGGGTCAGCGGCCGGCCGGGCACGGCGAGGGGCCGGATCCTGCGCCGGTAGGTGGCGGACCACCCGGCGACCAGCGAGTTGACGACGTCGAAGCGCGCGTAGGTGCGCTGCAGCGCGGCGAGGTCGCAGCCGGGGTCGTCCATCAGCTCGCGCAGCTCGGCGTCCCGGCGCGAGAGATCGAGCCGGGCGGGGGGACGGTGAGGGGGCACCTGCCCATTCTGCGCAGGTCGACACGTTCCGCCAAGGAGCCCGGCGGGCCGCGGGCGGCGCGGGGCGCGTCACTAGACTGGGGTCGTTGCCGGGCGGGACCGGACGGGAGAGGGGGCCGCGTGGGACGCACCGATCGTGCCGCGGGCTCCTCGCCCGCCCCGTGGATCGGTCTGGCGGGCGGGTGCTGGGCCGCCAACGCGGTCCTGGGCGCCTCCGTGGGCGCGGGGCTCGTGCACACGGGGCGGTTCCGCTGGATCCACCACGCCCTCTACATCGCCACCACCACCACCACGGCGCTGGCCACGGTCCGTGCCGCCTGCTCCGCCACCGCCCCGGGGCGCGCCGCGGCCCGGGCGCTGGCGCCGGCCCTGCTGCCCCTCGCAGCCCTGCCGCACCTCGGCACGCCCGCGCAGGGGCACCCCCGTCGGCACGCCCTCGCGGCGCTGTCCGCGGCGCCCTTCTACGCCGCAGCCCTGTTCCGCGCCCGCGCCGCCCGTGCGGGCTGACCCGCCCGACCTGACCGGAGAGCACATGGAGTTCCTCGACGTCGTCTTCAACCGCCGCACCACCAACGGCCCGTTCCTGCCGGACCGGGTGACCCCGGAGCACCAGAAGCTGCTGCTGCGGACGGCCGCGGCCGCGCCCTCCCAGTTCAACAGCCAGCCGTGGCGCTTCGTGCTCGTCGAGGACCGGGGCACCATCGACAGGATCGCCCGGATCAGCGCGGACTCGATGACGCAGGTGATGGCCGAGGGGACGTTCTTCGACCGGTACAAGCGCTACTTCCGGTTCAGCAGGCAGGAGATGGAGGAGCAGCGCTTCGGGATGCTCTTCGACAAGCTGCCCGCGGTGCTGCGGCCCTTCACCAAGAAGGCGTTCACCCCGGGCGGGCAGGCCATGATGAACCGGCTGCGGGTGCCGCAGACCCTGGGGGCGGAGAACCACAAGCTCGTGGCGGGGTCCCCGCTGCTGCTCGGCGTGATGCTCGACCGCCGCGAGTACCGCCCGGGGGAGCTCTCCGGGTTCTACTCCCTGTTCTCGATGGGCGCGGCCATGGAGAACCTGTGGCTGACCACCGTGGAGCTCGGCATGGGCATCCAGTTCATCTCCTTCCCCATGGAGGCCCCGGCGCGCTGGGCCGAGATCGTGGACCTGCTGCACGTGCCCGAGGAGCTCGAGCTGATGGCCGTCTACCGGCTCGGCTACGTGCCCGAGGAGCACCGCCGCCCCGCGATCGACTGGTCCAGCCGGGAGCGGCGCCGCATCTCCCAGTACGTGTTCCGCGAGTCCTGCGCCACCCCGCAGGAGGGCTGGGACGACTGACCCGCCCGCCCACCCTCCGCCGCCGAACCGGTGAGTTCGGCGAGGAGGCGTGGGAACAGGGTGTTCCATTAGTGTGTGACGCACACTATAATGTGAGGCATGGGCATCGAACCGGGCGACGAGGTCGTCGCCTCCCACTTCCAGGAGCTGCGCCGGGGCACGGTGGTCCTGGCCTGCCTGCTCGTCCTGGACGAGCCCCGCTACGGCTACGCCCTGCTCCGGACCCTCGGTGACGCCGGCCTCGACGTCGAGGCCAACACGCTCTACCCGCTCCTGCGCCGTCTCGAGGCCCAGGGCCTGCTGGAGAGCGACTGGAACACCGACGAGTCTCGGCCCCGCAAGTTCTACCGGATCACCGCCCCCGGGACCCGTGTCCGGGACGCCCTCGAGGCCGAGCGGCACCGGCTGCACACCGCCCTCTCCGCCCTCTCCCGCCCCACTCCACCCGAGGACTGATCGCCGTGTCCGCCAGCACTCTCACCCCGCGCACCGAGAGCTATCTCCAGGAGGTCGCCCGGCGCCTTCCGCCCCGAGCCCGGGAGGACGTCTCCCGGGAGCTGCGGGGCACCGTCGCCGACATGGTCGACGACGGCGTGGCCCGGGGGCTCCCGCCGGCCGAGGCCGAGCGCCGGGCCCTCGAGGAGCTGGGCGACCCCGCCCTGCTGGCCGAGGACTACGGTCCCGGTCCCCGGCACCTGATCGGTCCCGCCCACTACCACGACTTCCGCGAGCTGCTGAGGGTGCTGGTGCCCGTCCTGGCCGGCGTCTTCGGCGGGCTCACCCTGCTCGGCCGGCTCTTCGGGGAGGCGGGGCGCGAGGACCTGGTGACGTACCTGGCGCTCTCCCTGGCCCCCGCCGTCGGCGCCGCCATCCAGGGCGCGCTCATGGGGGCCGGCATCGCGGTGGTCGTCTACGCCGTGGTGGAGCGCACGGAGGCCGCGGAGGCGGCGCGGCGCGGCGCCCCGGGCGCTCCGGAGTCCGACGCGGAGCAGGCGCCGCGCTGGAGCGTCGACCGGCTGCCGCCGCCGCGCCCCGAGCGCGACTCGACCGTCGGGGAGCTCGTCTGGGCGACCATCGGGCTGGGGCTGGCCTTCGCCGCGCCGTTCCTGCTCTCGCGCCCGCTGCTCCGCGAGGGCCCGCTCGCCGGGGAACCCCTCCTCGACCCGGCCGTGTGGACGCCGTGGGTGCCGCTCTACCTGGGGCTCCTGCTGCTCGCCTGGGGGTGGGAGCTCCTGCGCTTCCACCGTCGCCGCTGGTCCTGGGCGCTGTTCGGGGCCAACGCCGTGCTGGACCTCGCCATGGCCGCCCTGCTCATCACGGTGCTGCGGACCGAGTCCGTGGTCAACCCGGTCTTCCGCGAGCGCGGCTGGGTGGGGGGTGAGTTCGCGCAGATCGGCGTCGCGGTCGTGGTGCTCATCACCGTGTGGGACCTCGTGGCGACCTTCCTCGCCTGCCGCCGCTCCCTGGGGCGGTCCTGAGCGCGGGGCGGTCCGGGCGGCAGGGGCCGAAGGGGCGTCCTGCCGCCGGACAGCGCTCGGCCCGCGGGAGCTCCTCGGAGCTCCCGCGGGCCGGGAGAGGGCCTCTGCCGCCGCAGGGTGCCGGGCGGTGCGGGACGCAGGTCGCTTCGTGGGCGACCGGCGCCGGCCGGGATGCGCGGAACCGGATGAGGCGGCGCACCGTGTGATCACCAGTTGACACGCTGGTCGGCACCGTGCGCAAACGTCTACTCTCGGACTGGTCAGATCGACCGATTTCGTGCGGGGAAGAGGGTGTGCTGTGGTCAGCATGACGAACGGAGGCTCCGGCGGGTCCGCGCTGGACGCGACGGACCGGAAGATCCTGGCCGCGCTGGACGAGGACCCCCGCATGACGGTGCTGGCCCTGGCCCAGCGCACGGGTCTGGCACGCGGGACGATCCACGCGCGGCTCGAGCGCTACCGGGCGAGTCCCGCGCTGCGCCCGCACAGCACCCGGGTGACGCCCGCGGCGCTGGGCTACGGCATGGCCGCGAGCGTGGCGGTGGAGCTCGACCAGCACCAGCTCGACGAGGCGATCGCCGGCCTGCGGTCGATCCCGCAGGTCATCGAGGTGTTCGCCCCCGCCGGGCAGACGGACCTGCTGTGCCGGGTGGTGGCGAAGGATCCCGAGGACCTCTACCGGGTCTCCGAGGAGATCCGGCTGTGCCCCGGCATCCTGCGGACCTCCACGAGCATGTTCCTGCGCACCGTCATCCCGTACCGGGTGGCGCCCCTGCTGGCCGGGGAGCAGCCGCCGGGCAGGGCCGGGGTCAGTTCCGGGCGGCGGCGCCCATGACCTCGGCCCGCAGCCGGTCCAGGTCCACGGCGTCGCCCTCGTGCAGGCCGTGCGTGCGGACCCAGGCGCGGGCGCTGAGCATGATCTCGTCGTAGTGCTGGTGGGTCTCGCAGTGGGCGGCCCCGATCCGGGCCTGGGCGCGGTGGTCGCGGCAGTCCTCGGTGAAGGAGATGACGGCCACCGGGCTGAGCGCCAGGCCCACCACGCCGCGGACGGCCGCGATGGTGCGCCCGTGGAACGTGTCGCCGGGGCCGAGGTCCCAGGCCCGGGCGGTGGGGTGGTGATGGGTGAGGTCCATGATCGGCTCGCGTGCTGGGAGGGAGGCCTCCCCGGGGCGCAGCAGCGCCGGGGACCGCCTCGGGGGACGGGGAGGACAGGGGCCCCGGGGGCCGGCCGCTGCGGCCGGCCCCCGGGGCCGAGCGGTCAGTGACCGAGGTGGGTCCAGTGGCTGGTGTCCTGGTACCACTGCGACCAGTGGTGGCCGTTGTGGTAGCGGTACTTGACCACGTGGTAGACCTTCTCGGCGCCGTGGTGGCCGAGGTGCCGGTAGTGCCCGCCGCCCCACGCGCTGCCCCAGAAGAAGTGGTGGTCGCCGCCGGTGTAGTGGTGGTGGCCGTAGTGGTCGATCGCGTAGCGGTACTGCTTGACCTCCACCTTGTAGCCCGGGTGGCACTTCACGTGGAAGGGGTACTTGACGACCTTCTTCCCGTGGTGCCACGTCCAGGAGGGCTTGTGGGCGTCGACCGAGCAGTGCTTCTGGTGCGGCGTCTGGGACGCCGTCGCGAGCACGGAGGCCTGCGTGGAGGCGTCCTGTGCGGGAGCGGCCTGGGCGGGTGCGCCCAGCAGGGGGAGAGCCCCGGCGGCCAGGGTGAGGGAGGCCAGGGAGAGCACCGCCCTGCGGGCGTGGCGGCGGGCGCCGGCCGGCTGCGGGACTGCGGACGAGGTGGTGTCGATGGACATTTCGGGTCTCCTGCGGACGAGGAACTTCGGGGGTGCCGGCGGTTCCCTCCCGGGGTCCGAAAGGGGAACGTCTCGAACCGACAGGACAAGATTCGCAGTGGGGGACCCTGCCGGGCGTCCACCCCGGAGATGAACTCCGGCGTACACCCGGGGTGGTACGCGCGGGAGGGGCACAGGGTCCCGAGGACGCCGGGATCAGAAGCTGTCGGTGGGCTTGACGAGCCCGCTCTTGAACGCGGCCGTGACCGCCTGGGCGCGCTCGCTGACCCCCAGCTTCAGGAAGATCCGGTGGACGTGGGTCTTCACGGTCGCCTCGCTGAGGAACAGCCTCTCGGCGATCTGCGCGTTGGTCAGGCCGTGGGCGACGGCCACCAGGACCTCCCGCTCCCGCCGGGTCAGCTGCTGCAGCTGCTCGGGCGGCGGGGCGGACGGGTCGGGGTGCCGGCTGAACTCGGTCAGGAGCCTGCGGGTCACGTCCGGGTCCAGCCAGCCCCCGCCGCGGGCGAGGGAGCGGACGGCCTCCGCCAGGACCTTCGGCGCGGAGCTCTTGAGGATGAAGCCGGAGGCTCCCGCGCGCAGCGCGGCGTGGACGGCGGCGTCCTCGTCGAAGGTGGTCAGCATCAGGACGGTGGCGACGTTCGGCACGCGGTCCAGGAACGCGTCGGACGTGAGCACCCGGGTGGCGGCCACCCCGTCCGTGCCGGGCATCCGCACGTCCATGACCACCACGTCCGGCTGCAGGCGGGCGGTTTCCTCCACGGCCGCCTCGCCGTCGGCAGCCTCGCCGACGACGATCAGGTCCGGCTCGGCCGTGAGCAGCATCGCCAGACCGGAGCGCACCATCGCCTCGTCGTCCACCAGCAGCACCCGCACGGGTGCCGGTTCCGCGCCCCGGCTCATCCGGTGCCCTCCCCGCGGCCGGGGGCCGCCGCGGACTCCTGCTGCGCCGGTCCGCGCGCTCCCGCGGGCAGCCGGGCGGAGACCAGGTACCCGCCGTGCGGGTCGGGCCCGGCCGTCACCTCGCCGCCCACCGCCCGGGCGCGCTCCGCCATCCCGCGCACCCCGTGCCCGGTCGACAGCCGCCCCGAGAGCCGGCCGCGGGCCCCGGAGCCGTCCGTGCGGACCGACAGCTCGAGCTCACGGGCGCCCCAGTCGAGGCCGACCCGGACCACGCGGTCCGGGTCGGCGTGCTTGACGGCGTTGGTCAGGGCCTCCTGCGCGATGCGGTAGGCGGCCTCGTCCGCCGCCGGGTCCAGCGCGCCGGGCTCGCCCGAGACGCACAGCTCCACGTCCCGGCCCGCCGCGCGCAGCTGGTCGAGCAGGCCGTCCAGGCGCTGCAGGCCGGCGGGCTCGGGGGCGGGGCGGGCCGGCGCGGGGGAGAGCAGGCCCAGCATGCGCCGCAGCTCCGTGACGGCCTGCTCCCCGAGCTCGTCGACCTGCCGCAGCGCCGCCCGGGCCCGGTCCGGGTCACGGTCCATGACGCGCTCGGCCCCGGCGGCCTGCAGCACCATGAGGCTCACCGCGTGGGCCACGACGTCGTGCAGCTCCCGGGCGATGCGCTGGCGCTCCTCGGCCTCGGCCCGGGCGGCCGCGAGCCGGGCCACGAGCTCCCGCTGGGCCACGCTCCACCGGACCCACCGGCCCACCCCGAGCACGACCAGGTGGGCCACGGTGAGGAACAGCGCCGCGACGAGGAACGCCGCGACCCGCATCGACGGGTCGGTGGTGTCCTGCACGGTGGCGTGCACGCTCGTGGCCACCGGCAGGAACGCGGCCGCCAGGCCGAGGGCCGCCCGCCGGGCCGAGCAGTGCGCGGCCACCGCGAACAGGGCCAGCCAGACGCAGAAGATCGGGTGGAACTCGAAGCCGAGCAGGGAGACGCCCGCGGCGCCCGCCGAGACCAGGAGCAGCACCGTCAGGGGCCGGCGCCGGCGCCAGAACAGGGGCAGGTACAGCAGCGCAGCCGAGAGCACCACCGCCCACGGCGGGACCAGGCCCGGGCCCGCCGTGCGGTCCCAGGTGATCTGCAGCTCGATGCCCCACAGCACCGGCACCGCGGCCAGGTCCAGGGCCAGGCGCGAGGGGTGCCTCCGTGGTCTCATGGGGCCTCCCGCTCAGCTGCACACGGACCTGCCGAAGACGGTGCAGATCCACATCCGCTCGACGGGAGGGGCGGGCAGGCGGCAGTCCT
Organism: Kocuria oxytropis; assembly: GCF_040981195.1. Classification (NCBI taxonomy): domain Bacteria; kingdom Bacillati; phylum Actinomycetota; class Actinomycetes; order Micrococcales; family Micrococcaceae; genus Kocuria; species Kocuria oxytropis. The sequence goes on along the minus strand of NZ_JAVFXA010000010.1, from coordinate 70,331 downwards.
CGACGAGCGCGTGGCGCCGGATCTCCTCCCACGCCGCCACGGGGCGCAGGGCGTCCTCGGCGCACTCGGGGAGCTCCGCGGGCCGGGCGCCCAGCGCCGTCTCCACCGCGGAGCAGAGCTCGGCGCCCGTGGCGAGCCGGCGCTCGGAGCCAGCCCCCTCCGGGGGGCCCTGCGCGGGACACCCGGAGGGGTGCTCGAGCCGGATGCCCGTCATCTCGGACTCCGGGTCGTGCTGGACGCCGTGCAGCTGGATCCGCGCGATCCGGATCCGCTCGACCTCGTCCGCGCGCCCCGACGCGACCCGGGAGATCAGCACCTCGGGATCGACGTCCCGCCCCAGCCAGTCCGGCGGGCCCTGCACCAGCACGTAGTCACTGTCCACCAGGCGTCCCCACGCGAGGTGTCCCTCGACGGCGTCGGGTGCTCGCGCGTTCTGGACGGACACCAGCGTCCGGAATGCTGTCTCGAGTTCCGCCATGTCGAGCCCCCCAGGTCGTGCGGCAATTCTGCCCGTCCGCCCACGTCAAGTCCATAGTCGCCGCCCACCTCACGATCGTGGGCGGCGGCTCCGGAGGGCTCGCCCCGCGGGTCGCGCGGGGTTCCCGTCCGCGCCGCGGACGGGAACCCCGTGCGTGCCGGCGGGCTCAGCCGGTGACCGCCCCGACCGAGGCCGAGCGCACCAGCTTGACGTACTTGCCCAGCACACCGCTCTCGTACTGCGGGCGCAGGGGGGACCAGCCGCTGCGGCGCTCGGCGAGGTCCTCGGCGTCGACCAGCAGGTCCAGGGAGCGGGCCGCCAGGTCCACCCGGATCCGGTCGCCGTCGCGCAGGAACGCGATGGGCCCGGCGTCGACGGCCTCCGGGGCGATGTGGCCGATGCACAGACCCGTGGTCCCGCCCGAGAACCGCCCGTCGGTGAGCAGCAGTACGTCCTTGCCCAGGCCCGCGCCCTTGATCGCCCCCGTGATGGCCAGCATCTCCCGCATGCCGGGGCCGCCCTTGGGGCCCTCGTAGCGGATGACGAGCACGTCCCCGGCCCGGATCTCGCCGGCACCGAGGGCGTCCATCGCGGCCTGCTCGCGCTCGAAGACGCGGGCCGGACCCTCGAAGACCTCGGCGTCGAAGCCCGCGGACTTCACCACGGCGCCCTCCGGCGCCAGGGAGCCGTGCAGCACCGTGATCCCGCCCGTGCGGTGGATGGGGTTGTCGAGGGTGCGGATCACGTCGCCGTCCAGGGGGTCGGGGTCCAGGGCGGCGAGGTTCTCGGCGACCGTGCGGCCCGTGACGGTCAGGGCGTCCCCGTGCAGGAGCCCGGCGTCCAGCAGGGCCTTCATGACCACGGGGATGCCGCCGTGCCGGTCGACGTCGTTCATGACGTACCGGCCGAACGGCTTGAGGTCCGCGAGGTGGGGGACGCGGTCCCCGATCCGGTTGAAGTCCGCCAGGGTGAGCTCCACCTCCGCCTCGTGGGCGATGGCCAGCAGGTGCAGGACCGCGTTCGTGGATCCGCCCAGGGCCATGAGCACGGTGATGGCGTTCTCGAAGGCCTCCTTCGTCAGGACGTCCCGCGCCGTGATGCCCTGCCGGAGCATCTCGACGACGGCCTCCCCGGAGCGGTGGGCGAACTGGTCGCGCCGCCGGTCCGCCGAGGGCGGGGCCGCGGAGCCGGGCAGGCTCATGCCCAGGGCCTCGGCCACGGACGCCATCGTGTTGGCCGTGTACATCCCGCCGCAGGCGCCCTCGCCCGGGCAGATGGACCGTTCGATCCGGTCGAGGTCGTCCCGGCCCATGAGCCCGGCCTTGCAGGCCCCCACGGCCTCGAACGCGTCGATGAGGGTGACGTCCTTCTCGGTGCCGTCGGTGAGCTTCACCCACCCGGGGGCGATGGTCCCGGCGTAGAGGAACACCGAGGCGAGGTCCAGCCGGGCGGCGGCCATGAGCATCCCCGGCAGGGACTTGTCGCACCCGGCCAGCAGCACGGAGCCGTCCAGGCGCTCGGCCTGCATCACCGTCTCCACCGAGTCCGCGATGACCTCGCGGGAGACCAGAGAGAAGTGCATCCCCACGTGCCCCATCGAGATCCCGTCCGAGACCGAGATCGTGCCGAACTGCAGCGGGTAGCCGCCGCCGGAGTGGACGCCCTCCTTGCAGCCCTGGGCCAGGCGGTCCAGGGACAGGTTGCACGGGGTGATCTCGTTCCAGGAGCTCGCGATGCCGATCTGGGGCTTCTCCCAGTCGGCGTCGCCCATGCCCACGGCGCGGAGCATGCCGCGGCTGGCGGTCGCGTCGATGCCGTCGGTGACCTGGCGGCTGCGGGGCTTCATGTCGGGGCTCATGCGGTCTCTCCCGGGTGGTCGGTGCGCAGCGGGTGCGCGGGGCTGGGCGTGCCGTGAACCTATCAACGGAACTCGAGGAGCGTCGAGGGACGTCCACCGCCGGGACGACATTCGTGCCGTCCGGGGGAAGACACAGCGGCCCCGGGCTCCTAGGGTGGGGGAAGGAAAGATAAGCAACCTGATCGAAGGAGCCCGACATGCCCGAGGCACCCGTCTCCCAGCACGCCCGTGCGATGGCCGACGCCGAGGGCGGGATGCCCGAGCAGCAGCAGACGCCCCCGGGACTGACCGCCGCCATGGACCCCGTGCCCGACCACGGCGAGGCGTCCTGGGAGGGCCGGGGCCGGCTCGAGGGGCTCAAGGCCCTGATCACCGGCGGGGACTCCGGGATCGGCCGGGCCGTGGCGATCGCCTTCGCCCGGGAGGGCGCCGACGTCGCGATCGCCTACCTGCCCGAGGAGCAGGAGGACGCCCAGGACGTGGCGGGCTGGATCGAGAAGGCCGGTCGCACGGCCGTCCTGGTCCCGGGCGACGTGCGCGAGGAGCAGGCCTGCCAGGACATCGTGGACCGGGCGGTCGAGGGCCTCGGGGGGCTCAACGTGGTGGTGAACAACGCGGGCTTCCACTGGGCCCGCGGGGAGGCGGGGCTCCGGGGGCTCGCCACGCAGGACCTCGAACGGGCCGTGCGCACCAACCTCTACGGCACGCTCTGGATCACCCGGGCGGCGCTGCCGCACCTCGGCCGCGGGGACAGCATCATCACCACCACGTCTGTGCAGGCCTACGACCCCTCGGTGTCGATGCTCGACTACGCCGCCACGAAGGCGGCCCTCAACAACGTCACCGCCAACCTCGCCGCCGAGCTGGGCCCCGACGGCATCCGCGTCAACGCGGTGGCCCCCGGGCCCGTGTGGACCCCGCTGGGACCCGCCACCAAGGAACCCGGGGCGGTCGCGAACATGGGCAAGGAGACGCCCCTGGGCCGGATCGGCCAGCCCGCCGAGCTGGCCGGCGCCTACGTCTTCCTCGCCAGCCCGGCCGAGGCGAGCTACGTCAGCGGCATCGTCCTCGGTGTCACCGGCGGCATGCCCGTCTTCTGAGCTGACCCCCCCGCACCCCGATGGAAGGAGCACCCCGTGCCCAAGACCGGCAAGGACGACCACGCCAAGAAGTCCGAGCTGCCCTCGACCCTGCAGCGCTCGGGGCGGAAGGCGCAGGACACGTTCGCCAAGACCTACGACTCCGCGCTCGAGGAGTACGGCGAGGAGGAGCGGGCGGCGCGCACCGCCTACAGCGCGCTCAAGCACACGCACGAGAAGGTCGGCGACCACTGGGAGGCCAAGGAGGAGTACGGGCCCTCCGACGAGCACGCCGCGGGCGGCCGGGACTCGCGCGCGGAGACCGCCGGCGGGGTCGACGCGAACTCCTCGAAGCAGCACCTGTACGAGGTGGCGAAGCGGCTCGGGGTCGAGGGGCGGTCCTACATGACCAAGAAGGAGCTCGTCGACGCGATCCGGAAGGCCAACGACACCGCCACGCGCCGGGCCCGCGAGGACTGACGGGCGGCGGGGCTCAGAGGACGCCCAGCAGCCCGCGCACCAGGGTGATCGCCCCGCCCAGTCCGGCGAGGACGAGCGCGACCGTGCGCGCGGTGCTCAGCGGCACGCGGCGGGCGACGACCCCGCCGATCCGCACGCCCAGCACCACCGTGAGGACCACGCCGGGGGCCACCCACCACGGCGGCACCCCGCCCGTGCCGGCCGCCCCGAGAAGGGTCTTGGTGAGCACCGACAGGGCGCCCATCGTCATGAACACGGGCTGCAGGGTCGCGGCGAAGGAGCGCTGCTCCCAGCGGGCCAGCCGGGAGTGGATCACCATCACGGGCCCGGCCACCCCCGCGGTGGTGTTGAAGAACCCCCCGATCGCCCCGGCGAGCACGGTGGGCAGCCGCCCGGGCCACTCCGGCAGGCGGGGGAGACCGAACATGGTGGTCAGGGCCAGCAGCACCACACCGCCCACCACCACCTGGAGCCAGGCGGCCGGCAGCTCGCGCACCACGAGGGCCGCCGGCACGGCGCCCACCGCGGCGGCCGGGGCGATGAGGGCGAAGCGCCGCCAGTCCACGTGGCGCCACACCGAGAGCATGATGAGGAACCCGGAGACGGTCGTCGTCGCGTTCGTCACGAGCACCCCCGTGGCGGGGCCGAGCAGCAGGGCCAGGGTCGGGGCCACCACGAGGCCGACCCCCGTGCCCGAGACGCGCTGCAGGACCGAGCCCACGAGGATGGCGAGGGCAGCGACGACGATGATCTCCACAGGTCCCATTCTGTGCCCCCGTCCGTCCGGACGCGGACCGCACACGTCCGGGGCGGGGAAGTTCCCGGATCCCCTCGGTGCCGTTGCTGTCGTGGCCGGTCCCCCGAGGGGCCGGATCGGAGGAGAGGGGCACGGTGGGCATGCCGGCGGACCGGGCCGGTGACGGCGGGCGCAGCAGCCCCGGCGGCGGGACCGCCCAGGAGGGCGGCTCCACCCCGGGGCGCCCCGGCGAGCACGTCTCCAGGGCCCGGCTCCGGGAGGTCGCGGCGTCCCGCTTCGGCATCGAGCAGTTCCGGGAGGGGCAGCTCGAGGCGATGGAGGCGGCGGCCACCGGCCGCGACGTCCTGGCCGTGATGCCCACCGGGCACGGCAAGTCCGTGATCTACCAGGTCCCGGGCTCCGTCCTGCCCGGGACCGCCGTGGTGGTCTCCCCGCTGATCGCCCTCCAGCACGACCAGGTCGAGGCGATCAACGAGGACCTCGGGGCGGAGGTCGCCTTCGCCGTGAACTCCGCCGTGGGAGCGCGCCGTGAGCGTGCCGCCTGGGAGGCCGTGGCGCGCGGGGACGCCAAGTTCCTCTTCCTCGCCCCCGAGCAGCTGGCGCGGGAGGAGACGACGCAGCGGCTCGCCGCGCACCCGCCGTCCCTGTTCGTGGTGGACGAGGCGCACTGCATCTCCTCGTGGGGCCACGACTTCCGCCCCGACTACCTGGTGCTCCGGGAGGCGGCCGAGCGGCTGGGGCGCCCGCCCGTGGTGGCCCTCACCGCCACCGCGTCCCCGCACACCCGGGCCGAGATCGTCGAGCGGCTCGGCCTGCGCGACCCCCTGGTCCTGGTGCACAGCTTCGACCGGCCCAACATCGAGCTGCGCGTGGTGCGCCACCACCGGTCCTCCGACAAGCGCCGGGCGGTGCTCGACGAGGTCGCCGGGCTCGTGGGCCCGGGGCTGGTCTACGTCGCGACCCGCAAGGAGACCGAGGACTACGCCGCCGCCCTCGCCCGGCGCGGTCTGCGTGCCGAGGCCTACCACGCGGGGCGCCGGCGCGCCGAGCGGGCCGACGTGCACGAACGGTTCCTCGGCGACGAGCTGGACGTGGTCGTGGCCACCACCGCGTTCGGGATGGGCATCGACAAGCCGGACGTGCGCTTCGTGGTGCACGCGGACATCCCCGACTCCCTGGACAGCTACTACCAGGAGATCGGCCGCGCCGGCCGGGACGGGAGGCCGGCCCTCGCCGTGCTGCACTACCGCTCCGAGGACCTGGGGCTGCAGCAGTACTTCGCCGGCGCCGCCCCCGAGCCGGAGGACCTGGACCGGGTCTTCCGTGCGGTCCGCCGGCACGGGCCGGTGCGGGCCCGGGAGCTGCGCGGGCACACCGGGCTCGGACCCCGCGCCCAGGCCCGGGCCCTGCACCTGCTCGAGCACAGCGGCGGCGTGCTCACCGGGCGCGAGGGCTGCCGCGCCGCGCCCGGCGCCGACCCGGGGACCGCCGTCGCCGCCGCGCTCGCGGAGGCCGAGGCCCGGCACCGGATCAACCGGTCCCGGATCGACATGATGCGCGGCTACGCCGAGACGGACGGGTGCCGGCGGGACTGGCTGCTCAACTACTTCGGCGAGGAGACCGACGGCTGGTGCGGCAACTGCGACACCTGCGCGGAGACCGGCTCCGCCGCCGAGGCCGCCGAGCGGGCCGCCGCCACCCCGCACGGCTGGGAGATCCAGACCCCGGTGACCCACCGGGAGTGGGGGCACGGGATCGTCATGGGCGCGGAACCGGACCGGATCACCGTGCTGTTCGACTCGGTGGGGTACAAGGAGCTGTCCCTGCGGCTCGTCGAGGAGCACGAGGGCCTGCTCGAGCGCGTCCCGGAGGAGCAGCCGGCGGACGAGGACGGTGGGCACCGAGGGGCGGGTCAGCGCACGACGTCGTAGACGGTCTTGAGGACGCCGTTGGCGTAGGCCTCGTGCTCCACCAGCTCGAGCGTGCGGAACGTGTCGGCGGTGTCGTCGAAGAGGCGGCGGCCCGCGCCGAGCAGCACGGGGAACACCAGCAGGTGGTACCGGTCCACGAGGCCCGCGGCGGCGAGGCCCTGGGCGAGGGTGGCGCTGCCGTGCACGAGGATCGTGCCGTCGACCGTGGCCCTGAGCTGCGCGACCTCGTCGAGGGAACGCAGCACGGAGGTGTGGTGCCACTGCGGGTCCTCCAGGGTGGAGGAGACCACGTACTTCGGCATGGCGTTGTACTCGGCGAACTCCTCCATCGACGGCCAGACGGGGGCGAACTCGTCGTAGCTGACCCTGCCCATCAGCATCGCGGCCGCCTCCTTCTGCTCCCGGTCCTTGAGCTCGTAGGCGGCCTCCTCGTAGGGGACGTGCCGGAAGGTCCAGCCGGCGTGCGGGTGCGGGCCGCCGCCGGGGGAGTCGACGACGCCGTCCAGGGTGATGAACTCGGTGACGATCAGCTGGCCCACGGGAAACTCCTGTCGGTGGGGTCGGTGCTCCTGCCTGTGGTGTCCACTCTGGCGTGGGCGCGAGGCGGTGGGAAGGGTGCACGGCGAGAACCCGGGGTCCGGACGCGGTGGGGTCCTGCGCGGCCGGTGGACGGCAGGGCGGGGTGCCGGCCGCCCCGGCCCCTTGCGCGGGCGGCACCCCGGTGGGACCCTCGGCAGGGACAGCGGTTCGGCGAGGGCCCGGGAGGCACCGGTGGCGGCGGAGCAGGCGGCGGAGCGGCAGGTGCGGACCACGTGCTGCGTGGTGGGCGGCGGCCCGGCCGGGCTCATGGCCGGGGTGCTGCTGGCGAGGCAGGGCGTGGACGTGGTCGTGCTGGAGAAGCACGCGGACTTCCTGCGCGACTTCCGCGGCGACACCCTGCACCCCTCCACCCTGGAGGTGATGGCCGAGCTCGGCTGGCTCGAGGACGTCCTGGCGCTGCCCCACACCCGGGTGGAGCGCGCCACCGTCTCCCTCGGCGGGGAGGCGGTGGTGGTCGGCCGGTTCGACCGCCTGCCCGTGCGCTGCCCCTTCATCGCGTTCCTGCCGCAGTGGGACTTCCTGGACCTGCTCGCCGAGAAGGGCGAGGCGCTGCCCGGCTTCCGGCTGCTGCGCTCCACGGCAGCGGACGGCCTGCTCGTCGAGGACGGCCGGTGCACCGGCGTCACCGCGCACGACGACGACGGGGTGCCGGTGCGGGTCCGGGCCGAGCTGGTCCTGGCCACCGACGGCCGGGACTCCGTGCTGCGGGCGGCGGCGGGACTGTCCCCGGTGGCCTCGCCCTCCCGGATCGACGTCCTGTGGTTCCGCGTGCCCCGGGCCGAGGGGCAGGAACAGCCGCTGTTCAACGCCGGGGACGGCGCGGTGGTCGCCCTGCCGCGCACCGGCTACTGGCAGGCCGCCATGATCGTGCGGGCCGGGGAGCACGAGGCGCTGCGCGCCCAGGGGCTGGAGGCCTTCCGGGACCGGGTGCGCTCGCTGGCCCCCGGGCTGGGGGAGGGGCTCGCCACGATCGAGGACTGGGAGCAGGTGAAGCTGCTGCGCGTGCGCGTGGACCGGCTGCGCCGCTGGTGGCGGCCCGGGATCCTGTTCCTGGGCGACGCCGCCCACGCCATGTCCCCGGCCGGGGGCGTGGGCATCAACCTCGCGATCCAGGACGCGGTCGCCGCCGCGAACCTCCTGGGGCCGCGGCTGCTGCACGGCGGGGTGCGGGAGCGGGACCTCGCCCGGGTGCAGCGGCGGCGGGCGTGGCCGGCACGCGCCACCCAGCTGTTCCAGCTCGTCCTCGCCCGCCGGCTGGTCCCCTCCCGGCCCGGCCGGGAGCCCCGGCCCCCGGTGCCGCTGGGGCTCGTGCGGGCCCTGCCGTTCCTGCCCCACCTGACGGGACGGGCCATCGGCCTCGGCCTCCGGCCCGAGCACGTCCGCCACCGGCCCCACCGCTGACGGGCGCCGGCCCGCCCCGCGGGCGCGCCCCTCAGGGGCGCGGGCTGAGCCGGTCCACCGCGGCCAGCAGGTGCTCCAGGATGGTGTGCCGCTGCGCGCTGGCGTCCGGCAGCAGCCCGATCGACGCGTTGTGGTAGAGCCCGTCACCCATCTGCTGCACGGCGGTCGCCACCACCGGGTCGCCCACGTCCGCGAGGATCAGCTCGTACCACGCCTCCTCGAGGCGCTTGAGGGCGGCCCGGGCGTTCTCGTCCCCGGCCTGGACCAGGCGGGAGGCCACGATCAGGGCCCGGTCCAGCCGGCTGTCCTCGAACAGCGACGTGACGAGGAAGTAGCGCGCCGCCCCGTCCGGGGCCGACGCCATGCCCTCCAGGTCCAGGCGCATGAGCTCCTCGAGCCGCTGCAGCGTGGCGTCCACGAGGGCCTGGCGGTGCGGGAAGTGGTAGAGCAGACCGCCCTTGGACACGCCGGCGGCGGTGGCGACGGCGTCGAGGGTCGCGGCGCGCTCGCCGTCGTCGAGGACGATCTGCTCGAAGGCGGCCAGGAGCTTGTCCCGGGCCACGGGTGGGCGCGGCATGTGAGGAAGACCTCCCTGGATCGGACGTGGTGCCCATTGTGCCAGCCCCCACATAACTGTACCGTCTAGACGGTACAGTTAATGCGGCTGTCCGCTCCCGATCCGTCTCCCCGGAGGTGAACCATGACCACTCTGCTGACGCCCCGCCCCACGGCCGGTGCGCGCGAATGGGCCGCGCTCGCGGTCCTGATGATGCCCGTCCTGCTCGTGTCGGTCGACAACACGGCCCTGAGCTTCGCGCTGCCCACCATCTCCCGCGCGCTGCACCCCACCGGGGCGCAGCTGCTGTGGATCGTGGACGTCTACCCCCTCGTGCTCGCCGGCCTGCTCATCCCCCTCGGGTCCCTGGGGGACCGGATCGGCCGCCGGCGGCTGCTGCTCATCGGCGGCACCGGCTTCGCGGCGGTCTCCGCGGCCTCGGCCTTCGCCCCCACGGCCGAGCTGCTCGTGGCGGGCCGGGCCGCGATGGGGCTCTTCGGCGCCATGCTGATGCCGGCGACCCTGTCCCTGCTGCGCAACATCTTCCTGGACCCGGGCCAGCGCCGGATCGCGATCGCGGTGTGGGCCGGCGGCTTCAGCGGAGGCGCCGCGCTGGGCCCGATCGTCGGCGGCTTCCTGCTCAACCACTTCTGGTGGGGCTCGGTGTTCCTGATGTCCGTGCCGGTGCTGCTGCCCCTGCTCGTGCTCGGTCCCGTGCTGGTGCCGGAGTCGCGCGACCCCCGGCCCGGGCCCGTGGACGTCCCCTCCGTGCTGCTCGCGATGCTCGCCATGACCCCCGTGGTCTACGGCATCAAGGCGGCCACCGCCTCCGGGGAGCTCTTCCACGGCCTGCTCAGCGCGGCCTTCGGCGTGCTGGCCGGCGTGCTGTTCGTGCGGCGGCAGGCGGTCCTGGCGCACCCGATGCTCGACCTGAGCCTCTTCCGGCACCCGGGGTTCCGGGGCGGGGTGACCGTCAACGTCCTCGGCAACGTGGGGCTCTACGGGTTCCTGTTCATGCTGACCCAGTACCTGCAGCTCGTGGTCGGCCTGGACCCCATGGCCGCCGGGCTGACCATGGTCCCGGGCCTCGTGCTCACGGTCCTGGCCGGCTTCCTGGCGGTGCGGGCCGTGCGGTGGCTGAGCCCGCGGACCGTGATCACGGCGGGGATGCTCCTGTCCTCGGCCGGGTTCCTCGTGGTCGCCCTCGCCGACCTCTCCGCGGGCGCCGTGGGGGTCCTCGCCGCCTTCTGCCTGGTCGGCACCGGCATCGGGCTCGCCGAGACGCTGTCCAACGACCTCGTCCTCACGGCCGCCCCGCCGCACAAGGCCGGGGCCGCCTCGGCGATCTCGGAGACCGGCTACGAGGTCGGCGCGGTGCTGGGCACGGCCGTGCTCGGCGGTCTGCTGACCGCGTTCTACCAGCGCCACCTCGACCTGCCCGCGGCGCTGGCGGCGGGCCCGTCCGCCGCGGCGCACGAGACCCTCGGCGGAGCCGTCGGGATCGCGGAGGACGCCGGGGCCCTGGGGCCTGCCGTGCGGGAGGCGGCCTTCGCCGCCTTCACCGCGGGCATGCACTGGACGGCCCTGGTCATGACGGTCGGGGTGGTCCTGGCCGCGGGCACGGTCGCCCGCCTGCTGCGGCCGGCGGCGTCCTGACCGGCCCCGGGCCGTGCCGGTCGTCCGCGACCGGCGGTCCGGCGACCGCCGGCCGCACGTAGGCTCGGGGGCGGAGGGGCCGCCCGGCCCCCACGGTGCGGAAGGAGTGGTCGGCATGACCCTGCAGGAGCTGTTCGAGGACGCCGCGCGGCGGCCCTCCCACGTGGCGCAGCACGTGCTGGAGGCCATCCCGGGGGAGGTGCTGAACACCATGCCGGGCGGGACGGCGAACTCGGTGGCCTGGCTGGTGTGGCACGCGGCCCGCCAGCAGGACGTGCAGGTCGCCCAGCTCGCCGGCACGGACCAGGTGTGGACCGCGGAGGGCTGGAGCCGGCGGTTCGGTCTCGACGTCCCCGAGTCCGCCACGGGCTTCGGCGACGGACCGGAGGACGTGGCCCGGATCCGGGTGGCGTCCCCCGACCTGTTGCAGGGCTACCTCGACGCGGTGGTGGAGCGCACGGTGGCCTACGCCCGCGGGCTCGCGGACGACCGGTGGGACGACGTGGTGGACCGGTCCTGGACCCCTCCCGTTACCCGCGGGGTGCGCCTGGTGAGCACGGTCGACGACGCCGCGCAGCACCTCGGCCAGGCCGCCTACGTCCGGGGCCTGCTGGAGGACGGGTGGTCCGGGCCCGCCTGAGGGGCGCACGGACGTCTGTGCGGTCCGCCCGAAGGGGTGCGGGAGGCCGGTGGCACCCTCCGACGACCATTTGCGTTTGCATAAAGTCGTCGTGTGACAAGGCGCCGATGAGGGGACGGCGGATCCCTCGGCCGCCGCGAGTTGTTCACTTAAGCTGATGCCGCGGGGCGAGAGCGCCCCGACCGTCTGCTCGAACTTCTCGTCGCCTCCCGCGACATCCTGGGGGAAACACCGTCATGCCCCGCGACTCCTCTCGCCGCCCTGCGCCCGCCGACCTGCGTCACCGTGCCTCCTCGCCGGTGACCGCCCTCACCGCGTTCTCGGCCCTCGTGGCCGTCAGCGTGGCCGTCAGCACGGGCATCGCGCCGGAGACCGGCGGGGAGCGGGGGGCCTCGGCCTTCGGCGCCCCGGCCGCCGCCTCCGCCGAGCGGCAGCGCGGCGGCTGGACCCTGCTCGCGGCGGGACAGGAGCAGGCTGTTCCTCCGGCCGGGCCGCTGCGGGAGGACCGTGCGAGCTCGCCCGTGCGGGACGGCGGCGCGGGCCAGGGCTCCTGGCGGGCCGGCGCGGGGCGCGGCGAGGGCGGCCGGCACGGGGCCTCCACCGTGCGTCCGGGCCGGCAGGCGCCGAAGCTCTACCAGGGCGAGCTGCCCGTCAACACCCTCATCGCCCCGGCCCGGCCCGGGGCCGTCCTGCCCGGCGGGCAGTTCGGCTGGCGGATCGCCCCCGACCGCGGCGGGCGCGAGTTCCACAACGGCACCGACGTCTCCGCCGCCGCGGGCCTGCCCGTCGTGGCCGCCCTCGACGGCGTGGTGACGGCCGTGTTCTGGGACGTCTGGGGCGGCAACCGGGTGGAGGTCACCCACGCGGACGGGCTCAAGACCACCTACAACCACCTCGAGGACGTCCGGGTGCGCACCGGCGACCGGCTCGCCGCCTCCGAGCAGCTCGGCACGGTGGGGGCCACCGGCATCCGCGTCACGGGCCCGCACCTGCACTTCGAGACCTGGGTGAACGGCCAGGCCGTGGACCCGCAGTCCTTCGACTGGGTCGACGGCATGCGGGTGATCCCGGCCTCCCGCAGCAAGTACTCCCTGGAGGTCCCCGTCGCGGACCCGGCCGAGGACCCGGCCGCGCAGCAGGCCGCCCTGGACAAGAAGGCGGCCGCCCAGAAGAAGGCCGCCCAGCAGAAGGCAGCCCAGCAGAAGGCAGCCCAGCAGAAGGACGCGGCGCGGAAGGCCGCCGCGCAGAAGGACGCGGCCGCGAAGAAGGCCGCGGCCCAGAAGGCCGAGGCCGCGAAGCGGGCGGCGGCGAAGAAGGCCGCCGATGCCGCGCAGGGCCCGGGACGGGAGGAGTCCCCGACCGGGGAGCGGCCCGTGCCGCAGGACCAGGCCGCACCGGCTCCCGCGACGCCGGTGGTGCCCGCGCCCGGACAGGACGCCCCGGTGGTGCCCGGGCCCGCGCCCGCGGTCCCGGCGGCCCCCGCGCCCGTGCCGGAGGCTCCCGTCGTGACCGTGCCCGAGTCTCCCGTCGTGACCGTGCCCGTGCCGGACCCGCCGGTCCCCGGGGAGACCCCCGTGAAGCCCGAGCCGGAGCCGGAGCCGGTGGTGGTCCCGGAGCCCGTGCTCGAGCCGGGAGTCGCCCCCGTCGTCGTCCCGGACACGGTGCGCGACCTCGACGAGGACGGGATCCTCGACGTCGAGGACGACGACATCGACGGCGACACGATCCCCGACGAACTGGACGATGACGTCGACGGGGACGGGATCGACAACGTCGACGACCCGGACATGGACGGGGACGGCCTGCGCAACGAGCTGGACGACGACCTCGACGGGGACGGGATCCCCGACGTGGAGGACGAGGAGCCCCGCCGTCCCGCCGCGGCGGTGGCCGCGGCCACCGTCCCCGTCGAGGGAGCGGACGCCGCGGCGGCTCCGGAGGCCGGACCCGCGCTGGAGGCCGGTGCGGACGGGGCGGACCTGCCCTGAGCTCCGGCGCGGAGTTATGCACGCGTGACGAGGGCTTTCGTCGTGTGCTGCACCGGCCGGACTAGAATTTGCCTCTGGGGCGACACATTCTTCGCGCAGGAGCGGAAGCCATGAGCACCACGGACCACCGTGCGCCGGACGACGCGACGGCCAGGGCGCTCCGGGAACTCCGGGACCGGCTCGCGGGCGGACTGGTCGAGCCGGGGGACCCCGACTACGACAGGGCCCGCCGGGTCTGGAACGGGATGATCGACGCCCGTCCGCGGGCCGTCGTGCGGGCCGGGGACGTCGGCGACGTCGACCTCGTCCTGGCCGCAGCCCAGCGCACCCGGCTGCCGCTGGCCGTGCGCGGCGGTGGGCACGGGGTGGCGGGGCACGGCACGGTCGAGGGCGGCCTGGTGCTCGACCTCGGGCGGTTGCGCGGTGTCGTGGTCGACCCCGCGAACCAGCTCGTGAGCGTGGAGCCGGGTACCACCATCGCCGGACTGGACCGGGCCACGGCCCGGCACGGCCTCGCCGTGCCGGGCGGTCTCGTCGGCGCCGCGGGCGTCGCGGGCCTGACGCTGGGCGGGGGCATGGGCTGGCTGACCCGCAGCAACGGGCTGACGCTCGACAACCTGGACTCCGCCGACGTCGTGACCGCCGCCGGCGACCACCTGCACGCCAGCGAGGAGGAGAACGCCGGGCTGTTCTGGGGACTGCGCGGCGGCGGCGGCAATCTCGGGGTGGTCACCTCCTTCACCTTCCGGGCCCGCCGGCTGCCGTCGGCCGTGCTCGCCGGGAACCTCTACTACCGCAGCCCGCACTGGCAGGACGCCCTCACCGCCTTCGCCGAGTGGTCGCGCGGTCTGCCGGACGAGATGAACCCCGTCCTGAGCCTGGCGATCCCGCCGCCCGGGGCGGGGATGGGCGACGACCCCGTGCTGACCGTGGGCTTCAGCTGGGTCTCCGAGGACCACGTGGCCGGCCTGGACGTCGTCGACGGCCTGCGGGAGCACGCACCGCCCGACGCCGAGGAGATGGGCCCCACGCCGTGGGTCACCTGGCAGGGCGCCCGGGACGGTGCCTTCCCCAAGGGCTCGCACGGTCACTGGCGGAACGTCCCCTTCTCCCGGCTGGACGAGGAGGTCGTCGACGTCCTGGCCGGGCTGGGCTCCGGGATCACGTGCCGGGGCGCCGGCATCGACGTCCACCTCCTCGAGGGCGCCTTCGGCCGGGTGCCCGAGGAGGCCACGGCCTTTCCCAACCGGTCCGCCCGGTACTGGCTGACGGTCTACGGGGTGCGGCACGACCCCGCCGACGACGAGCGCCTCGCCGCCTTCGTCCGGGGCGTGCGCGAGGGGATGCAGCCCTTCGCCGAGCACGGCGAGTACATCAACCTCATGGGCCCGGACGCCGAGCTCGGGGGCGACCGCGCTGAGGCCGCGCGCCTGGCCTACGGGCGGGAGAAGCACCAGCGGCTGGCCGCCCTCAAGGACCGCTACGACCCGGGGAACCTCTTCCGGCACAACCTCAACGTCGCCCCGGGCCGGCGATGAGCCCGCGGCCGCTCAGACGGCCCCGAGACCGAGGTGCAGCTCCACCACGGCGGTGGCCACGTCCTGGCCGCAGGCCGCACTCGGGTAGCCCGAGCCCAGCACCGCGATGTGCTGGGCCGTCCCGCCCGCCCTCGCCCGTCCCACGCTGTGGACGTCCCACCGGCCCGCGGCGTCCGGCAGCCACCCGTTCTTGACGAGGGTGCCCTCCGCGCGCGCGGTCCCCACGCCCCACGTCTGCGACGGGTGGGCGGGCCGCATCTGCTCCCGCAGCCAGGCCAGGTCCTCCTCGGGCAGCCAGCCCGCCCCGTGGACGACCGTGCGCAGCACGGCCAGCTGGTCGGAGGCCGTGGTCAGGTTGTGGCCCCAGCCGCCCGAGGACCGGGTGGAGGTGACGCCCATGAGGTCGTAGGTCTCGTTGAGCTCGCTCTCCATGGCCGAGACCGTGGGGCCGAGCGCGCCGTAGAGGGCCGAGGTGGACTCGTTGCCGCTCTCGTGGACGCTGTCGCGGATCAGGGCGCGCTGCTGCTCCGTGAGCCGGCCCTCCCGATCGGCGGCCAGACGCAGGGTCGTCAGGGCCAGCGGCACCTTCGACAGGCTCGCCTCCATGCCGGTCAGCTCCGGGCGGTGGGCGAGGACCGTGCGGCCGTCCGGGTCCTGCACCAGCAGCCCGATCTCGGCGCCCACCGCCGCACCGAGGCCGTCGAGCGCGGCGGCGAGGGCCCGCCGGTCGTCCTGCGCCGTGGGCCCGTCCGGGACCGCGAACGGCCCGGCCGCCGCCGGGCCGCAGGAGGCCGGGACGGCGATCGACGGCGTCCCGGCCGCTTCGCTGACGGATCCGGCCGGCAGCGCCGCCGCGGGGGCCGGGGCGGCGAGTCCCAGGAGGAGGGCGAGGGCCCCGGCGGTGCGGACGGTCCTGCGGTGCTGCGGGTGCGATCGGGTCATGGCACCCATGCTCCCGCACGGCGGCGGATCCGCCGACCCGCGCGGGGTCACCTCACGCAATGAGTCCGCGGTCCGTCCAGGACGTCGGCTGGTGCCCGCCCGAGGGGAGCAGCACGAGCTGGGCCGAGGGCAGCCGCTCGCTGAGGCAGTGCGCGTGGGCGGGGGGCACGACGTCGTCGTCCTCGGCGTGGACCACGACGATCTCGAGGTCCGCGAGCGTCCGGCCCACGGTGGAGGGCAGGGCGAAGCCCTGCTCCTCCACCTCGGGGTGCTCCGGGCACCAGCAGGGCGCCGCCACGGTCACGACGCGCTGCAGCAGCGTGGGGATCCGGTGGCAGAGGAAGCGCAGGGCCTCGGACCCGCCGAGGGAGTGGCCCACGATCACCCACGGCTCGTCCGGGATGGCCCGGATGGCCCGGCCGATGGCCTCCTGCCACTGCTCCGGGTCGGGGTCCTCCGGGCGGGGGAGGCCGGGGGCCACGACGTCGGCGTCCGGCCACTGCCGCCGCACGGCCTCGAGCACCGGGTTGCCGCCGTCGGAGGGCTGGGGGCCGGCACCGTGCAGGAAGAGGATGCGCTGGACCATGGGTCACCTCGGGGACCGGGGGAGGAGACGGCGGGCGCCGCCTCCTCCAGCGTCCTCGCCGCCGCCGCGGGGTGTCAAGAGCCGCGGGCGGCCTCCGCCCCCGGTGCCACGAGGGCCAGCCCCGGCCCCTCGAGCCGGTCGAGCGCGGCCGTCCGGCCGGTCAGCAGCAGGAGCAGCGCCTCCATGGGCCCGCGGACCTCGGGCCCCGCGCCGGCGCGCCAGTCCGTGTCGGTCGCGGTGAGCGTCACCCCGCGCAGCCGCCGGCGCGCCCGGAACGGGAACGACACGGACCACACCCGGTCCGCGGCCGTGCGGGCGGCCTCCGGAGGCATGGCGTGGTGGCGGCCCAGGGGCAGGGCGATGTCCTGGGTGTGGACGAGGACGTCGAGGAGCGGGTCCCGCACGCCGGTGCCCGGGGGGTGGCGCCTCGAGCCGTCGAGACGGCGGTAGTCCGCGACGATCTGCTCGACCGGCCGGCGGGCGCGGCGCCGGGCGTCCAGGAGCACGGCGCGGTCGTAGTTGCCCCGGCCGCGCCACAGGGCCCGGGCGAGATCGGCGACCCCGAACTGCGGGGAGGAGATGACGTGGGCGGCCACGTCCCGCACCGCCCACCCCGGGCACAGCGTGGGGTGCCCCCACTCCTCGGGGCTGAGGGTCTCGAGCAGGTCCGCCAGCGCGGACCGCTCCCGGTGGACGGCGTCCCAGATGGCGGTGCGGTCCATGGTAATCTCCCCTAGTAGTCAGGTTTCCTGACTGAATTTTCCGGCGGGTCCGGCACGGTGTCAAGGGGTGGAAATGCACGGGGACGAGGCGACGAACACGGGGCTGCTGCTCTACTACCCCTACCGGGACATGGAGATCCGCGTGCTGGAGGCCCTGCACGCCGCCGGCTTCGCCGACCTCTCCTACGCCCAGGCCAGGATCTTCCAGCGCATCGGCCCGGAGGGCACCCGCACGGTGCAGCTGGCGGAGCAGGCGCGGGTCACCAAGCAGACGGCCAGCCTGCTCGTGCAGGCCATGGAGGAGGAGGGGTACGTGGAGCGGCGGCCCGACCCCTCCGACGCCCGGGCACGGCTCGTGACCGTCGCCGAGCGCGGCCGGGCCGCGCAGGCGGTCGCCGCCGACGTGGTCGCCGAGGTGGAGGAGCAGTGGCGGCGCCGGCTCGGGTCCCGCCGCTACGCCGCGCTGCGCCGGGCGCTCGCCGAGCTGCACCAGGAGGACGGCGGCGTCCGGTCCTCCCCGGCCGGGCCGGGGCCGTTGAGCTGACCCGGATCAATCCGGGACGGCCGGCCCTGCGGTTCCGTGGCCGGCCGGGTGCGGGCGGGCCACGGTGGCGCGCCGCGGTCCCCGGTGGCGCGCAGCGGCCGGCACGCCACAATGGGACCATGACCGACGCCGCTCGCCCCTCCCCGCCGGAGGACCCCCGCACCTGCCGCGCCTACTGGACCGTGGAGCCCGGCCGGGGGGAGCTGCGCACCGGACGGCTGCCCGCCCCCGGCCCGGGTGAGGTCGAGGTGCGGGCGCTGCGCTCCGGGATCAGCCGCGGCACCGAGTCCCTCGTCCACCGCGGCCTCGTCCCGGCACGCGTGCACGAGCGGATGCGCGCCCCCTTCCAGGAGGGGGACTTCCCGGGCCCGGTGAAGTACGGCTACCTGGCCGTGGGCGTCGTGGAGCGGGGACCCGAGGAACTGGTGGGCCGGCGGGTGTTCAGCCTGCACCCCCACCAGGACCGCTACGTGCTCCCGGCCTCGGCCGTGACCCCCGTGCCCGAGGACGTGCCCTCCGACCGGGCGGTGCTCGCAGGCTCGGTGGAGACGGCTGTCAACGCCCTGTGGGAGGCCGCGCCCCGGTTCGGGGACCGCGTGGCCGTGGTGGGCGCCGGGATGATCGGGGCGTGCGCGGCCGCCCTGCTGGCCCGCTTCCCGCTCGCCCGGCTGCAGCTCGTGGACCCGCAGCCGGCCCGCGGGGAGCTCGCGGGGCGGCTCGGCGTGGAGCACGTGCTGCCGGAGGACGCCGCGGGGGAGTGCGACCTCGTCCTGCACGCCTCCTCCACCGCCGCCGGCCTGGCGCGGGGACTCGAGCTGCTCGGCGACGAGGGCGAGCTGATCGAGCTGTCCTGGTACGGCGACCAGGACCCCGCCGTCCCGCTCGGCGCCGACTTCCACGCCCGCCGCCTGCAGATCCGCGCCAGCCAGGTGGGCGTCGTCGCCCCCGCCCGCCGGGCCCGCCGCACCACCGCCGACCGGCTCGCCACCGCCCTGGACGCCCTCCGGGACCCGCGCTTCGACGCGCTGCTCTCCGGGACCTCCTCCTTCGAGGAGCTGCCCGCCACCATGGCGCGGCTCGCCGAGGACGCCCCCGACGTGCTCTGCCACGTGGTCCGCTACGACTGACCTCCCTGCCCCGCCGACCCGAGGAGACCCGTGTTCACCCTGACCGTCCGAGACCACATGATGATCGCCCACAGCCTGCCGGACCCCTTCTTCGGCCCCGCCCAGAACCTGCACGGGGCCACCTACGAGGTGGAGACCACGTGGTCCCGGCCGGTCCTCGACGAGCACGGGGTGGTGATGGACATCGGCGTGGCCAACGACCTGCTCGCGGGCGTCCTCGACGGGCTGCGCTACCGCAACCTCGACGAGCACCCGCACCTCGCCGGCCGGCTGACCACCACGGAGGTCCTCGCCCAGTACGTGGCCGAGCGGCTGGCGGCGGGCGCCGGGTCCGTGCCGGGTCTCGAGCGGCTGACCGTGACCCTGCGCGAGAACCCCGACGCCTGGGCCTCCTACACCCTCGAGCTGCCCGTGCTGAGCGCGCGCGGCGGGCCCGACCCCGCCCGGTGAGCACCCCGGAGGCGGCCCTCGACGTGGTGGTGCCCGACGACGGCGGGCGGCCCACCGGCGGCTCGCTCTACGACCGCCGGCTCGTGGCGGCGCTGGACGCCCTGGGGCACCCGGCCCGGCTCGTGCCGGTGGCCGGCACCTGGCCCGCCCCGGACGGCGCCGCCCGGACGCTGCTGCGGCGGGCGCTGGGCGCACCGGCCCCCGGCCGGGCGGTCCTGCTCGACGGCCTCGTGGGGTGCGCGGCCCCGGAGGTCGTCGAGGACGCCGTGCGCTCCGGCGTGCCCGTGCACCTGCTCGTGCACCTGCCCCTGCCCGCCGAGGCCGGACGGGACCCCGCGGCCGCGGCGGAGCTCGCCCGGCGGGAGGCCGCGGCCCTCGCCGCCGCCACCGGGGTGCTGACGCCCAGCGTGTGGGCCGCCCGGGACCTCCGCCGCCGCTACGGCACCGCGGACGCCGCCGTGGCCGAGCCGGGGGCCGAGCGCGGGCCGGTGGCCGCGGGGTCGAGCCCGCCGCGGCTGCTCTGTCTCGCGTCCCTGACCCCGCGCAAGAACCAGCGCCTCCTGCTGGAGGCCCTCGCCCCGCTGACGGGCCCCGACTGGGCGCTGGACCTCGTGGGCCCCGAGGGCGAGCCGAGCCACGTCGAGGAGCTGCGCGCTGCGGTCCGGGAGCTCCCCGATCCGGGGCGCGTGCGCTGCCCCGGACCCCTCGGCGGCGCCGCGCTGGCCCGGCAGTGGGCGCGCACGGACCTGCTGCTGCTGCCCTCCACGGCCGAGACCTACGGCATGGTCGTCACCGAGGCGCTCGCCCGCGGCGTGCCCGCGGTGGTCGCGGCCGGCACCGGGGCGGTCGAGGCCCTCGACGGCAGTCCGGAGCCCCCGGACGGGGCCGCCGGCCGGGCGGGGGCCGTCCTCGACCCCGCCGACCCCTCCGCCTGGACCGACGTGCTGCGGGACTGGCTGACCGACCCCGGCCTGCGCGGGCGGTGGCGCGCCGCGGCGCTGGCCCGCCGCGGGCGGCTGCGCCGCTGGGAGGACACCGCCCGCGACGTCCTCGCGGCGGTGGGCCGGCTCCCCGGCCCGCCGGAGCCCGCGGCCCGCGGCTCCGGCCCCGGCCGGATCACCCGTCCCCGCCCCGGACAGGGCACCCGTCCCGACGCCACCGACGCCACCGGCGTCACCGACCGACCCAGGAGATCCTCATGACGCACCACCCCGTCCCCGACCGTCCCGTCGCCGGCGACTGGCTGGCCCTGCGCGAGCCCGCCGACGCCGCCGCCCGGGAGCACTCCGCGCCGCTGATCACCCGCCTCGTCCAGCACTGGGAGGAGCGGGCCGGAACCGCGGGCACCCCGGGCGAGGAGCCCGTCGTGGTCGTGGACCTCGGGGCGGGCACCGGGGCGAACCGGGCCTGGCTGTCCCGGCACCTCCCCGGGCCCCAGCGCTGGATCCTGCTCGACCACGACCGCGAGCTGCTCGAGCAGGCCGTGGCCGCGGCCCGGGCGGACGGTGCGGACGTGGAGCCCGTGCTCGCCGGGGTCGAGGACCTCGGCCGGGTCCTCGCGGAGCACCCGGCCGCCCGCCGGCTCGTGACGTGCTCCGCGCTGCTCGACCTGCTGACCGGCGAGCAGATCCGGGACCTCGCCCGGGAGCTGGCCGAGCAGGACGTCCCCGCGCTGCTCGCCCTCACCGTCGACGGCGAGGTCCTGCTCGACCCGCCGCACCACCTCGACCCCTCGGTGCTGGGCGCCTTCGAGGACCACCAGCACCGCGGTGAGCTCGCCGGCACCGACGCCGTGCGGCTGGCCGCGGAGGCCCTGCGGGAGCGGGGCATGGTCGTGGACGTGACCCCCACCCCCTGGTGGGTCTCCGACCAGGCGTGGGCCCGGCCCCTGCTGGAACGGTTCCTCGCCGACCGCGCGGACGCCGCCGTGGAGCACCGTCCGGACCTCACCGCCGAGGCCCACGCCTGGCTGCGCACCCGGCTCGTGGACTGCGCCCGCGGCCGGCTGCGGGCCACGGTGGGGCACGCGGACGTGCTCGGCCTGCCGTCCGTCAGCTGAGCTCGCGGGCGCCGCGCTCCAGCCACAGGACGTCCCGGCCGAAGGACCCCAGCAGCAGCACCAGCGCCACGGCGGTGGCGGCCACGGCCAGCGGCAGCGGGATCAGGGGCACCAGCGCGCCGAGCAGCACCCCGCCCTGGATTCCCGCGACCACCCGCCGGTACGAGGAGAACGGCAGATCGCGGCGCCACGCGGGCCGGAGCCGCAGACCCAGCAGGAACAGGTACCGCAGGGCGCCGATCACCACCACCCACCCCGCCTCCGGCAGCCCGAGCCGGGCGGCCAAGGCCACGGAGAGCACCAGCAGCAGCGCGGCGTCGACCTCCTGGTCGAACCGCGCCCCGGCGCGGGTGGCGGTGCCGGTGCGGCGGGCCACCCGGCCGTCGATTCCGTCCAGCAGCCAGGCGGGCAGTGCGACCGCGAACAGGGCCCAGCACCAGGCGTCGGAGGGCCGGCCCCCGTCCTGGCCCAGCAGGGGGGCCAGGCCCACGGGCAGGAACGCCGCTGCCAGGGCGACGAGCACCGACCGGCCGACGGTGACCCGGTCGGCGGGGCCGTAGGGCTCGCCGCGGCGGCGTACGGTGCTGCGCACCACGACGCCGAGCACGGCGAGCCCCAGCAGCCCGGAGGCCACCAGCACGGGGAGCTCCACGTCCGCCAGCAGGGTGAGGGCCGTGAGCGCTCCGGCCAGGGCCCCGAAGGCCAGGAGACCGTCCCGGGACGCGGAGGGGGAGGGGTCGGTGGAACGGGCCAGGGGCATGCGGTCGCCTTTGTCGCGTCGGGGGTCTTCATCCTGAGCGGGTGCGGCCCGCCGCGTCAATCCGGGCGGCGGAGCGGCGGTGGCTAGACTGCGCCCATGCCCGCCGAGACCCCGCCCGCCCCCGGCCGGCGGCCGGTGGCCCGCGTGCTGCTGGCCGCCGGGCAGGCCGCGGCCGGACTGGTGCTCCTGGCCCTGCTGTTCCGGGCGCTGGGCACGGAGGCGGTGGGCAGTGCCCTCGCCATCCTCTCCCCCGCCACCGTGGCGCTCGCCCTGGGGGCCGGCCTCGTGGCCACCGCGGCCCAGGCCCAGCGCTGGCGGCTCGTGGCCCGCAGCCGGGGCACCCCGATCGGGTTCCGGGAGGCCCTGGTCGAGTGCTGGGCGTCCGGGCTCGTCAACCTGCTGCTGCCGGGCGGCGTGACCGGGGACGTCGTGCGGGTGCTGCGCCGCCGCCGGCGCGGGGACAGCTGGCCCGGGGCCGGCGGCGCCGTGCTCGGCGAGCGGCTGGCGGGGACCTCCGTGCTCCTCGCGGCGGGGGTCGTCCCGGCCCTGGCGGTCGGCGGCTGGCTGGCCGCGGCCCTCGGTCTCGGCGCGCTCGCCGTGGGGGCCGTCGCCTGGCGCTCCACGAGCGGGGCCCCGGTACGGGACCGGGCCGGGGTGTGGGCGCTGTCCGTGCTCGCCTGGGCCTGCTTCCAGGGCCTGTTCCTGCTGGCCGCCGTGCGCACCGCGCCGCAGGAGACCCTGGCGAACCTGTGGGGGACTACCGTGCTGGGCCTCGCCGGGATGTCGGTCCCCGTCGGGGTCGGCGGCTGGGGTCCGCGGGAGGGGATCACCACCCTGGCCGCGATGGCCCACGGCCTGTCCGCCGGGACCGGCTTCGCGATCTCGATCGGCTACGGGCTGCTCGCCCTGGTCTCCGCGCTGCCGGGCGCCGTGGTACTCGTGCGGTGGTTGCGGCCGGCGCGCCCGATCGCCGCCCGGCCGTGACCGGCGGCCGGAGCGCCGCCGAAGGACAGGGGCGCACCGGACTCGGGGTCCAGCGCCCGAGGGCCCGACGGCGGTCGGCGACACCGCCGGTCGTCCCGGCGTCACCGTCCGCCACACGGGCCGTGCGGGGTTGTCCTCCTCCGCGGGCCGACCCACACTGTGACGACCAGAGGGGCGCGACGCGTCGGCGGGGGCCGGTGCCGTGGGCCGCGGAGCCCGTTCGCCTCGACCGATCACCCGGGGGTCCTCGCCATGCGCCGTTCCGTGAAGTTCGTCGTGCACGCCGTCGTCGCCGGGCTGGTGGTCTCGCTGGCCGTGCTGTGGTCCGGTCCTGCGGTGGCACGGACGGTGCCGGAGACGGTCGCCGACTCGAGACCCGTGCAGACCGGCGAAGTGCCGACGGACTTCACCATCGACTACGTCGGAGTCCTGTGGGACGTCCCGGCCGGACAGGAGCACGCCGCGGAGGCGCCCGGGCCGGAACCGCACGGGGCGGTGCGCTTCCGCAAGGACGGGGAGTGGGGGCCGTGGACGCCCTTGCATGAAGACGGGGTCACGAGCCCGGGGCAGTGGGCCAGCGCCCTGGTGCCCGCCGCCGACGCCGAGGCCTACCAGGTGCGCGGCGTCCCCGCCTGGGCCGACAACCAGCGGGCGGTGGCCATGAACACCACCGACGGGCCCCGGATGTCCGTCGGAGAGACCCCGGGCGGGGCTGCCCAGGCCCTGAACAGCAGCCAGTGCCGGTCCCGGGCCGACTGGGGGGCCGACGAGTCCCTGCGCCACGACGCCGCCGGCAAGGAGATCTGGGCCCCGCAGTTCTACGACGCCCAGGTCACGACCGTCCACCACACCGCGACCGCCAACGACGACCCCGACCCGGCCGCCACCGTGCGCGCCGTCTACCGCTACCACGCGGTCGACCAGGGCTTCGGGGACATCGGCTACCAGTACCTGATCGACGAGTTCGGGATCGTCTACGAGGGCCGGTGGTCGGGCACGGCCAGTGCCTCGTGCGGCGGCGCGGGCGGGACCGGGGCGGACTTCGCCCACGAGGAGGGCACCGACCGGATGGTGACCGGTGCCCATGTCGGCGGCTGGAACTCCGGGAACCTGGGGGTGGCGCTGCTCGGGGAGTTCACCGACCACCGCCGGTTCGGCACCGACCCGGAGCCGGCGGCCATGTCCTCCCTGGCGGACCTGCTGGCCGAACTCGCCGTGCGCCACGACCTCGACCCGCGGGCCACGGTCAGCTACGTGAACCCGGTCAACGGGACGCAGCGGAGCGCGCCGACCATCGGCGGCCACCGGGACTACGAGGCCACCGAGTGCCCGGGCGAGCGCCTCTACGCCCAGCTGCCCTCCCTCCGCCTGCACGTGGCCGACAGGACGGCGGCCTCCGCCGACGACCCGCCCCGTGTCGCGCTCACCGGCCCCGCCGAGGGCGCGACGGTGAGCGGGACCATGCCGGTGACGGCCGAGGCCACCGACGACGTGGGGCTCGCCCAGGTGGTCTTCGCGGTGGACGGCAGCGTGCTGGCCACCGACACGGACGGCACCGACGGGTGGACGGCGTCCTGGGACAGCACCACGTCCGCCGACGGCCCCCGGACGCTCTCGGCGACCGCCACGGACTCGGCCGGGCAGACCTCGACCGACCGGGTCGAGGTCACCGTGGGCAACGGCGCGGGCACGGGCCCCGGCAAGGGCCGGCCGGCGGGTCCGCGCGGCGGCCGCTGAGCCGGCGGCCCCGGCTCCGGTGGTCCACGCCCCGTGGTCCACGACCCCGGCGGCGGGGCCGTCGATCAGAGGGGGAGCGCCCGGAGCAGGTCGGCGGCGACGCTGACGGCGATCACGGCCGGGGCCTTGCCCGGGACACCCGGGAGCCCGATGGGGCAGGTGATGCGCTCCAGTGCGGCGTCGGAGTGCCCCTCCTCCCGCAGCCGCGCCCGGAACCGCGACCACTTGGCCGAGGAACCGATCAGGCCCACGGTGCCGAGGTCGTCCCGGCGCAGCGCGGCGTCGCACAGCACGAAGTCCTCGGCGTGGTCGTGGCTCATGATCAGCACGTGCGCCCCGGCCGGCAGCGCGGCCAGCACGTGCTCGGGGACGGGGCTGTGGTGGAGGTGGGCCTGCGCGGTCCCGTCGGTGACATCGGCCAGCCGGGCGGGGTCCAGCTGCCCCTCGCGGCTGTCGACGAGGTGCAGGTGCAGGGGCAGACGGGACAGCACCCGGGCGAGCTCGTGGCCCACGTGGCCCACGCCGAACACGGCGACCGACGGCCGGGCGCGCTGGGGCTCGAGCAGGACCGTGACCACGCCCCCGCAGCACTGCCGCCCGTGCTCCACGGTGGCGTGCTCGTTGAGCGAGAAGGTCATCGTCTCCGGGACCGCGGCCCCGGAGTCGAGCAGGGCCCGGGCCCGCTCGAGCACGGTCGCCTCGAGGTTGCCGCCGCCCACGGTGTCCCACGCGGCGGTCTCGGACACGACCATCTTGGCCCCGGCCTCCCGGGGGGCGTGCCCGCGCACCTGCGTGACGGTGACGAGCACCCCCGGCGCGCCCTCCGTGCGCAGGTGCTGCAGGGCGTCCAGCCAGTCCACGTCAGCGCGCCGCCGGAGCGGCCGGAGCGGCGACGTCCTCCACGGGCAGGGCGTGGCGCGCCTCCTGGAGCGCCCAGAACACGGCCTCCGGGGTGGCGGGGCTCGCGAGCTCGGTGCTCCGCCCGCCGGGCCCGAACGCGGCCGCGGCTTCCCGCAGCGCCTCGCGCACGCTGAGGGCCAGCATCAGCGGCGGCTCGCCCACGGCCTTGGAGCCGTAGACCACCCCGCTCTCGGTGGCCTCCTCGAAGAGGTGCACGGCGAACTCCTCGGGCATCTCCGAGAAGCTCGGCAGCTTGTAGGTGCTGGCGGACTGCGTGGCCAGCCGGCCCCGGTGCGGCCCGTCGGACTCGTCCCAGCGCAGCTCCTCGAGGGTGAGCCAGCCGGCGCCCTGGACGAAGCCGCCCTCGATCTGCCCCACGTCGATCAGCGGGGAGAGGCTGTCGCCCACGTCGTGGACGATGTCCGTGCGCAGCAGCCGGTAGGCGCCGGTGAACCCGTCGACCTCCACCTCGGAGACGGAGGCGCCGTAGGAGAAGTACTTGAACGGCTCGCCCTGCATCCGGGTGCTGTCCCAGTGCAGCCCGTCGGTCCGGTAGTAGCCGGCGGCCCACAGCGGGACCCGCTGGAAGTACGCGTCGTGGGCGAGCTCGGCGAAGGACGTCTGCCGGTCGGAGAAGCCGATCCCGGTCACCGTGCCGTCCACGAACCGGACGTCGGCGGGATGGATGCCGAACGTGCGGGCGGCGACCTCGGCCAGCCGGTCCCGGATCTGCTCGCACGCGTTCTTCACGGCCCCGCCGTTGAGGTCCGCCCCGGAGCTCGCGGCCGTCGCGGAGGTGTTGGGCACCTTGTCCGTGCGGGTGGGCGCCAGCCGGACGGCTTCCAACGGTACCCCGAGGGCGGTGGCCGCGACCTGGCGCATCTTGGTGTGCAGCCCCTGGCCCATCTCGGTGCCGCCGTGGTTGATGAGCACCGACCCGTCCTTGTAGACGTGCACGAGCGCACCGGCCTGGTTGAAGGCCGTGAGGTTGAACGAGATGCCGAACTTCACCGGGGTGACCGCCAGCGCCCGCTTGGTGTCGGGGTGGGCGGCGTTGAACGCCGCGATCTCCTCGCGGCGGCGCTCGACCTCGGCCCGGTCGAGCAGCTGCGTCCAGATGGTGCGCAGCCGCTCGGCGTGCCGGACGGGCTGGCCGTAGGGGGTGGACTGGCCGGGGACGTAGAGGTTGCGGTGGCGCAGCTCCGTGGGGTCCAGGCCGAGCAGCGGGGCGCACCGGCCCATGACCTCCTCGATCACGAGCATGCCCTGCGGTCCGCCGAAGCCGCGGAACGCCGTCTGGGAGGTCTTGTGGGTCTTCGCGATCCGGCCGTGGACTCGCACGTGGGGGATCCAGTAGGCGTTGTCGATGTGGCACAGCGTCCGCTGCAGCACGGGCTCGGAGAGGTCCAGGCTCCACCCGCCGTCGCTGGTGACGGTGGCCTCCAGGGCCTGCAGGTGCCCCCGCTCGTCGAAGCCGGCCTCCCACCGGGCGTGGTACGGATGACGCTTGCCGGTCATGGTGAGGTCCTGGGTGCGGTTGAGCCGCAGCCGCACGGGCCGGCCCGTGAGCACGGACCCGAGGGCGGCGACGGCGGCGTAGCCGTGCGGCTGCATCTCCTTGCCGCCGAACCCGCCGCCCATGCGCAGGCACTGCACGGTGACCTCGTGGCTGTGCAGGCCGAGGACGTGGGCGACGATCTCCTGGGTCTCCGTGGGGTGCTGGGTGCTGGAGTGCACGAAGACCTGCCCGCCCTCGTCCACGTAGGCGAGGGACGCGTGGGTCTCCAGGTAGAAGTGCTCCTGGCCGCCGAACTCGAGCTCCCCGCTGAAGCGGTGGGCGGCGGCGGCCAGCGCCGTGCCCGTGTCCCCGCGGCTGACGGTGGGCTGCCCGCCCTGGAAGCTGCCGGCCTCGACGGCCTCCGCGAGGGTGATCAGCGAGGGCAGCGGCTCGTAGTCCACCTCGACGGCGGCGGCACCGAGCCGGGCGGCCTCCTGGGTCTCGCCCAGCACCCAGCACACGGCGTGCCCGTGGAACATGACCTCGGCGGGGAACAGCGGCTCGTCCTGCTTGGTGCCGGAGTCGTTGACCCCCGGCACGTCCGCCGCGGTGAGCACCCGGACCACCCCGGGGACCTCCAGCGCCGGGGCGGTGCGCACGTCCAGCACCCGGGCGTGGGCGTGCGGGGCCTGCACGGGCCAGGCGTGCAGCACGTCCTGGTGCCGCACGACGAGGTCGTCGGTGTACAGGGCCGTGCCGGTGACGTGCAGGGCGGCGCTCTCGTGCGCCACGGGCACGCCCACCACGGGGGCGGCGGGGCGGTCGGCGAGGGACGTCATCGGGAGACCTCCGGAGCGGGGGCGGGGGCGTGCTGCGCCCAGAACTTGAGCAGGGCCTGCTCGAGCATCGCCGAGCGGTAGCGGGCGCTGGCCCGGTGGTCGTCGATCGGGGTGCCCTCCCCGGCCAGGGCGGCCGCCGCGGTGACGACCGTCTCGCGGTTCCACGGGGCCCCGTCCAGGAGGCGCTCCGCGCCGTGGGCCCGGATCGGGGTGGCCGCCACGCCGCCCAGGCCGATCCGCGCGGACGAGACCGTCCGGGCCTCCACGTGCACGGCGATGCCGACGGCCACGCTGGAGATGTCGTCGAAGCGCCGCTTGGCGATCTTGTGGAACCCGCTGTGCCGGGCGAGGGGCAGCGGGATCCGCACGGCGCGGATGATCTCCCCGGGGCGGCGGACGCTGCGCCGGTAGCCCGTGTAGTACTCGTCCAGGGGCACCTCGCGCTCGCCCCCGGCGGAGGCCAGCACCACGGAGGCGCCCAGGGCCAGCAGGGCCGGGGCCGAGTCGCCGATGGGCGATCCGGTGCCCAGGTTGCCGCCGAACGTCGCGGCGTTGCGGATCAGCCGGGAGGCGAACTGCGGGAAGAGCTGGTCGAGCAGGGGCACCCGTCCGGCGAGGCCGCGCTCGACCTCGGACAGGCTCAGGGCCGCACCGATCTCGACCCCCTCCTGTCCCACCTCGAGCGTGCGCAGCTCCTCGAGCCGGTCCACGGCGAGGGACAGCGGCGGACGGGTGTGGCGGATGTTGACCTCCACGCCCGCGTCCGTCGACCCGGAGATCAGCTGGGCCCCCGGTTCGCGCTCCAGGTGCTCGAAGAGCTCGTCCAGGGAGCCGGGCCGGACGAACCGTGCGCCGTCGGCCTCCACCCGGGTGGGCGGGGCGGGCTGCGCGGGCCGCTCCTGGCGCCGGAGCAGGGGGTCGACGTCGGCCGGGGCCCCCAGGGCGTAGGCGGCGTCGCGGATGGGCCGATAGCCGGTGCAGCGGCAGAGGTTGCCGCTCAGGGCGTGCAGGTCGAACCCGTTGGGCCCGCACTCGTGGCCGGCCGCGTGCTCCTCGCCGGTGACCGTGGTGCCGGTCTGCGCCGCGTCGGCCGCGCCGGAGGCGTCGCGCTCGGGGCGGTAGTACTCGGCGGCCATGGCGCAGACGAACCCCGGCGTGCAGTAGCCGCACTGGGAGCCTCCCCGGACCGCCATCTCCTGCTGGACGGGGTGCAGCGCCGCCGGCGCGCCGGCCCCGGGGGCGGATCCGAGCCCCTCGGCGGTGACGATCTCCTGGCCGTCGAAGGCGACGGCGGGCGGCAGGCACGCGTTGACCGAGGTCCACCGGCTGCGGCCCTCCCCGTCCGGACGGGCGACCAGCACCGCGCAGGCGCCGCACTCGCCCTCGGCGCAGCCCTCCTTGGCGCCGGTCAGGCCCTCGCCGCGCAACCAGTCCAGCAGCCGGGTGTGGGGGTCGGCCCCGGCGCAGCTCCTGGCCCGGCCGTTGACGGTCACTCGGGTGTCGCTCATGCGCGGTGCTCCTCGGTGCGTGCCACTGGCCGCGACCTGGAGTCAGGCGGTTCCCCGGGGGACACCGGGAGCTCTCTGGCGGCGGACCAGCGCGATTCGTCGTTGCTCGCCCGGTAGATAGTCCGCTGCGGGACCCGCCGTAGGCTGAATCACACCATAACCACGCCGTCACGGGCCCGCAAGAGGTCGGAGGTCCGTCGTCGGCGTCGTGCCGGCACGGGCCGGCCCTGCGCCTCAGCTCTCCCCGCGGCGCAGGAGCCGCCCCCGGGGTGTCTCGAGGTCCACGGCGGTGCCGCGCAGATAGGTCCTGCGCACCTTTCCGGACAGCACCTTGCCCTGGTACGGAGTGATGGGGTTCTTGTGGTGCAGCCTCCCGGCGTCCACGACGAACGCGTCGTCGGGCGCGAAGACCACCAGGTCGGCGTCGTAGCCGAGGGAGACCTTGCCCTTGGTGCGCAGGCCGGCCCGCTGGGCGGGCTTCGTGGACATCCACTCCACCACGCGCTCCAGTCCGACGCCCCGGCGGCGGGCCTCGGTCCAGATCAGGGAGAGCCCGAGCTGGAGGGAGGACACCCCGCCCCAGGCCACGCCGAAGTCCCCGTTGTCCAGGTCCTTCAGGTCCAGGGTCGAGGGGGAGTGGTCGGAGACGACGAAGTCGATCGTCCCGTCGATCAGGCCCTGCCACAGCAGCTCGCGGTTGCCGACCTCCCGCACGGGCGGGCAGCACTTGAAGGCGGTGGCCCCGTTGGGCACCTCCTCGGCGAGCAGGGTGAGGTAGTGCGGGCAGGTCTCGACCGTGATGTCCAGGCCGTCCCGCTTGGCGGTCGCGAGCATGGGCAGGGCGTCCGAGGAGGACAGGTGCAGGATGTGGGAGCGGGCGCCGGTCCAGCGGGTGCGCTCGATGACCTCGGCGATCGCCAGGTTCTCCGCCCCGCGCGGGCGGGACTTCAGGAAGTTCTCGTAGACGTCCCCCTCCGGGTGCGGGGCGCGGTCGATGGCGCGGGAGTCCTCGGCGTGCACGATCATCAGCGAGTCGAAGGTCTTGATCTCGGCGAGGTCCTCCTCCATCTCGTCGGCCTCGAGGTGCGGGAACTCGTCCACGCCGGAGTGCAGCAGGAAGCACTTGAAGCCGAAGACGCCGTCGTCGTGCAGCTCGCGCAGGTGGGGCTTGTTGCCGGGGATCGCCCCGCCCCAGAAGCCGACGTCCACGAAGACGTTGTCCCGGGCGAAGAGGCGCTTGTACTCGAGGGCCGGCACGTTGACCGTGGCGGGGATCGAATTGAGCGGCATGTCCAGGACCGTGGTCACGCCGCCGGCGGCGGCCGCGCGCGTCGCGGAGGCGAAGCCCTCCCACTCGGTGCGGCCGGGCTCGTTGATGTGCACGTGGGTGTCCACCAGGCCGGGCAGCAGGTGCTCGTCCTCGGCCAGCTCCACGACCTCGCGGCCCACCAGTCCGGCGCCGAGGGGCTCGATGGCCACGATCCTGCCGTTGCGCACGCCGACCTCGCGGGGAGCGAAGTGGTCGCCGCAGGAGACGTTCCGCCCGCGCACCACGAGGTCGAACTCGCGGCCGTGCACGCCGGCGCTCTCCGAGTCCGGGCGGGGGGCACCGGCGGCATCGGCGGGGATCCCGTGCTCCCGCTGGTAGTCGGCGATCAGCCGGCGGACGCGCTCGGGGTCGTTGACGTCGTGGCTCACCTCCAGCTGGTGCGCCTGCTCGGCCTCGTCGGCGTTCCGGGCGGCGGCGGGCTTGGTGGCCGCGCGGGCGGAGTCCTCCCGGGCGACCGCCGCGGGGTCCTCGCTCAGCTGCCGCGCACGCCCGGTGGCGTCAGCGGTGCCGTCCGCGCCGTGGCCGCGCTCCGTGGGCGGTTGCCGCGGGTCCGGTCGGTGCCCCTGCTCGTCGGTCTGCTTCCCGCCCCGGCCGGGGGTGCCCGGCTGCTGCGGCGTCTTCTTCTCCGTCATGCGGAGCTCCTCCTCGTCATCGGCGTCCGCACAGGGCGCCGGGTCGGTCAGTGGTGTGAGGTCCCGGTGAGCAGTCCGGGAAGATCGCGGGCGAGGCGGGCGCCCACCTGCTCGAGCAGCCTGCCGGCCTCGCGCATGCTGACCCGTGGGTCCGGTTCGAGCTCGGCCAGGGGATAGGTCCGCACGAATCCCGCGGCCCGGAGGGTCTCCTCGTCCAGGGTGGTGCGGCCGCACACGGCGACCACTGGCACGCCGGCGGCGTGCGCCGTGGCGGCGACCCCCATGGGGGTCTTCCCGCCGAGCGACTGCTCGTCGAGACTGCCCTCCCCGGTGACGACCAGATCGGTGCCCGCCATCCGCTCGGCGAGACCCACGAACTCCAGGACCACGTCGATGCCCGGACGTCGCCGGGCCCCGAGCACGGCGAGGGCCGCGTAGCCCACACCGCCGGCGGCCCCGGCGCCGGCAGAGCCGGCCGCGGTCCGGGCGTCTGCGCCCAGGGCCTCCGCCAGCCGGTCCCGGAAGACCGTCAGCGCGGCATCGAGGGAGGCGACGAGCTCCGGATCGGCGCCCTTCTGCGGGCCGAACACGGCCGCCGCACCGTTGGCCCCCGTGAGGGGGTTGTCCACGTCCGCGGCCAGGACGAACTGTGCGTCCCGCACCCGGGGATCCAGCCCGGTGAGGTCCACCCGGGCCAGCCGGGCGAGCTCGGCGCCTCCGCGGCCCAGCTCGGCGCCCTCGTCGTCCAGCAGGCGAGCGCCGAGGCCCTGGAGCAGCCCCGCGCCGCCGTCGGTGCAGGCGCTGCCGCCCACCCCCAGGACGATCCGGGTGGCTCCGGCGTCGAGGGCGGCGCGGATCAGCTCACCGGTGCCGCGGCTGGTGGCGCCCCCGGCGTCGAGCACGGGTGCGCCGTCCTCGTCCACCGGGAGCGCGGCCAGTCCCGAGGCCAGGGCCATCTCCACCACCGCGGTCCGGTCGAGCAGGGCGAACGCTGCCTCGACGAGGTTCCCGACGGGGCCGGTCACGGTGGTGGAGCAGGCGGTGAACCCGGCCCCGACGGCGGCGTCGAGCGTGCCCTCGCCGCCGTCGGCCACCGGGACGGCCACGACCGCGGCGGTCGGCTCCACGGACCGGATGCCCGCCGCGAGGTGCTCCACCACATCGGTGGCTTCCAGCGAGCCCTTGAACTTGTCCGGGGCGACGACGATGCGCACGGCCGTTCCTCCTGTTCTGTGCGGGGCGGGGTCAGTCGAGCAGCGCGATCGCCGTCGGGGCGTCCGCGCCCCGGGCGGCGAGCTCCTCGAACTCGACCACGTTGTCGATCTCGGTCCCCATGGAGATGTTGGTGACCTTCTCCAGTATGACCTCCACCACCACGGGGACCCGGTGCTCCTCCAGGAGGGCGTGGGCCTGGCCGAAGGCCTCGCGCAGCTTCTCCGGATCGGTCACGCGCAGGGCCTTGCAGCCGAGACCCTCGACGACCTTGAGGTGGTCCACCCCGTAGCCCTGGGTCTCGGGCGAGTTGATGTTCTCGAAGGCCAGCGAGACGTTCTGCTCCATCCCGAACCCGCGCTGGGACTGGCGGATCAGGCCCAGGTAGGAGTTGTTCACCACCACGTGGATGTAGGGCAGGTTGAACTGCGCCCCGACCGCCAGCTCCTCGATCATGAACTGGAAGTCGTAGTCCCCGGAGAGGGCCACGACGGTGGCGTCGGGCTTGCCCCGGACGACGCCGAGGGCGGCCGGCCCGGTCCAGCCCAGCGGTCCGGCCTGGCCGGCGTTGATCCACTGGCGGGGTCCGTGCACGTGCAGAAACTGACCGCCCGCGATCTGGGAGAGCCCGATCGTGGAGACGTAGGTGACGTCCGTGCCGAAGGCCGAGTTCATCTCCTCGTAGACGCGCTGCGGCTTGACCGGGACCTGCGTGAAGTGCGTCTTGCGCTGCATCGAGCCCTTGCGCCGGGCGCAGTCCTTGACCCACGCGGACCAGTCCGGCACGGAGAACCGCTCCTTCCGCTCCCGGGCGACCTCGAGCAGGATCTCCAGGGCCGCGCCGGCGTCGGAGACGATGCCGAGGTCGGGGGAGAAGACGCGCCCGATCTGGGTGGGCTCGATGTCAATGTGCACGAACCTGCGGCCGGCGGTGTAGACGTCCAGGCCGCCGGTGTGCCGGTTGGCCCACCGGTTGCCGATGCCGAGCACGAAGTCGGACTCCAAGAACGTCGCGTTGCCGTAGCGGTGGGAGGTCTGCAGGCCCACCATCCCGGCCATCAGCGGGTGGTCGTCCGGGATGGCGCCCCAGCCCATGAGGGTCGGGATCACGGGCAGGTCCAGCAGCTCGGCGAGCTCGACCAGCTGCGCCGAGGCATCGGCGTTGATGATGCCGCCGCCGGCCACGATGAGCGGCCTCCGCGCGGAGGAGAGCATGTCCAGGACCTTCTCGGCCTGCGCGCGGGTCGCGGCGGGGCGGTGGACGGCCAGGGGCTCGTAGACGTCGATGTCGAACTCGATCTCGGCGAGCTGGACGTCCAGGGGGAGATCCAGCAGCACCGGACCGGGCCGGCCCGAGCGCATGAGGTGGAAGGCCTTCTGGAACGCCCCCGGCACCTGCCCCGGCTCCAGCACGGTCATGGCCATCTTGGTGACCGGCGCCGCGATGGAGGAGATGTCCACGGCCTGGAAGTCCTCCTTGTGCAGCTTGGCCACGGGGGCCTGGCCGGTGATGCACAGGATCGGGACGGAGTCCGCCCACGCGGCGTAGAGGCCGGTGATCATGTCGGTGCCCGCGGGACCGGACGTGCCCACGCAGATCCCGATGTTGCCGGGGGCGGCGCGGGTGTAGCCGTCGGCCATGTGCGAGGCGCCCTCGACGTGCCGGGCGAGGGTGTGCCGGATGCCGCCGTGGGCGCGCATCGCCGAGTAGAACGGGTTGATGGCGGCGCCGGGCAGGCCGAAGGCCTCGGTGGCGCCCTCCTTCTCGAGGATGGCGACGACGGCGTCGACCGTGCGCATTCTGGCCATGATGAACTCCTTGGAAGCAGGACCCGGGACCGGGTCGGGAAGCGGTGGGGTGGGGCGGGTCAGCGGCCGGAGCGGCCGGAGAGCTCCTCGACGAGCGTGAAGAGACCCGAGTGGTCGAGTCCGCCGTCGCCCTTGTTGACGGTGGCGGCCACGAGCTGGGCGACGATCGCGCCGAGCGGCACGGCCACGCCGGCCTCCCGGGCGGCGGAGGTCACGATGCCCATGTCCTTGTGGTGCAGCTGGAGCCGGAAGCCCGGGTCGAAGTCGCGGTCCAGCATCTTCTGGCCCTTCTGGTCCAGGACCTTGGAACCGGCCAGACCGCCCCCGAGGACCTTCAGGGCGGCGTCCGTGTCCACGCCGTAGGCCTCGAGGAAGACGACGGCCTCCGCGAGGAGCTGGATGTTGCCCGCCACGATCAGCTGGTTGGCCGCCTTGACGGTCTGCCCGGAGCCGGCGGGGCCCACATGCACGATCGTCTTCCCGACGGCCTCGAGCACCGGGCGGGCGGCCTCGAAGTCCGCGGCCTCGCCGCCGACCATGATCGAGAGCACGGCGTCGACGGCGCCCTGCTCCCCGCCGGAGACCGGGGCGTCCAGCGGGCGCAGTCCGTGCTCGACGGCCTCCCGGGCCAGGCGTGCGGCCACGTCCGGGCGGATGGAGCTCGCGTCGATCCAGACGGTGCCCTGCGCGGCGTGGGCGAAGACGCCGTCCGGACCGGTCACGACGCCCTCGACGTCCGGGGAGTCCGGGACCATCGTGATCACGACGTCGGCGTTCGCGACGGACTCGGCCACGCTGGAGGCGCCCTGGCCGCCGGCCTCGACGAGCCGGTCGATCTTGTCCTGCGAGCGGTTGAAGCCGACGACGTCGTAGCCGGCCTTGACGAGGTTCGTGGCCATGGGCAGGCCCATGATGCCGAGTCCGATGACGGTGACGTTGGTCATGGTGGAATTCCTCACTGTGGGGGCCCGTGCGGTGCGGGCGACGGGCGGTGGTGGCAGGTGCGGAAGGAGGTGGATCAGGCGCCGGCGCGGGCGCCGGACCACGCCGAGGTCCAGGCGAAGGCGTCCTGCTGCGACGCCTTGTACTCGAGGCCCACGTAGCCCGAGTAGCCGAGCTCCCGGCTGCGCTCGATCCACTGCTGGAGCGGGAGCTCGCCGGTGCCGGGCTCGTTGCGGCCGGGGGCGTCGGCGATCTGGATGTGGCCGAAGTCAGCCGCGTGCTTCTCGATGACCGCGGCGACGTCGTCACCGTTGACCGACAGGTGGTAGAAGTCGGCGAGCAGCCTGATGTTCTCCGCCCCGGCCTGCTGGACCTTCGCGATGACGTCGAGGGCGTCCTGGGCGGTCTTCAGGGGATAGGCCTCGGTGCCGGAGACCGGCTCCAGCAGCACGGTCCCGCCGATGCGCGCCACGCCCTCGGCGGCGGCCACGAGGTTCTGCACGGCCAGCTCGTCCTGGGCCTGCGGAGTGTGCTCGGGCCGGCGGTTGCCGTAGAGGGCGTTGAAGGCCCTGCAGCCGGTGCGCTCGCCGATGGCGGCGACCACGGCGATGTTGTCCCTGAACTCCCCGCAGCGGCCCTTCCAGGACACGAGGCCCCGGTCTCCGCCGGGCATGTCGCCGGCGTTGAAGTTCAGCCCGCTCAGCTGCACCCCCGCGTCCCGGATCGCGTCCACGAAGGCGTCGACGTCGCGGTCCGCGGGCACGGACTCCGCGAAGGGCCACCAGAACTCGACCGCGTCGAAGCCGGCGGTCCTGGCGGCCGCGGGGCGCTCGAGCAGGGGCAGGTCGGTGAGCAAGATGGAGCAGTTCACGGTGTAGGACATCGGGATCCTCCTGGTTCGGACGGGACCGCCACATATTTCAGGATGTGGAAGTCAACTTCTGTTTTGTGAAACAGCGTACGGTCCTCTGTGACGCAGGTCAATCCCTTATTGGAATCATTATTTCAGGATGTGGAAAGTCCTGAGGGTGGTCCGATGGCATGGAAGGACCCCGTGCCGCCGCGGTGGCAGGGCGGCACGGGGTCCGGTCGGTGGGGACGGGATCGCCGTCCGGTCAGCGCAGCTTCATCTGCCGGTTGACGTCCTTGTAGAGCAGGTAGCGGAACCGGCCCGGGCCGCCCGCGTAGCAGGCCTGGGGGCAGAAGGCGCGCAGCCACATGAAGTCGCCGGCCTCGACCTCGACCCAGTCCTGGTTGAGGCGGTAGACGGCCTTGCCCTCGAGGACGTAGAGCCCGTGCTCCATGACGTGCGTCTCCGCGAAGGGGATCACCGCCCCCGGCTCGAAGGTCACGATCGTCACGTGCATGTCGTACCGGACGTCGTCCGGGTCGACGAAGCGCGTGGTCGCCCACTTGCCGTCGGTCCCCGGCATGGCCGTCGGCTCGACCTCCTGCTCGTTGGTGACGAACGGCTCCGGCACCTCGATGCCCTGCACGTACTCGTAGGCCTTGCGGATCCAGTGCAGGCGGGCGGGCTCGCCGCCGCGGTTGCGCACGGTCCACTCGCACTCCGGCGGGAGGAACGCGTAGCCGCCGGGGACGAGCTCGTGCTCCTCCCCGTCGACGGTCAGGACGAGCGCCCCCTCCATGAGGAAGAGCACGCCCTCCACGCCGGACTCCGTCTCGGGCCGGTCGCTGCCGCCGCCGGGGCCGACCTCCACGATGTACTGCGAGAAGGTCTCCGCGAAGCCGGACAGGGGCCGGGCGAGCACCCAGACCCGGGTGTCCTCCCAGAACGGGAGCCGGCTCGTGACGATGTCGCGCATGGTCCCGCGCGGGATCACCGCGTAGGCCTCCGTGAACATCGCCCGGTCCGTGAGCAGCTGGGTCTGGCCGGGGTGGCCGCCGTGCGGCGCGTGGTAGGTGGTCTCGGTCATCAGAAGTCGCCTCCGGTGGTCGATGCGGCCGGTGCCGCGGCCTTGGGGTGGGCCAGGGAGAAGAGCTCGTGCTCGCCGATGCCGGCGCTCTCCTCGAGCTCCTCCCCGGAGATCGCTCCGCACAGCACGCCGCGGTGGACGAAGCGGGCCAGGGCGCGGGCCGTGGCGGGCTCGTCCATGATCTCCGACTCGATGCCGTGCACGTAGTTCTTCAGCCGCAGCGCCGCCGCGGCGAAGCCCTCGCGGTAGAAGAAGTACGTGGCGAGGTAGCGGGTGGGCAGCTGGTGCGCGTGCAGGTCCCAGCCCTGGTAGTAGCCCCGCTCCAGGGAGCGGCGCACCAGGCGGGCGTGCAGCCGCCAGGCGGCCAGCTTCTGCTGCTCGTCCCCGGTGGGCAGGATGTTCGTGGAGCCGTCGGAGAGCCGCACCCCGGTGCCGGCCACGGCGACCTGCATGACGGCCTTGGCGTGGTCGGCCGCCGGGTGCTCCATGGACTGGTAGTGGGCGGCGATCTGCAGGGAGTCGGAGTAGTCGTAGGTCCCGTAGTGCAGGGCCTCGACCCGTCCGTCCGTCCGGTGGAGCATCGCCGGGATGGGGCAGGTGCCGTCCGGTCCCAGGATCATCGGGGCCGTCTCCATCTGCACCTCGAACCGCAACCGCCCGGCCGGCAGTCCGAGGCCCGCCTCGAGCTGTTCGCAGGCCTCGACCATGACGTCGACCTGCTCCGTGGTGCTCACCTTGGGCAGGGTGAGGACGAGGCCTCGGGGGAGGCCGTCCTCGCTGTGCCCGGCCTCCCGCAGCCCCCCCTCGCGCACCAGGGTGGTGAGGAACAGGTCGAGCGTGCGCAGGCCGCGGTCCCGGGTGGCGGCCTCGAAGCACTTGAAGCGGATCCCGATGTACGGCGGTGCGGTGCCCTCCCGGACGGCCAGGGCCACGGTGCGTGCCGCGCGCACGGCCCACTCGTCCTCCTCCGGGTCACCGCGGTCGCCGAAACCGTCCTCGAAGTCCAGGCGGACGTCCTCGATGGGTTCGGTGGCGAGCTTGTCCTCGACGGCGCGCGCCACCCGCTCGACCAGA
The DNA here is from genome assembly GCF_040981195.1 of Kocuria oxytropis. Taxonomy (NCBI): domain Bacteria; kingdom Bacillati; phylum Actinomycetota; class Actinomycetes; order Micrococcales; family Micrococcaceae; genus Kocuria; species Kocuria oxytropis. The sequence goes on along the minus strand of NZ_JAVFXA010000010.1, from coordinate 31,777 downwards.
CCGGGGTCGGCACCCTCGGGGGCCACCTGCTCCGCGAGGGAGGCCGCCCCGAGCCCGGCCACGGACCGGGCGGCGCGCTCTCCCCACTGCCGGGCGGTCTCCGGGGTGAAGCTGTCGGCGGGGAGGTAGACGGTGTGCACGGGCTGGCGCGTACCCGGGTCCCCCGGGTAGGAACGCGGGAGCAGCGCGTCGGTTCCGGCCAGCCGCTCGGCGGCGCGCTGCCGGAAGGCCGTGCCCAGCGTCCCGGCGCCGTGGTCGCCGGCGCTCACTTCGTGGTCACCCGGTCGCGGCCGGACTGCTCGAGCAGCTCGTAGGCGGGCAGGGTGAGGAAGTCGACGTAGTCCTCGTCCAGCACCAGGTCGGCGATCAGGGCGGCCGCGGGCTCGAAGTGCGCCGCGTAGGACTGCGGATCGACCTCTCCGCGCAGGACCTCCTTCTGCCGCCCGAGCTCCTCGGCCACGAGCTCGCGGGTCGCGGTGTTGCCGGTGTCCTCGTAGACCACGCCGTTGCGGATCTGCTGCCAGATCTGCGAGCGCGAGATCTCGGCGGTGGCGGCGTCCTCCATGAGGTTGTGGATGGCCACGGCCCCGTTGCCGGAGAGCCACACCGCGGTGTAGCGGATCGCCACGTAGAGGTTGGCCGCGAGCTCCTTCTGGGTGCTCACCCGCCCGGCGCTGGCGACGTCGAGCAGCTGCTCGGCGCTCACCCGCACGTCCTCCCGCAGCCGGTCGACCTGGTTGGGGCGCTCGCCGAGGACTCCGTCGAAGACCTCGCGGCAAGTGGGCACCAGGTCGGGGTGGGCCACCCAGGAGCCGTCGAAGCCGTCGTCGGCCTCCCGGGTCTTGTCCGCGCGCACCTTGGCGAACGCGGCCTCGGTGGCCTCCTGGTCCCGCCGGTTCGGGATGACCGCGGCCATGCCGCCCATCGCGAAGGCCCCGCGGCGGTGACAGGTCCGCACGAGCAGCTCGGTGTAGGCGCGCATCAGCGGGGCCGTCATGGTGATGGTGGAGCGGTCCGCCAGGACGAACTTCTCGCCGGCGTCCCGGAAGTACTTGATGATGCTGAACAGGTAGTCCCAGCGTCCCGCGTTGAGCCCCGAGGCGTGCTCGCGCAGCTCCCAGAGGATCTCGTCCATCTGGAACGCCGCGGGGATCGTCTCGATGAGCACGGTCGCCCGGACGGTGCCGTGCTCGATGCCCAGGTGCTCCTCGGCGAAGCTGAACACGTCGTTCCACAGCCGGGCCTCGAGGTGGGACTCCAGCTTCGGCAGGTAGTAGTACGGTCCGTGCCCGTTGGCCAGCAGGAGCTTCGCGGTGTGGAAGAAGTGCAGGCCGAAGTCCACGAGCGCGCCGGAGGCCGGCTGACCGTCCACGGTGACGTTGTGCTCGGGCAGGTGCCAGCCGCGGGGCCGGGTGACGACCACAGCGAGCGGGGCGTCCTGGCGCAGCGCGTACTGCTTGCCCTCCGGGGACGTGTAGCTCAGGGTGCCCCGGGCGGCGTCGCGCAGGTTGAGGACGCCGTCCACCTGGTTGTGCCAGGTGGGGCTCGAGGCGTCCTCCAGGTCGGCGAGCCAGACCTTGGCCCCGGAGTTCAGCGCGTTGATCGCCATCTTGGCCGGCGAGGCGGGCCCGGTCATCTCGACCCGGCGGTCCTGCAGGGCCGGCGGCGCCGGGGCGACCGTCCAGTCCCCCTCGCGGATCTCCCGGGTCTCCGGGAGGAAGTCCAGGGTGCCGGTCTCGGCGGCCCGGCGGCGGTTCTGCTCCCGGGCGCCCAGCAGCTCGGCGCGGCGGTCGGCGAAGTGGTGGTGCAGGGCCTCCACGAAGGAGAGGGCCTCGGCGGTGAGGATCTCGCTCGCGCGGTCCAGGCCGGCTGGGGTGGTGAACTCGATGGCCATGGTGGTCTCCGTTCGGTGCTGGGTTCGGTGGGCGTCGCGGCCCGTGGTGCGGGGCGGCGACGCCCGGTGGTGCGGACGCGGTGCCGCGCTGCTAGCGGGCGGCCGCCGGCGCGAGCTGACGGGTGTCCTGCTGGGCCGCCTGCTGCACTGCCTCGGCCACGGCCGGTGCCACGTGCTGGTCGAAGACGCTGGGGACGATGTAGCTCGCGTTGAGCTCGTCCTCGGCCACGCAGTCCGCGATGGCCTGCGCGGCCGCGACCAGCATGTCGGTGGTGATGTCGGACGCCCCGGCGTCGAGCAGACCCCGGAACAGGCCCGGGAAGGCCAGGACGTTGTTGATCTGGTTCGGGAAGTCCGAGCGGCCGGTCGCGACCACCGCGGCGTGCTCCGCGGCGACGCCCGGATCGATCTCGGGGTCGGGGTTGGCCATGGCGAAGACGATCGCGCGCTCGTTCATGGCTGCCACGTCGGCCCCGTCGAGCAGGTCGGGGGCGGAGACGCCGATGAAGACGTCGCTGCCCACCACGGCCTCCTTGAGCGAGCCGGAGAACCCGGTCCCGTTGGTGTTCTCGGCGATCCACTGCCGGTGCGCATCGTCGTAGCTCTCCCCGCGGTGGATGGCGCCCTTGCGGGAGCAGGCGATGATGTCCTGCACCCCCTGGGCCTTGAGCAGCTGGATGATGGCGTGCCCTGCGGCGCCCACCCCGGAGACCACGACCTTGATGTCGCCGATCTGCTTGTCCACCACGCGCAGGGCGTTGAACAGCGCGGCCAGGGCCACGATCGCGGTGCCGTGCTGGTCGTCGTGGAAGACCGGGATGTCGAGCTCCTCGCGGAGCCGGGCCTCGATCTCGAAGCAGCGCGGCGCCGCGATGTCCTCCAGGTTGATCCCCCCGTAGACGGGGGCCATGGCCTTGACGATGCGCACGATCTCGTCGGTGTCCGTCGTATCGAGGCAGACCGGCCAGGCGTCCACGCCGGCGAACGCCTTGAACAGGGCGGCCTTGCCCTCCATGACCGGCAGGGCGGCGGCGGGGCCGATGTCGCCCAGGCCGAGCACCGCGGTGCCGTCGGTGACCACGGCCACCGTGTTGCGCTTGATCGTCAGCCGGCGGGCGTCCTCGGGGTTGTCGTGGATGGCCATGCACACCCGGGCCACGCCGGGGGTGTAGGCGCGGGAGAGGTCGTCACGGTTGCGCAGCGAGACGCGGGGGGTGACCTCGATCTTGCCGCCGAGGTGGATCAGGAACGTGCGGTCGCTGATCTTGCGCACCTGGACCCCGTCGAGCGCCTCGAGCGAGTCGCGCACCTCGTCGCGGTGGGATGCGTCGGAGACGTTGCAGCTGACGTCGACGACGACGTGGGCCGCGTGGGACTCCACGATGTCGAGGGCGGTCACGGCCGCGCCGGCCCGGGCGGCGGCGGTGGCGAGCTCGCTGGTGACGGTGAGACCGGCAGGGGCCTCCACGCGCAGGATCATCGAGTAGCCGGGACTGGGCGTGGCCATGGTTCCTCCGAGAGCGGTGGTGCGACCATTTCAGTCGCATTGTGGAATGAAACTTTCGTATTATGGATATTATGGGAGTCGGCCGAGGTTGGCAAGGAACATCCGTGACACCTGTCACGGGGCCGGCCGCCGAGTTCTCGCCCGCCGCACGAGGCGGCCGGGCCGTACCGACGGGAGAGGGCCATGACCACGACGACCACACGAGCCGGTTCGGGCGGTGTGCAATCGGTGGAGCGCGTCTTCGAGCTCCTCGAGGTGATCACCGCGGCCGGTGGGGAGATGTCGCTCAGCGAGCTCTCCGCCGCGGTGAAGCTTCCGCTGCCCACCATCCACCGGCTGCTGCGCACGCTGGTGCCCTCCGGCTACGTCCGTCAGCTCCCCAACCGCAACTACGCGCTGGGGCCGCGGCTGATCCTGCTGGGGGAGGCCGCCGGGCGGCAGTTCGGTTCGGCGGCCCGTTCGCGTCTGGACGAGCTGGTGGCCGAGCTCGGCGAGTCGGCGAACATGGCCGTGCTCGACGGTCAGGAGGTCGTCTACATCGCCCAAGCCCAGTCCAACCGGTCCATGCGCATGTTCACGGAGGTGGGGCGCCGGGCCGACACCCACGACACCGGTGTGGGCAAGGCCATGCTCGCCACCCTGCCGGACGAACGGGTCCGCGCCATCGTGGGCGCGGCGGGCATGGCCACGCCCACGCCCAAGAGCATCGGGACCCTCGAGGAGCTCTTCGCGGACCTCGACCGGATCCGGGAGCGCGGCTACGCGATCGACGACGAGGAGACCGAGCTCGGCGTGCGCTGCTACGCGATGGCGGTGCCCGGGGCGCCGACCCCCACGGCGATCTCCGTCTCCGGACCGGTGTCCCGGGTGGACGAGGAGTTCGGCCGCCGGGCCGTGCCCGTGCTGCGGCGGGCGGCCGAGGCGATCGCCGCCGAGCTGATGCCCGGCACGGCCTGACGACCGGGCGCGACCGCGACGCCCGCCGACCCCCGAGGGGCCGGCGGGTGTCGCCGTCGGAGGCGGGTGCGGGATCAGGCGTCGCCGCCCGCGTTGCCGGTGGTGCCGGCGCTGACCTCGTCCAGGCGGTAGCGGGCGAACGCCCGGGCCGGGGCCCCGGCGTCGACCTCCCCGCGGTCGGCGAGCATCTGCAGCGCCCGCACCACGATGGAGTGGACGTCCGTCCGGAACCAGCGCCGGGCAGCGGCACGGGTGTCGGAGAAGCCGAAGTCGTCGGCGCCCAGGGTCGCGAAGTCGTTCGGCAGGTACTGCCGGATGCGGTCCGGCAGCTCCGAGACGAAGTCCGTGGAGGCGATGACGGGCCCTTCCGCCCCGGCGAGCTGCTGGGTCACGAAGGGCACCCGGCGCGGCGCCCCCGGACGGCGGAACGCCTCGCGCTCGGCGGCCAGGCCGTCGCGGCGCAGCTCGTTCCAGGACGTCGCCGACCACACGTCCGCGGAGACCCCCCACTCCTGGGCCAGCAGCTGCTGGGCCTGCAGGGCCCACGGCACGGACACGCCCGAGCCGAGCAGCTGGACCTTCGGTCCGGGGTGCTCGGAGCGGGCGATCCGGTGGATGCCGCGCACGATGCCCTCGACGTCGACGTCCTCCGGCTCGGCCGGCTGCTGGTACGGCTCGTTGTAGACCGTCAGGTAGTACATGACGTTCGGGTCCGCCGAGTCCGGGCCGTACATCTGCTCGAGGCCGTGCCGGACGATGTGGGCGATCTCGTAGCCGTAGGCGGGGTCGTAGCTGCGCACGGCCGGGTTCGTGCCGGCGAGCACGGGGGAGTGGCCGTCGGCGTGCTGGAGGCCCTCGCCGGTGAGCGTAGTGCGCCCGGCGGTGGCCCCGATGATGAACCCGCGGGTCATCTGGTCGGCGGCGGCCCAGAAGGAGTCGCCGGTGCGCTGGAAGCCGAACATCGAGTAGAAGATGTAGACCGGCACCATGGGCTCGCCGTGGGTGGCGTAGGAGGTGCCCGCGGCGGTGAAGGCCGCCACGGCGCCGGCCTCGTTGATCCCGGGGTGGAGCAGGACGCCCTGCGGGGACTCCTTGTAGGCGAGCATGAGCTCACGGTCCACGGAGAGGTAGTTCTGCCCGTTCGGGTTGTAGATCTTCGCCGTGGGGAAGAACGAGTCCATGCCGAAGGTGCGGGCCTCGTCGGGGACGATGGGCACGATCCGGTGGCCGAAGTCCTTGCTCCGCATGAGGTCCCGCAGCACGCGGACGAAGGCCATGGTGGTGGCGGCCATCTGCTTGCCGGAGCCCTTCTTGCCGGACCGGTAGGCGTCGGCCCCGGGCAGCGCCACGGGGGCGTGCCGGTCCCGGCGCGAGGGCAGGCCACCGCCCAGCTCCCGGCGCCGGGCCAGCAGGTACCGGATCTCCGGGGCGTCGGGGCCCGGGTGGTAGTACGGGGCGCCGTAGAGGTCGTCGTCGATCTGCTCGTCGGTGACCGGGATGCGCAGGTGGTCCCGGAAGGCCTTGAGATCCTCCAGGGTCAGCTTCTTCATCTGGTGGGTCGCGTTGCGCGCCTCGAAGGAGGCGCCCAGGCCGTAGCCCTTCACCGTCATCGCGAGCACCACCGTCGGCTTGCCGCGGAACTCGGTGGCGGCCCGGTAGGCGGCGTAGACCTTCCGGTAGTCGTGGCCCCCGCGCTTGAGGGCCCAGATCTCGTCGTCGGACATGTCCGCGACGAGCTCCTTGGTCGTGGTGGACCGGCCGAAGAAGTGGTCGCGGACGAACCCGCCGGACTCCGCCTTGAAGGTCTGGTAGTCGCCGTCGAGGGTCTCGTTCATGATCCGCACGAGCTCGCCGTTCGTGTCGGCCGCCAGCAGCGGGTCCCACTCCCGTCCCCACAGCACCTTGACCACGTTCCAGCCGGCGCCGCGGAAGAAGGCCTCCAGCTCCTGGACGATCTTGCCGTTGCCGCGCACCGGTCCGTCCAGGCGCTGCAGGTTGCAGTTGATCACGAAGTTGAGGTTGTCCAGCTTCTCGTTGGCGGCCAGCTGGAGCAGCCCGCGCGACTCGGGCTCGTCCATCTCGCCGTCGCCCAGGAACGCCCAGACCTGCTGGTCAGAGGTGTCCTTGATCCCGCGGTGGTGCAGATAGCGGTTGAACTGCGCCTGGTGGATCGCGTTCATCGGGCCGATGCCCATGGACACGGTGGGGAACTGCCAGAAGTCCGGCATCGAGCGCGGGTGCGGGTAGGACGGGATGCCGTTGCTGCCCTTGGACTTCTCCTGCCGGAACCCGTCCAGCTGCTCCTCGGTGAGCCGTCCCTCCAGGAACGCCCGGGCGTACATGCCCGGGGAGGCGTGGCCCTGGAAGAAGACCTGGTCCCCGCCGCCGGGATGGTCCGGGCCGCGGAAGAAGTGGTTGAAGCCGACCTCGTAGAGGGTGGCCGCGCCCGCGTAGGTGGAGATGTGCCCGCCCACGCCGATCTCCGGGCGCTGGGCCCGGTGCACCATCACGGCGGCGTTCCAGCGCAGCCAGCGGCGGTAGGTGCGCTCGATCTCCTCGTCGCCGGGGAACTCCGGCTCCTGGTCCACGGGGATCGTGTTCACGTAGTCCGTGGTGACCGTCGGCGCGGCCGAGCCCGCGGACCCGGGTCGTGGTGCCGACGACTGCAGGAGGTACTGCGTGCGCTCCCGCACCTGCTTCTCGATGAGGTCCTCGAAGGAACCCGGCCACTGCGCGGCTGCGGCCGATGTGCTGTCCGGGACGTCGGGGGCCGGCCGGCTGCGGTGTTCAACCATGTGCTCAGGGGTCACGTCAACTCTTTCTCGGTGGTCAGGGATGGAGAAAGTCAGGGGTGGAGGAGAGGCACGTCCGACCGGCCTTCTGCGGCGCAGGGATCCCCGGCGCCGCAGAAGACCGGTGGAGGTCCGCCCGGTGGGTCAGTGCGCGGACGAGCCGCCGGAGCCGTCCTGGGGCTTGCAGACCCTGGTGTCGATGATCTCGCCGGCGGCGGTGATGACGGGCACCTCGTTGCCGTCGCAGTCCACGAGCTTGCCGTTCCTGACCGTGTCGCCCTCCTGGAGGTGGTCCTGGAGGTGCTCGATGCTCTCGTAGCGCACCGCGCGCACCGGGGCGTTGGCGAAGACGGAGCCGGTGCCCCGCGGTGGGTTACCGGCGCGGAACTCGTTGAACAGGATGTTGAGCAGGATCGCCATCACGGCCGCCGAGCTGATGCCGGAGTGGAAGATCGTCTCGAACCAGGCCGGGAAGTTCGCGTAGATCTCGGGCACGGCGATGGGCAGCATGCCGAAGCCGAGGGAGGTGGCCACGATGATCAGGTTGGCGCCGTTGCCGAAGTCCACCTTCGCCAGGGTGCGGATGCCGGAGGCGGCCACGCTGCCGAAGAGCACGATGCCGGCCCCGCCCAGCACGGGCGGCGGGACGGCCGCGACGACCCGCCCGAGGACGGGCAGCAGGCCGAGGGTCACGAGGATGAGGCCGCCGGCCGTGACCACGAAGCGGCTCTTGACGCCGGTGATGGCCACGAGCCCGACGTTCTGGGCGAAGGCGCTCTGGGTGAAGCCGTTGAAGAGGGGGGCCAGGGCGGAGGAGGCCATGTCCGCGCGCAGGCCGTCGGCGATGCGCTTCTTGTCGACCTTCGTGTCGACGATCTCGCCGACCGCGATGATGTCGGCGGTGGTCTCGGTGAGGGTCACGAGGATGACGATGAACATCGAGAGGATGGCCGCCACCTCGAACACGGGGGGACCGAAGGCCAGTGGCTGCGGGACGGCGAAGATGTCGCCGCTGAGCACCTGGCTGAAGTCCGCCATGCCCAGCGCCGCGGCCGCGGCCGTGCCGAGCACCAGGCCGATGAGGATGGAGAGCCGGGAGATGGCGGCGCTGCCCAGCTTGGAGAGCAGCATGATGATCAGCAGGGTCAGGCCGGCCAGGGCGATGTTGCCGACCGAGCCGTACTCGGGGGACTGCGCGTTGCCGCCCATGGCCCAGCGGGCCGCCACCGGGAACAGCGTGAGGCCGATGGAGGTGATCACCACGCCGGTGACGACCGGCGGGAAGAAGCGGATGATGCTCACGAAGAACGGGGTGATGAGGAAGCCGACGACCGAGGCGACGATGACGGCGCCGAAGACGGCCTGGATGCCGCCGCCGCTCTGGACGATCGCGGTCATGGTGGCCACGCCGGCGAAGGAGGTGCCCTGCACGAGCGGCAGCTGCGAGCCGAAGAACTTGAAGCCCCAGGACTGCAGGACCGTGGCGAGCCCGCCCACGAACAGCGAGGCCGCGATGAGCAGACCCTGCTCCTGCGGGGTCATGCCGGCGACCCCGCCGATGATGAGCGGCGGCGCGATGATGCCGCCGTACATGGTGAGCACGTGCTGCAGCCCGTAGCCGAGGCTGGCGCCCGCGCCGAGGTACTCGTCCTCGGGGCGGGCGCGGGTGGTGGTGGGCGGCTCGGCGGTGCGTGACCTGGCCATGGTGTTCTCCTAGGGATCCTGGTGACGGGAGAGACCCGGTGCCGGCGTCGGGACGGGACCGGGGCGGAGCGAGGACGTGGAGAGGTGCGCGGTGCGCGGCGGTCGCGGCAGGAGTGCCGGACGGGCGGGCGGCGGTCGCGCCGGCCGCAGGAGGGTGTGGCGAGGGTCCGTCGTCGTCGTGCACGGCCGGCGACGACGGACCCCGGGGGCGCCGCCGTGGGCGGCGCCGGGTGGAGCGCCGCTCAGCAGAAGCCGGCGATGCCCATCCAGGCCTGCTCGTTCTCGGGCGCGCCCTTGCGCTGGACGGTGGCCTCGATCAGGCCGAAGGGACGGTCCGCGGCGTAGTGCGTCTCGTTGTTGTTCGGCAGGTCGCAGAAGCCGAGGTCGTAGACGAAGTGGTGCTTGTTCGGGCAGGAGAACTTGATCTCGTCGATCTCCGGGTGGGCCTCGATGACGGCCTTGCCCATGAGGTAGAGGGTCTCCTGCAGCGCCCGGGAGTAGTGGTCGGTGAACTTGGTCAGGATGATCTTCTTGACGTCCGCGTAGACGGCGTCGTAGTCCACGTCGGTGGTGTTGTACCGCCAGCGGGTGGCCACGTCCGTGGACATGATGCGGTCCTCGGTCTCGGGCAGCGTCGTGTACTTGTCCTTGGGGTAGCCCGCGAAGCCGGACCCGGTCGACTTCAGGACCGTGAGGTCCTTGAAGCCGGAGATGACGGTGCGGGACCCGCCCTCGGCCACGACCACCGCGGTGCGCACCTCGTCCTTGTTCTGCACGAAGCAGTGGTCGTGGTCGTCGATCCGGTTCCAGGCGTACTCCTGGGCGGCCCAGCGGCCTCCGGTGATCCACTCGAACTCGCCGGTGAAGTGGTCGGCGAGCTTGAGCAGGAGTTGTTCGGGCGACTCGATGCCGTACTGCTGCGCGAAGGCGAAGACGGTGTTCTTCTGCGTGTCGGTCGGCACGCAGTGGGCGTTGTCGCCCTCCGTATGCACGGCCTCGAGGTCGCCGCGCAGCTGCGAGGTGACCACGAGGTCGCGGATCTCGTGCCGGTCGGTGGCGCGATCGACGCGCACGACGTGGTTCTCGGCCTTGCCGTACTGGTTCCTGCCCAGGACGACGGTGTCCGTGGCCGTCCGTGTGGTGACGTCAGTCATGACGATTCTCCTTGGAGTGTGAGACGTGCTCTCTGCTGCTCGGGGCGGTCGAAGACGGGCGGGCCCGTCGACTCCTGGGTCAACTGCCCCGGTAGGTGGAAAAGGCGAACGGGCTCAGCAGGAGCGGCACGTGGTAGTGCCTCTCCTCGGCCTGCACCGTGAAGTTCACCGTCACGAACGGGTAGAACGTCGGCTGGTTCCGGCCGGCGAAGTACTGTCCCGTGGCGAAGGTGATCCGGTAGTCGCCGGATTCCAGGGTCTCTGGGCCCAGTTCGGGCACGCGTCCGTCGGCGTTGGTCTCGGCGGTCGCGATGGAGGTGCCGTCGGCGGCCTCGAGGGCCACGGCGATCCCGTGGGCGGGGGTGCCGGTGACGGAATCGAGGACGTGGGCGGTGACGTAGCTCATGGGGTGACGAGTCCTTCGAGTCGGAGGAGGGCGATCTGGCGCAGCTGGTCGGCGACCACGGCCTGCTCCGCCCCGGGGTCGTTGTCCATGCGGGCGGAGAGCTGCTCGAGGATCTCCTCGGGGGTGCGCCCGGCGGCGCGGATGAGGAACACCTGGCCGAACCGCTCCTCGTAGGCGAGGTTGCCCTCGCGCAGGCGCCGCTGGACGTCGGTGTCCGCGGGGTCGACCGCGGACTGCTCCGCTCGCGACAGCCCGGCCTCCGCATGGTCGCCCTCGGCCCGCTCGCCGATGCGGGGGTGGTGGGACAGGGCTCTCTCGATCTCCTCGGCGCGGAACGGTTTCGCGGCCGTCCGGGCCGTGCTGAGCAGGGCATCATGATGGGCGTAGGGTCGGGCGTCGACCACGGCCTCCACCCAGCGCGGAATGTCGAGCGCCGGCCGGACGACCTCGGCCGCCTGGGCCCCGCTGAGGGAGTTGAACTCGGTGAGCTTCATGGAGTGTGCCCGTCACCTCTCTGTATTTCGTATTGTGGAATAAAACTTTCACTATGTATAGTGAACTGGCTCACATGCTGGAAGTCAATGGTTTCATCCTCGTGTTACTGATTTTTTTCAGGGAGGTGCCGGGGCTGAAACTTCAGTTTCATCGCGAGGCAGGAGAGTTGCGGCTATGCCGAGGGAGCACGGAGGGAACGTCATGGATGGAGCAGGGGATCGGCACGGCGGTCCGGGTGCGGAGGAGAAGGTGCTCGTGGTGACGGGGGCCGGTTCGGGGATCGGCCGCGCTGTGGCGCGGACCTTCCTGGCGGCCGGGTGGGTGGTGGTGCTCGCCGGCCGGCGGCGTGCCGCCCTGGAGGAGACCGCCGCCGGGGCGCCGGGCGCCCGGATCGTTTCGGTGGACGTGGCCGACGCCGCGAGCGTGTCCGCGGCCTTCCGGGGGATCGAGGAGCTGACCGGGCGCATCGACGTGCTGTTCAACAACGCGGGGACCTTCGGGCCCCGCGGCGGGGCGGACGAGATCGACACCGAGGAGTGGCAGCGCACCCTGCAGGTCAACCTCACCGGCACGTTCCTGTGCTCGGCCCAGGCCGTCCGCATCATGAAGCAGCAGCAGCCTCGGGGCGGGCGGATCATCAACAACGGCTCGATCTCCGCGCGCGCGCCCCGGCCGCTGTCCGCGGCCTACACCGCGAGCAAGCACGCGGTCACCGGCCTCACCAGGTCCCTGGATCTGGACGGGCGCCCGTACGGCATCACCTGCGGGCAGATCGACATCGGCAACGCCGCCACGGAGCTGCTGGCCGGGCTGGGCACGGACAGCGGCGCGCTGCAGGCCGACGGGTCGCTCCGCCCGGAGCCCAGCTTCCCCGTCGAGGAGGTCGGGCGGGCGGTGCTGATGATGGCCGAGCTGCCGGCCTCCGCCACGGTCAACTCGCTCGTGCTGACCGCCTCGGGGATGCCCTTCGCCGGCCGCGGCTGACGGGTCGGTGCCGCACTCCGGGCCAGGGGCCTTCCTGGCGCTGCCCCCGAGGGGGCGTCCGTTCTCGTGACCCCTCTTGACGAGCGCCCAGGGAGATACTAATTTCATATTGTGGAAACTGAATTCCATAGTATGAATCCTGGAGGAACCCGTGACCCACACCGCGCCGTCGCCCGCACCTGCGATCTTCGTCGACTACACCGCCATCGACTGCGACCCGGACCTCAGCCGCCCCCTGCGCCGGCACCGGCGGACCGCACCGCTGTGGGCGCTCGCGGTGTCCTCGGCCTGCGTCGGTGCGATGGTGGGCCGTGTGGCCGCTCGACGCCTCCCGTAACCACGTCCTCCAGGAGCCGGAGCCGACCAGCGCGCCGGCTCGCTCCACCGATCCACCCCTTGAGGAGAACCCATGACCCAGCAGATCCGGACCGGCCGGCAGGCCCCCGACCTCGCACTGACCGACCATGAGGGACATCAGCTTCGGCTTTCCGAGCTGCGCGGCCACAAGGTGATCGTCTACTTCTATCCCCAGGCCTTCACCCCCGGCTGCACCTCCGAGGCGTGCGACTTCCGGGACAGCCTGGCCTCGCTCCAGCACCGGGGCTACACCGTGCTCGGGGTCTCCGGGGACGACCCCGAGACCCTGTCCCGATTCGCCGAGGAGTACCACCTTCCCTACCGGCTGCTCTCCGATCCCGACGGGCAGGCCGCCCGGTCATGGGGTGCCTGGGGGGAGAAGACGGTCAACGGGGCGACCCGGACCGGCCCGCTCCGCTCGACCTTCGTCATCGAGCAGGACGGCACCGTGAGCTCCGCGGAGTACAACGTCCAGGCCGAGGGGCACGTCAAGAGCCTGCGGGACCGGCTGGGCGCCTGAGCCGCACCGGCCCGGGAGGAGCTGCGCGACGACGAGCGCGCCGAGCTGCCGGGTCCCGCCATGGGGTTGTCGGCGACCCGTTCACCATCACCGTCCGGGGCGTCGCCGGAACCCGTGAGCTGTGCTCCAGCACCGTCACGGGCCTTCCCCGCAGGGGGACGGACGTCCAGGGGTGGGCGGGGTCGGCGGGTGGGCGCCGGAGGACGCGGAGGGCTCAGGCCCGGAAGGTCAGCTCGGTGCAGAGGTCGTCGCCGAGCACGAAACGGCGCACGGGGGCGCGCAGGGCCCCGGAGAGGTGGTCCGCCCCGGGGAACCGGATGCCGGGCACCCCGTCCCCGATGAGCAGGGGGGCAGTCGTGAGGTAGAGGCGGTCCAGCGTCCCGGCCGCGAGGAACCCCGAGACGGTGCGTCCGCCGCCCTCCACGAGCACCCGCCGCAGTCCCCGCCGGGCCAGCGCCTCGAGCACGGCCCGGGGCGCCAGCCCGTGCTCGCCCACGGGCACCCGCAGCACCGCCACGTGCGGGCCCGGCGCCGGGGGCGCGTCCGCCTGCTCTCCCACGACCCACAGGGTGGGCGCGGCGCCGTCCGTGAGCACGGCCGAGGTCAGCGGGGCCCGCGCCGAGGGGTCCAGGACCACCCGGGTGGGGTGGGGGCCGGGCACGGCGCGCACGGTCAGCCGGCAGTCGTCGGCGACCACGGTGCCGACGCCCACGACCACGGCGTCCACCAGCGCGCGCAGCCGGTGCAGGTGCTCCCGGTCCTCCGGGCCGGTCACGAACTCGGCGTGGCCGGTGCGGGAGGCGATGAACCCGTCCAGGCTCTGTCCCAGCTGGGCGAGGACGAGGGGGCCGCGGTGCGCCACGAGCGGTCCGTAGCGCTCGACGAGCTCCGCCCCGGGGCCCGGCACGGGGTCGGTCCCGCCCGCCAGCAGGCCCGCCCAGGCGGCATCGGCAGCGGTTCCCGGGGCGGTTGTTCCCGGGGCGGTGGTCCCGGGGGCGTCGTCGCCCGGAGACGGTGGTGCGCTTCCAGGGGGACGGGTCGCGGAGCTGTCGGTCACGGGTCAGCCCCGGTCGAGGAACCGGGACCGTGCGGTCTCCGCGGCGACGGCGCGCAGGCGGTCGTACTGGTCGGCGGCGGAGGCCTCGAGCCCGCGCAGCTCCTCGGCGTCGAGTCGGGGCTCCGCGGGGGCGAGCTCCAGGAGCGTGACCCACATGCTGCGCTTGACGACCACCAGGGACTGCAGCATCTCCAGCTCCCCGTGGGCCGCGATGCCGGCACGCTCCCGGATCCGGCTCAGCGGGTTGAGCCGGGAGGCGATGCCGGTGACGGTGCCGAGCCCCTTGGCGACCCGGCGCCGGCCGGAGCCCAGGCGCTCGAGCATCCCCTCGAGGTGGCCGATGTCGTTCTCGATCTCCCGCAGGAACCCGGCGAAGCGCTCCTCGTACGGGGTGCCGGACCAGGTGCGGGCCGCCTCGTCGAACAGCCGCACCCCGGACAGGGCGCCCATGTAGTGCCCGAGCATGTAGGCCTCGAGCTCCTCGGAGCGGACCCGTGCGCCCGCGGTGCCGTCCGGGCCGCGGTGCGGCTGCTCGCTCATCTGCTTCTCCTCGCTCGCGGTCGGGGTGCGGCCCCCGCTCTCGGGGGCGTCCGCCGCGTGACGGCACTGTGTGCCGGTCTCCTGGGTCCTCCAGCCTACCGATTCCCGCCCCGGTGCGGCAGGAGCAGGGACCGCGGGCCCGGCGCAGGAGATGGGCCGGGCGGAAATCATAAGGGATGTGACTATCATGGGGGCATGACTGAGAACGTGAGCGGAGCCCCCGACCCCGACGAGACCCTCGGCGCCTCCAGCCCCGAACCGGGCAGCGGGATCGAGCGGGACCCGGACGACTGGGCCACGGGTGAGGAGCCCATGACCGCCGCGCAGCGCAGCTATCTCGACACCCTGGCCCGGGAGGCCGGGGAGGAGCTGCCCGCGGACCTCACCAAGGCCGAGGCGTCCAAGCACATCGACCGGCTGCAGGGCGAGAGCGGCCGGGTCCAGGACCAGTAGGGCCGGCACCGGCGGAGGGGGAGCACCGTGAAGATCGTCGTCCTGGGCGCCACGGGCAACGTGGGCACCGCGGTGCTGCGCCGGCTGCACGCCGCGCCGGAGGTCACGCAGATCGTGGGGGTCTCGCGCGAGGGACCCGAGCGGGACGGTGAGCCCTACGTCGGCGTGCAGTGGCACACGGTGGACGTCGCGGCGAAGGAGTCCACCGCGGAGCTGGCGGAGATCATGGCCGGGGCGGACGCCGTGATCCACCTCGTGTGGCTCATCCGCCCGAACCGGGACCTCGCGCTGATGCACGCCACGAACGTGGACGGCCTCGTGCACGTGCTCGACGCCGTGGTGCTCGCCGGCGTTCCCCAGATCGTCTATCCCTCCTCGCTCGGCGCCTACAGCCCCGGCCCCAAGAACCGGGCCGTGGACGAGTCCTGGCCCGTCGGCGGCGTCGAGACCTCGCACTACAACGTGCAGAAGGCCGAGACGGAGGCGCTGCTCAACCGCTTCGAGGAGGCCCACCCCGGGATCGTGGTGACCCGGCTGCGGCCCGGTTTCCTGTTCCAGGCGGGCGCCGCCCCGGAGATCGGGGACTACTTCTTCGGCGCCCTCGTGCCCAAGGGCCTGATCGCCCGGCTGCGCCTGCCCGTGCTGCCGTTCCCCGAGACGTTCCGCTTCCAGGCGCTGCACACCGACGACGTCGCCGACGCGTTCTGGCGGGTGATCCGGCACCGGGCCGGCGGGGCGTTCAACGTCGCGGCCGAGCCGGTGCTCGGGCCCGACGGCGTGGCGCAGGTGCTCGGCGCCCGCCGTGTCCTGCCCGTGCCGCCGGGCCTGGTGCGCGCTCTCGTGGCGATCACCTACCGGCTGCGGCTGCAGCCCACCGACCCGGGCTGGATCGACCTGGCCGGGGCCGTGCCGATCATGGACACCACCCGGATCCGCGAGGTCACGGGCTGGTCGGAGACCGTCAGCTCGCTCGAGACGCTCCGGGAGCTCCTGGACCACCTCGACGGCCGCGAGGGCCTCGGCAACCCGGAGCACCGGCCGACGTCGCCGCTGGTCTGATCGCGGGCCCCTTCCGGCCGGCCGTGCCGGGGCGTACGGTGCCGCCATGACCGAGCAGCAGCCGTACTCGACGGTCCGCCGCCTCCCGGGCTTCGACGTGCGCCACTACCCGGAGCACGTGCTCGCCGAGGTCGAGGTGGACGGGACCTTCGAGCAGGCGGGCAGCGCGGCCTTCGGCCTCCTGTTCCGCTACATCCGCGGCGCCAACCAGGGGCGGCGGGAGATCCCGATGACCGCACCGGTGCTCCAGGGCGGAGCCGGCCCCCGGGGGATCGCGATGACGGCGCCCGTGTGGCAGCGGTCCCCGTCCGGGCAGGACCCCGGCGCGCACGTCGTCGCCTTCGTGCTGCCCTCAACCGTCACGGCCGCGACGGCACCCGTGCCGTCCGACCCCGCGGTGCGGCTCCGGGTGGAGCCGGCGGGCTTCGCCGCCGTCCTGCGCTACCGGGGCCGGTGGACGCGCACCTCCTACGAGAAGCACCGCGCGCGGCTGGAGGAGGCGGTGCGGGCGGCGGGGCTGGTCCCGGTCGCGCCGGCCCGCTTCGCACGGTTCGACCCGCCGTTCACCCCGGCGTTCCTGCGCCGCAACGAGGTGGTGCTGCCCGTCGGCGATCCCGGTGCTGCACCAGCGCCAGCGCCGCGCTGATCAGGACCATGGCGCAGGCCGCGCCGATCGCGGCGGCGAACGCGCCGCGGTGGCCGGCCGTCTCGGCCATGAGCCCGGCCACGGCGGCTCCCACGGCGGAGCCCAGGACCACGCCGCTCGCGAGCATCGTCATGACCGTCCCCAGCCGCTCCGGCCGGGCGACGTCCCCGCCGACCGTGTAGATCGTGACCATGACGGGGCCCAGGGGCAGACCAGCGAGCAGCAGCACCACGAGCATCGGCCCGATCCCGTCCGGCAACAGGAACAGCAGGCTCAGGCCGGCCATGGCGGCGGAGCCGGCCACCCAGCGGGACGCGGACCCGAAGCGCTGCGGCCACCACGCCACGGACAGTGCGGCGGCCGCGGAGCTGATGCCCAGCACGGCGTAGAGCAGTCCGGTCGCGCTCTGCAGGCCGAACGCGCCGCCGAAGGCGTTGAGGCCGTTCTGCACGGCGCCGAAGAACGCCCCCATGGCCACCATGCCCAGCACGGGCAGCAGGACGAGGAGCCGCTCCCGGGCGGTGACGGGCCGGCTCTCCTCCTGCCGGTCCCCGTCCGGGGCGGCGGGCACCGCGAGGCGTGTGGGGTGCACGGCGAAGGACGTGACCATCGTGAGCGTCAGGACCGCCGCGAGCACGAAGGGGGACCACGGGGCGACCAGGGAGGCCAGCAGGCCCACGAGGGCCGGGCCGAGCACGAAGGTCAGCTCGTCCGCCGTGGACTCGTAGGACAGGGCCGTGTCCAGCTCGCGCCGGTTCCCGCCGACCAGTCCCCGCCAGCGCACCCGGGCCAGGGAGCCCACCTGGGGGCAGGTGGCGCCCACCAGCAGGGACGCCCCGACGAGCAGGGGCACGGACGGCGCAGCCGCGCCCGTGGGGGCGTGGGCCGTGAGCAGCAGCAGCCCGATGGCCACGGCGTGGGCGATCGCGGAGACCAGCAGCACGATCCGCTGCCCGTGCCGGTCGGCGAGATGGCCCATCAGGGGCCCGCCCAGCGCCGAGCCGATCCCGACGGCGCCCGCGGCCAGGCCGCCGACGACGTAGGAGCCGCTGACGGCGGTGGCCAGGGTGAGGGCTCCGACCGTGAGCATGGCCAGGGGCAGGCGGGCGGCGAAGGCGATCGGCAGGAAGCCCGGCCCGGCCAGGTGGACGAGGCGGGCGTACCGGCCGCCGGACGAGGGCGTCTTCCGGCGGCCGGCAGGAGGCTGGGCGGAGGGCGCCGGGGCCGGCGCCGGGACGGCAGGGGCCGTGGCGGCGGGGGTGCGGGCGGCGCGCTCGGCCGTGGCGGAGGGGACAGTCGGGTTCACAGGGGTCCTCGGAGGATGTGCGCACCGTCCCGCCTCCCGGTGCGCCCGACCCGGACAACAGGGTCCAGTCTACCGCTCGCCGGCCCCGCCGCCCGGGGTGGAGGCACGACCTCCGTAGGTGATCTCCGCCGCACCCACGGCCGAGGAGACGTACAGGCAGGGCCGGTCGCCGGGGGCGTCGGCGCAGACCGTGGCGGCCGTCAGGTCCTCCGGGTCGCGCTCGTCCGCGCGCGGCACCACCGGGGCCCACCAGTCCGCCTCCTGCACGGCCGCCTCGACGGCGCCCGCGCGGGTCGTGACGGCCACGCGCCGCGGGGCCTCGCCGAGGAGCCGGAGCTCGGCGGTCCCGACCTCGGTGTGCACGTCGAGGTCCTCGCGCACCCGGACCCCGTCGAGCTCGACGGCGCCGACCTCCGTGGCCGCCCACAGGCTGCGGGCGCTGCCGCTGACCTCGATCACACCGGCGTCGGTGTCGAGCCGGACGTCGCCGAAGCCGCCGTCGACGCTCAGCGCGCCGGCGTCCCCGGACAGCCGCAGGTCCACGGGCTCGTCCTCGGCGGGGACGGTGACCCGCACGTGCATCCCGTGGCCGCCCGGCCACGGCGGCGCGGGCAGGGCGTCGATGCTCAGCCGGCCGTTCTCCACCCGGGGCTGCGGAGCGCTGTCCAGCCGGAACCCGGCGTACACGGACTCCACGCGCAGGTCGGGGACGTCGGCGGTGACGACCTCGACGACGGCCGAGTGTCCGTCGACCACGACCGTGTCCACGGGTTCGGTCACCGTGGTGTCCACCCGGTGCTCCTGGACGGACAGGGACGCGGCGGCGGCCGCGCCGCCGCCCGCGAGCAGCAGCAGCGCGCCGATGCCGCCGAGCACGGCGGTGGGCACGAGCCAGGCCGCGCGTTCGGTGCCGCTGACGGCGTCCTGGGCGGCGGGGTGCTCGGGGTGGGTGCTCATGGCCGGAACTCCTGGGTCGAGTGGTGGGACGAGGTGGGGTGGCCGGGCCCGGGGTCCGGGTAGCCGAGGTAGCGCAGGACCGCGCGGACGCGGCGGTTGCCGCCGTCCTCGTGCGCGAGGCCCAGCTTGGTGAACACGGAGCGGATGTGCTTCTCCACCGAGGACTCCGTGAGGAAGAGGTTCGCGGCGATCGAGGCGTTGGACAGCCCCTGGGCCATCAGCCCGAGCACCTCGTGCTCCCGCGGGGACAGCAGGTCCAGGTCCTGCCGGTGCCGGGAGCGCACGAGCAGCTGGGAGACGACCTCCGGGTCCAGGACCGTGCCGCCGGCGCCCACGGTCCCCACGGACTCGAGGAACTGGTCGACGTCCGCGACCCGGTCCTTCAGCAGGTACCCCAGGCCGTCCCGGCGGGAGGCGATGAGCTCCGCGGCGTAGCGCTCCTCGACGTACTGGGAGAGCACGAGCACCGCGATCCCCGGGTGCTGGGACCGGATGAGGACGGCGGCGCGGATGCCCTCGTCCGTGAACGTCGGCGGCAGCCGCACGTCCACGAGGGCGAAGTCCGGTCCGTGCTGCTCGACGGCCCGCAGCAGGTCCTCCGCGGTGTCGACGTCGGCGACCACCTCGTGGCCGGCCTCGGTGAGCAGGCGGACGAGGCCTGCGCGCAGGAGGACGGCGTCCTCGGCGATGACGATGCGCATCAGGATCCCGCCCCCCGGGCGACCGGCAGCTCGACGGTCAGCTCGGTCGGCCCGCCCGCGGGCGAGTCGAGGAAGAAGTGCCCGCCGGCGGAGCGGATCCGGTCGGCGATCCCGGACAGGCCGCCGCCGGGGACCACCACGGCACCGCCGTGGCCGTCGTCGGCGATCCGGGCCACCACCCGGGTGCCGCCCGCGGGGTCGTCCTCGAGACCCACCCGCACGGACGCGGCGCCGGCCCCGGCGTGCTTGACCATGTTGGCGATGCCCTCGGAGACCGCGAAGTACACGGCGGCCTCCGTCTCCGGCGCCAGCCGCGGCACCCGGACGTCCACGGCCACCGGGACGGGGGACTGGGCGGCCACGGCGGAGAGCGCGGCGTCGAGGCCCCGGTCCTCCAGGACCGCCGGGTGGAAGCCCCGGGCCAGGCGGCGCAGCTCGGCGATCGCGGCCTTCGTGGTGGTGTGGGCCTCCGCGATGAGGTCCTTGGCCCCGGCGGGGTCGTGGTCGATCCGCCGCTGGGCCATCGACAGGTTCATGGCCACGGACACGAGCTGGGGCTGCACGCCGTCGTGCAGGTCCCGCTCGATCCGGGAGCGCTCGGTGCGGGCGCCCCGGACCGCGGTCTCGCGGGCGGCCGCGGCCTCGGCGGCCCGGCGGCGCAGCTCCGCCGCCTCGTCCACCCGCAGCAGCAGCCGGGACAGGCCCCGGTGGGCGGCCACGGCGAGGACCACCACGAGGAGGCCCAGCAGCGCCAGGGCGATCCCCGTCAGGGCGACCGCCCAGTCCGGCCACGCCCCGACCACGTCAGAGGGCCAGACGGGGTTGTTCTGCGCCGCGTACAGGGGGGCGAAGGCCAGGGCCACGGCGGCGCCGGTGCCCGCCAGGGCGGCCACGGCGACCCAGCCCAGGACCGTGGTGAGGAACAGGTGCAGCAGGCCCGTCCAGAACGCGGCGTCGGAGACATCCAGCCACCACTGGTGGACGATCCGCCAGCCGTCGGTCCGCGGCGAGCGGCGCCGTCCCGGGGCGGGCAGGTGCAGTCCGAACGCCGCCTGGGTGCGGCGGCGCTCGACCCACTCGATCCCCCGGACCGCGTAGATCGCGGCCACGAGCAGGACCACGCCCACCAGAGCGGCGAGCGAGGCGATGCCGGCGGAGACCAGCGAGACCAGGGCGGTCAGCCACAGCGTGCCCAGCGCTGCGTCCACCACGAGGTCGGTGGTGCCGAAGAAGAGGGTGCGGGGGGACCAGGGTCCCCATTCCCGGACCCCGGGGCCGGTGGCCGGGGACGACCCGGCGGGGCCGTGGGCGTCGTCGGGCTTCCCGGTGCCGGGGCGGGGATCGTGCGGGGGCTCGTGGCCGCTCCACGGGGCGGGTGGCAGGGGCCGGGTGTCGTGCGGTGTGCTCATGCCCCTCACGCTACGGTCGCGGGGCCCGTCCCCACTGCGACGTTCTCCACCTGTTACGCCTGCGGTTTTCCCCACCCGGGCTTCGCCACCCGGGCTTCGCCACCCGGACTTCCCGGGCCGGTTCTCCCTGCCCGGGAGTTGGCACCCGGTCGCCCTGCCCGGGAGTTGGCACCCGGTCGCCCTGCTCCGGCGCGCCCCCGGTCCTCCGGCCGGGCGCGCCGGAGCCGGGACGGGAGGCCGGCCGGGTGGGGGACGGCGGTGCGCCCCGGGCCGTCAGACCGCGGCGGCGAGCTCGCAGCGGCGCAGGCGGTGGTGACGGACCGACACCAGCCGCCGCAGCCCGGTGCCGTCCTCCAGGACCCACACGATGCCCAGCGGCGGGGCCACCTCGCTCACCGTGCCCGTGAAGCGCGGCTGCCGCCGCTCCCCGGCCTCGACCCGGTCGCCCGGCCGCACCCGGGCCAGGCCCAGGAGCCATCTGCTGCTCGCGGTCATGGGGAACCTCTTTCCGTGCCGTGGACCGATGCCTCCATCCTCGTCCCGGCGTGTGGCGGTGGCGTTTCCGCCGGGTTGAGATCCCATGTCCTCGCATCGGCACGCGTTCTCCGGCGCGGCCGGGGAGCACGGGTCAGTACTTGCGCAGCGCCACCCGCGGGCCTTGCGACCAGCGCGCGCGCAGCAGCGCCGAGACGTCCAACAGCAGGTCCGTGAGCTCCGTGGAGCCGGGGCCCAGGGCACGGACCACCAGCCCGGGCACGGGCAGCTCCGAGACCCCGCAGCGCAGACCCGGCACCCGGGACTCCGCCGCCGCGAGCAGATCGTGGACCTGCTCCACCAGCTCCCGGTCCGCCCGCGGGTCCACGACCAGCAGGGACGCGAGATGGGTGCGGCCCTCCAGGAAGCCGAGCCCGGCCACGGCGTCCTCCCCGGGGCGCAGCCGCAGGTGGTCCAGGACCACCGTGCGTCCGCCCATCACCACCTCGGTGCGCAGCACCACGCCGCGGTAGCGGAAGACCGTCCCGTCCGGCGCCCACCCGGGCGTCACCACCTCGCCCGCCACGAAGCAGGCCGAGGGGTCCATCGACACGGTCGTGCACTGCACGTAGTCGGCGTCCTCGTAGGCGATCAGCTGGTCCGGCAGGTACTCGAGGACCGCACCGGGGCCGAGCCCGAACCGCACGTGCTGCCGGGCCGGAGCGGCCGGGGTGCGGTAGACCTTCGTGGCGGACTGGGTGGTGAGCAGGGCGCTGCCGCCGGCCCCGACCGTGACGTCCAGCTCGTACCGGTCCCCGCCGAGGTGCCCGCCGCCCGGATTGACGACGACGAAGCACGGCTGGCCCGACCCGTCCAGGTGGTGCGGGCGCAGCACGCGCAGGGCACCGGCGTGGAACTGGTGGACGGCCACGGTCCGCTCTCCGCGGCGCGCCAGGACCAGCTCGAGCCGCCCGGTCGGGACGGTGGCCGGCCCAGCGCCCGGCCCAGCGCCCGGCCCGGCGGCGGCAGCAGTCACGGGAGCAGCAGCGGTCGCGGGGGCGGCCGCGGTCACGCGACCATGTCCAGCATCAGCACGTCGTGCCGGATCCACGCGAGGATCCGCTCGAGTCCCTCGTCGGTCCGGAGGTTGGTGAAGCAGAACGGCCGGTCCTTGCGGAACACGGCGGAGTCCGCGGCCATGACGTCGAGGTCGGCGCCGACGTGCGGGGCGAGGTCGGTCTTGTTGATGACGAACAGGTCGGACTTGATCATGCCCTGCCCGGCCTTGCGCGGGATCTTCTCGCCCTGGGCCACGTCGATGACGTAGATCGAGAAGTCGACCAGCTCCGGGCTGAACGTGGCGGACAGGTTGTCCCCGCCGGACTCGACGAACACGATCTGCAGGTCCGGGTGCTCGGCGCACAGCTTCTCGATCGCGGCCTCGTTCATCGAGGTGTCCTCACGGATGGCGGTGTGCGGGCAGCCGCCGGTCTCGATGCCCACGATCCGGTCCAGCGGCAGCACGCCGTTGCGGGCCAGGATCCGGGCGTCCTCGATCGTGTAGATGTCGTTGGTGATCGCGGCCATCGAGACCTCGTGGATCAGGGCCCGGGTGACCCGCTCCACGAGCTGGGTCTTGCCGGCGCCCACGGGACCGCCCACGCCGATGCGCACGGGGCCGCGGCCGGCCGGGGACGGCCCGCTCGGGGAGGAACCGGTGGAGGGCACGGAGGAGGAACCGGTGCAGGGAACGGAGGAGGGGACGGGGGAGGCGGTGGTCACGGGGAGCTCCTGGGTCGGTGCGGTCGGTGTGGTCGGTGCGGTCGGTCGGTCCGGGGGCGGGCGGGTCAGGACATGAACATGCGGGCCCGCTGCCAGGCGTGGCGCATCTGGGCGATCTCGAGGCCGGGACTGGTCGCCCCGGCCTCGTCGTCGGTCATCCGCCCGATCCGCTCGACGCCGCGGGACACGTCCTCGTGCAGGGCGCGCAGCACGCGCTGACCCGCGTTCTGGCCGATGGGGATGCCGCGCACGGCGTTCTGGGTCAGGGAGGTCACGGCGGAGAAGAGGTAGGCGGCGGCGAGCTGCTCCCAGGCCACGCCGAGGCCGGAGCCCACGAGCGCGAAGGCCACGGCGGGGTTGCCGCGGCTCGTCCCGGCGCGCTGGCGCTGCGCGTAGGCCAGCAGCCGGGGCGAGGGGAAGTTCTCGGCGCCGATGCCGGTCATCCGCCGGCCCATGGCGGTCGCGGCGTCCCGCACCTGGACGGGCAGGGCCTGGGCGGCGAGCAGGTCGTCGGCGCGCCAGACGGCGTCGTCGTCGGCCGCCGTGGCGACCGCGCGCACCGCCCAGCCCTCCGCGGGCACCACCTGGTGGTGCAGGCAGTGCCGGACCCACGCCAGGAAGCTCGCCTCGTCGCGGACCGTGCCGTCGTCCACGTAGGTCTCGAGCCCCAGGGAGTGGGCGAACGCGCCGGTGGGCAGCGCGGAGTCGGCCAGCTGCAGCACGGCCAGCATCCCGGCGAGCTGCCCGGCGGCGCCCGCGGGGGAGCGCTCAGTGGGTGTGCTCGGCATGGCGGAAGGGGACCTCCATCTGCCGCTCGACGCGCGCGAAGCGCACCCCGGCGTCCCGCAGGAAGGCCTCGGCGGTGTGGTCGTACTGGAGGACCATGACCCCGGCGTGACCGGGCAGCTCGGCGACCTCCGCCCCGGGGCCGGCGAACTGGGCGGGCAGGTGCCGGTTGCCCAGGGAGTGGGCCACGAAGCCCATCTGCTCGATCGTGGCGGGCGCGACGACCAGGACGTCGGTGGGCAGGGTCGAGACGACCACGACGTCGTGGCCCTCCCGGTGCAGGATGTCCCCGTCCCGCAGCTCGCGCCGCGCGGCCAGACGGATGCCGACCTCGGTCCCGTGGTCGGTCACGACCCGCTGGACGCGCTTGCGCAGCTCCGGCCCGGAGAGCGCGACCCGCTCCAGGTGCAGGCCCGCGCGCTCCTGCTCGGTGAGCTCGGCCAGGTTGCCGAGGACGGATTCGACGATCACGGGCGGGTCCTCTCGGGGTGCTTCAGGGGTTCTCGGGGTCTCGCGGGACCGGTGGCGGGCTCAGAACAGGAAGTAGCGCTGGGCCATGGCCAGCTCCTCGGCGGGCTCGCACGTGGCGAGCTCGCCGTCCACGCGGACCTCGTAGGTCTGGGGGTCCACCTCGATCCGTGGCGTCGCGTCGTTGTGCCGCATGTCCTGCTTGGACAGGCCCCGGATACCGCCCACGGGCCGCACCTGCTTGCGCAGGCCCAGGCGCTCGCCGACGCCCGCCTCGACGGCGGCGCGGGACATGAAGGTGATGGAGTTGGCGTGCGGGGCGGCGCCCTTCGCCCCGAAGGCGTCCCGCATCAGCTGCGGCTGCGGGGTGGGGATCGAGGCGTTGGGGTCGCCCATCAGGGAGTGCACGATCTGCCCGCCCTTGAGCACGGCGTGGGGCTTGACCCCGAAGAACACCGGGTCCCACAGCACGAGGTCCGCGAACTTGCCGGTCTCGACCGAGCCCACCACGTCGGCGATCCCGTGCGCGAGCGCCGGGTTGATCGTGTACTTGGCCACGTAGCGCTTCAGCCGGGCGTTGTCCCCGCGGCCCGTCTCCTCGGGCAGGGGCCCGGTGCGCCGCTTCATCTGGTCGGCCAGCTGCCAGGTGCGCAGCACCACCTCGCCCACCCGGCCCATGGCCTGGGAGTCGGAGGAGGTCATGGAGAACACGCCCAGGTCGTGCAGCACGTCCTCGGCGGCGATCGTCTCGGGCCGGATCCGGGAGTCCGCGAACGCCACGTCCTCCGGGATGCCCGGGTTGAGGTGGTGGCAGACCATGAGCATGTCCAGGTGCTCCTCCGCCGTGTTCCGGGTGAACGGCAGCGTGGGGTTCGTCGAGGACGGCAGCACGTGGGGCAGGGCCGCGATGCGGATGATGTCCGGGGCGTGGCCGCCGCCGGCGCCCTCGGTGTGGAACGTGTGGATGACCCGCCCGTCGATCGCGGCCACCGTGTCCTCGAGGAACCCGCACTCGTTGAGGGTGTCGGTGTGGATGGCGACCTGGACGTCGAACTGGTCGGCCACGGTCAGGGCCGTGTCGATGGCGGCGGTGGTGGCGCCCCAGTCCTCGTGGATCTTGAGCCCCACGGCGCCGGCGCGGATCTGCTCCGCGAGGGGCTCGGGGGTGCTGGCGTGGCCCTTCCCGAGCAGCCCGATGTTCATCGGGCAGTCGTCGAGGGCCTGGAACATCCGGGCGAGGTGCCACGCGCCGGGGGTGATCGTGGTGGCGTTGGAGCCCTCGGCGGGGCCCGTGCCGCCGCCGAACATCGTGGTGATCCCGGAGGACAGGGCCGTGCTGATCTGGTCGGCGCCGATGAAGTGGATGTGGGAGTCGATCCCGCCCGCGGTGAGGATCCGGCCCTCGCCGGCGATCACCTCGGTGGAGGCGCCGATCAGGATGTCGACGCCGTCCATGACGTCCGGGTTGCCGGCCTTGCCGATCCCGCTGATGTGCCCGTCCCGGATGCCGACGTCCGCCTTGTAGATCCCGGAGGCGTCGAGGACCACGGCGTTGGTGACCACGGTGTCCACCACGCCGTCGTCCCGGGTCAGCCGCCCGTTGTGGCCCATGCCGTCCCGGATCACCTTGCCCCCGCCGAAGACCACCTCGTCCCCGGGGACCGTGCGGTCGTGCTCCACCTCGAGGAACAGCTCGGTGTCCGCCAGGCGCACCAGGTCCCCGGTGGTGGGTCCGTAGAGGCTCGTGTACTGGGCTCGGGACATCTCGTGGCTCATGCCCGCTCCTGCCCCGTGCCGGCGGTCCCGGGAGCACCGGCCCCGGGACCACTGTCCCCGGGGGCACCGGTGCCGGGCGCGTCGAGGGGGCCCTCGACCAGGCGGCGCAGGCCGTGCACCGCACGGCGCCCGGCCAGGGCCACGAGCCGGACCCGCTTGCGGTCGCCGGGCTCGAAGCGCACGGCCGTTCCGGCGGGGACGTCCAGCCGGAAGCCCCGGGCCGCCGCCCGGTCGAACTCCAGCCCCGGATTGGCCTCGGCGAAGTGGAAGTGCGAGCCCACCTGCACGGGGCGGTCACCGCGGTTGACCACGTCCAGCTCCGTGGTGGGCCGGCCGGCGTTGATCAGCACGGGCTCGGGCCGCAGGACGTACTCTCCGGGGATCACGGGTGCTCCTTCGGGGCCGGGACGGTCGGGGCGGCGGACGGGGTCACCGGATCGGGTCGTGGACGGTGACGAGCTTGGTGCCGTCCGGGAACGTCGCCTCGACCTGGACCGCGTGGATCATCTCCGGCACGCCCTCCATGACGTCCGCCCGGGCCAGGACCGTGGACCCCCAGGACATGAGTTCGGCCACGGTCCGGCCGTCCCGGGCGCCCTCGAGCAGCTCGGCGGTGATCAGGGCGACGGCCTCCGGGTGGTTGAGCCGCAGCCCCCGGTCCCGGCGGCGGCGCGCGAGGTCCCCGGCCACGACGACCAGCAGCTTCTCCTGCTCACGGGGTGTCAGGTGCACGGCTCTCCTCGGGGCTGCGGGCGATCGGGGACAGTCGTCACCGTAGGAGCCCCGTGTTTCGGACAGGTGCACCGGGTGTTTCCGGCACGTGCCGGGACGCGGGGGCGGGCGCCGTGGCGCCGGCGCACGGCCGGGACGGTTCACCCGGGCCGGCCGGTGACGACGCCCCGCCGGGCCGACGAGGACGGTCCGTATGCTGATCCCGGAGAGCAGCGGTCCGCGGGGACCGCTCCGGTGCTCGGGAAGGTCGTGGTGCGATGTCGGTGATCGCACGTTCGCTCGCGGTGGCCGCGCTGCTCGCGGTCCTGGCCACGGGGTGCGGTCCCGGGTTCCCGAGGGACCCGGAGGGCACCCTGGAGCGGGTGCGCGGCGGTGAGCTGCGGGCCGGGGTCTCGGAGAGCCCGCCCTGGACGGAGGTCGCCGACAGCGGCCGGCCCTCCGGGCTCGAGGTCGAGCTCGTCGAGGAGTTCGCCGAGCGGGTCGACGCCGAGGTCGTGTGGTACCCCGGCAGCGAGAGCCACCTGATCCGCTCGCTCGAGGGCGGCGACCTCGACGTCGTCGTCGCGGGCCTGACCGCCGACTCCCCGTGGGAGCAGCACGCGGCCCTGACCCGCCCGCACACGGAGATCCGGACCTGGGACGGCCGCACCGAGAAGCTCGTGCTCGCCACCCGGCTGGGCGAGAACGGCTTCCTCACCGAGCTGGAGACGTTCCTCGTGGCACGGGAGGAGGGACGGTGAGGCGCGCACCGGAGGCGGCCAGGTTCGGGGCGACCGAGCTCACCGAGGAGCAGTCGGGGACGCTGCGGCGCGCGGTGCGCCTCGAGTGGACCACCATCGGGGTGCTCGTGCTCATCATCGCGGCCGTGGGGCTGGTGGCCGGTCAGTCCCAGGCCATGCGGACCGCCTGGGTCGAGGACATGCTCTCCCTCCTCCCGCCGATCGCGTTCCTGGTGGCCGCCCGGCTCGCCCGGAGGCCGCCCACCGCGCGGCACCCCTACGGCTACCACCGGGCCGTGGGCGTGGGCCACCTCGTGGCGGCGGTCGCGCTGCTGGGCATGGGGGCCTCCCTGGTGGCCGACGCCGGGACGGCGCTGCTGACCGGGGACCGGCCGCCGATCGGGGTGCTCACCGTCCTCGGCGTCCCGGTGTGGGCGGGCTGGCCCATGGTCGCCGTCATGGTGGCCTCCAGCATCCCGCCCGTGGTCCTGGGGCGGATGAAGACGAAGCTGGCGGAGCAGCTGCACGACAAGGTGCTCTTCGCCGACGCCGACATGAACAAGGCGGACTGGATGACCGGGCTCGCCACGGCCGCCGGCGTCCTGGGCATCGGGATGGGCCTGTGGTGGGCGGACGCGGTTGCGGCGCTCGTGGTCTCCACCTCGATCGTCGCGGACGGCGTCAGCAACCTCCGGGGCTCCGTGGCCGACCTCATGGACTCCCGGGCCACGACCTACGACGACGCCGTGCCCCACCCCCTCATCCAGGAGGTGGAGACGGTGCTGCGCCAGCAGCCGTGGGTGCTCGACGTCGGCGTCCGGGTCCGCGACGAGGGCCACGTCTTCCACGTCGAGGGATTCCTGGTCCCCGTGGCCGGCGCGCTGCCGACGCTCGATCAGCTCGCGGCAGCCCGGCGGCGGTGCACGGACCTGGACTGGAAGATCCAGGACGTGGTCCTCGCCCCGGTCGCCGAGCTGCCGGAGGACCAGGTCCCGCGCCGAACGGACGCGCGCTGAGCGGTCGCGCCCCGGCAGGCCGAGGGGCCGGGACGCGGGGAGCGCTCAGGACGCTCCGCCGGACCTGGTCCCTCGGTGACGGGGTGCGGCCTCACTCCTCCTGCTGGGTCACGGTGACGCTCGAGGCGTCGACGTAGCTCTCGCCCTCCATGTCGGAGAGCTCGTCGCCGAGGTCCACGCCGAGGTCCTCCTCGGCGGCGGCCACGTCCAGCGAGGCCTGGAGCGTGCCGGTGACCTCCACCAGGGCACCGTCCTCCAGCTCCGGCAGGGCGGAATCGTGCAGCACGAGCAGCGAGCCCAGCTCCACGTCGTTCGGGTCGGAGAGCTGCAGCGCGTTCGGTGAGACGACGTCCTCGACCTCGCCGGTGAGGGTCACCTCCTGGCCCTCGTAGAGCGCCTGGTCGTCGGCGAAGTCCTGGGTGTAGGCGCCGTTGTACGGGGCGACGACGTCCGCGGGGGTCTCCGCGCTCTCCTGGGGGGCGGGCGAGGACTCCATGACCTCGCTCTCCTGGACGTCCTCGACGTCGGTGCCCGTCTCGGACCCGCCGTTGCCGCATCCGGCGAGTCCGAGCGCGGCGACGGCGAGGACGCTCGCGGCGGCCCTGCGGGTGCTCCGGTGTTCACGCGTGCTCATGATGTGCCTCCTGGTGTTGGCCATGGTCGCCGGTCCGGTGGATCGGTGACGAGGCACCGGGATCCGGCTGCGTGCCTATCCACCGTAAGCATGCTTTCTGAGCCTTCACCAGGGGCGACACCCGATTCTGCGGATCCTCCACGGAGCCTCCGGGAGAACTCTGCGCCGATCGAGACCGCCGCGTGATGCGCCGGGCTGCCGGCTCAGAGCCGCAGGTGCACGAGGCTCGGGCCCTTCACCGCGAGCGCCTCGACGACCTTCTCGGCGAGGTTCTCCCGGGTGGCCTCGAGCCCGACCGCCCCGAAGGCCTCCGCCAGCGCCGCCCAGTCCGGCTGCCGCAGGTCCACGGCGAGCGGGTCGATGTCCCGGTCGGTCATGTTCTGCCGGATCTCGCCGTAGCCGCCGTTGTCCACGCACACGACGGGCAGGTCCACGCCGAGCTCCACGGCGGTCATCAGCTCCTGGACCGAGAACATCAGGGCGCCGTCGCCCACGAGGCACAGCACGGGCCGGTGCGGGGCGGCGAGCTTCGCCCCGATCGAGGCCGGCAGGCCGTAGCCGAGGGTCGCGTAGGTCCCCATGTAGAGCAGGGAGTGCGGGAGCTGGGCGCGGAAGAACGTGGTGGAGCCCAGATACGTGACCTGGGAGGAGTCGCCGCCGATGATGGTGTCCTCCGGCACCACGGCCATGATCGTCTCGTTGAGCGCGGCGAGCTCCGGCGCGGTGCGGCGGCCCTCGTCGTCGAGCCGGGCGAAGACCTCGGTGAGGTCGCGGGCGGGGCGCGGAGCGAGCGGGCCGATCGCCTCGAGGAGCTGCGGGACCACGGCCGCGGAGTGGCCGGGCAGCTCGATGTCCGGGTCGAGGTTGCACAGCATCTGGTCCCGCATGATGTCCACGCGCACGACCGGCCCCCGGGGCGTGATGTCCCCGCCCCACAGCTCCGCCTCGCCCACCTTCGAGCCGATCACCAGCAGGGCGTCGGCCGAACGCAGGAACTCGTGCGCGGTGGACAGCCGCAGGTCGGCGCCCAGTGCCAGGCGGTGCCGCTCGGGGATCGCGCCCTTGCCGTTGGTCGTGGTGATCACCGGGGCCTCCAGCAGCTCGGCGAGCTCGAGGAGCTTCCCGCCGGCGGCCAGCGAGCCCCCGCCGGCGAGGATCACGGGGTGCTCGGCCGCCCGCAGCGCCTCGGCGGCGCGGTGCACGTCCTCGACCGGGGCCGGCTGCGGGGCGCCGAGCGGGCGCGGCGCCACCTGCCGGTCGGTGTAGTCGAGCTCGGCCTCCAGCACGTCCAGCGGGATCTCGATGTGCACCGGCCGCGGACGGGAGTGGGCGAAGTCCCGGAAGGCGTCGTGGACCATGGTCACGGCCTCCGCTCCGCTGGTCACCCGGCGGCTGCGGCCGACGATCGCGTCCACGGCGGCGGACGGGTTCTTCGTCTCGTGCAGCGAGCCGATGTCCCGGAAGTCGTGGCCCACGGGCCGGCCCGGGGAGAGCAGGATCATGGGCCGGGACTCGGCGTAGGCCGTGGCGGCCCCGGACAGCGAGTTGAGCAGGCCCGGCCCGGACGTGGTGATGACGACCCCCGGCAGCCCGGAGACCTGGCTCCACCCGTCCGCGCCGTACGCCGCGCCCTGCTCGTGGCGCGTGGTCACGGCGCGGATGCCCAGCTCCCGCAGCGGCCGGTAGAACTCGAGCGAGTGGGTCCCGGGGATGCCGAAGACGGTGTCGACGCCGTAGCCGCGGAGCGTCTCGAGCACGGCGCGGGCGGTGGTCCTGCGGGGGGTCATGGGTGGTCCTCCAAGGGGTGGGTGAGCGGGGTGGGGCGGGTGCGCGGGGTGGTGCGTGGAGCGGACGGAACGGGACGAGGGCGTCGGAGCCGTGACGGGCGCCGGTGGTCAGTCCTGCCCGGCGGGCCGGTCGTTGACGTACAGCAGCCGCTTGTTGACGAACTCGTCCATGCCCAGCGGGCCGAGCTCCCGGCCGTAGCCGGAGCGCTTGACCCCGCCGAAGGGCATCTCGGCGCCCTCGGCCTCGGCGGCGTTGACGGCGGCCATGCCCGAGTCCAGGCCCTCGGCCACCCGGCGCGCCCGGTCGGGGTCGGTGCTGAAGACGGCCCCGCCGAGGCCGTAGGGGGTGTCGTTGGCCAGGGCGAGCGCCTCGTCGTCGTCGGCCACCCGGTAGACCACGGCCACAGGGCCGAAGAGCTCCTGGTGGTGGGCGGCCATGTCCGGGGTGATCCCGGTGAGCACGGCCGGGGCCAGGTACGCCCCGGGGCCCTCGGCGAGGGTCCCGCCGGTGTGCAGGGTCGCCCCGGCGTCCACGGCCTCGCGGAGCTGGGCGGCCAGGTGCTCGGCGGCGGCGCGGGAGGCCATCGGGGCGTAGGTGCCCTCGTCCTCGGCGGACGGGTCGCCGGGCACCAGCGCGGCGGCCTGGCGGGTCAGCTCGGCGACGAACTCGTCGTAGATGTCGTCCATGACGATCATCCGCTTGTT
>NZ_JAVFXA010000075.1:0-659 GCF_040981195.1 Kocuria oxytropis | reverse complement strand
TATGTGGATGGGCAAAAGACTGTTATTCCAACATATGCTGAAGTTGTCAATGTTGCAAAATACTTTGCCAATGCTCCAGAAAACACTAAATGAACACTGCAATCAGAAACTGATTTGCTGCCATCATCTGCTGATTTGAACAATGCGTACAACACAATTGGTATCATAGTGCAGGACTTGAACGGAAATGACGTAAGACTGACTGCCAATCCGGTTGAATCAGTTGATGTTAAACCAAACCTAAATGATGCTATTCTTGTAATAGTTGCTTCTACAGGTGTATTTGACACTGCAATCTATACAGCTACCGGTTGATTGATTTCACAAGTTAAGGATGAAACTACCGTTAAACTTGGACAAATGCAAGCTCAGATTGATGACAAGGCTGATTTGACTTATGTTGATGCACAAGATGCTTCTATGCTATCACAGGCAAAAGCATATGCTGACAATGGTTTCCTGAAAGTTGAAAACCCAAGAATCATTTCTACATCAGATATTTACAACAAGACTGAAGTTGATGCTAAATTTGTTTCTACAAACACTAATGTAGGAACTAATACTACAAACATTGCTGCCTTACAACCTACAGTATCTGGACACACTACTTCTATTGCTACAAACACTGCTGATATAGCAACATTGAAGACATCTGATGC